>NZ_JAFBKA010000020.1:0-121325 GCF_022760795.1 Pseudomonas sp. BP01
TCGGCGGCGCAGTATGTTCTACCGCATCGGCGACCGGATCGATGGTTTCCGCGGGTGGTGAAACAGCGACCAGCAAAATACCCGACCCGAAAATAAAAATGCCAGTCAGCTTAACTGACTGGCATTACCCCTGAGGGCGGCTTTCTTGTTACGGCTGGCTCAGCTTACAGCTGCGGGCCAGCGGCCTTGATGGCGTCGGAAACTTCGAACTTCTTGAAGTTTTCGATGAACAGCTTGGCCAAGCCTTTGGCGGCCTCGTCGTAGGCAGCTTTGTCAGCCCAGTTGGTGCGCGGGTTGAGCAGCTCGGTTTCAACGCCCGGGACGACTTTTGGCACGTCCAGGTTGATGATGTCCAGGTGCTCGGTTTCGGCACCGACCAGCGCGCCGCTCTGGATAGCAGCGATCACCGCACGGGTGGTCGGGATGCTGAAGCGCTTGCCAACGCCGTAGCCACCGCCGGTCCAGCCGGTGTTGACCAGGTAGACCTTGGAGTTGAAGCCGTTGATACGCTTGATCAGCAGCTCGGCGTACTCGCCAGCCGGGCGCGGGAAGAACGGTGCGCCGAAGCAGGTGGAGAAGGTCGACTTGATGCCGCCGCCCGAACCCATTTCGGTAGAACCAACCAGCGCGGTGTAACCGGACAGGAAGTGGTAGGCCGCCTGCTCGTTGTTCAGGATCGAAACTGGAGGCAGAACACCGGTCAGGTCGCAGGTCAGGAAGATGACCGCGTTAGGCTCGCCGCCCAGGTTCGCTTCGGAACGCTTGGCAACGTGCTCCAGCGGGTAGGCAGCACGGCTGTTCTGGGTCAGGCTGACATCGGTGTAGTCGGCGTGCTTGTTGGCGTCGAGAACGACGTTTTCCAGCACTGCGCCGTGCTTGATGGCTTTCCAGATGACCGGCTCGTTCTTCTCGGACAGGTCGATGCACTTGGCGTAGCAGCCGCCTTCCATGTTGAAGACAACGCCTTCGCCCCAGCCGTGCTCGTCGTCACCGATCAGGTAACGGCTTTCGTCGGCCGACAGGGTGGTCTTGCCGGTGCCGGACAGGCCGAAGAACAGGGTCACATCGCCTTCTTCACCGATGTTGGCCGCGCAGTGCATTGGCAGTACGTCGGCAGCCGGCAGCAGGAAGTTCTGCACCGAGAACATGGCTTTCTTCATTTCGCCGGCGTAACGCATGCCTGCGATCAGCACTTTCTTGGCGGCGAAGTTGATGATCACGCAACCGTCGGAGTTAGTGCCGTCACGCTCAGGCTCGCACACGAAGTTGGCAACGTTGAGCACCTGCCACTGATCGCGGCCAGCCGGGTTGAACTGCTCAGGGTTGATGAACAGGCAACGGCCAAACAGGTTCTGCCAGGCAGTCTGGGTGGTCATCTTCACCGGCAGGTAGTGTTCGGCGGCCGCACCTACGTGAACGTAGGAAACGAAGTGATCCTGGGCGTTGTTGAACGCCTCGACGCGGTCCCACAGGGCATCGAACTTGTCGGCCGGGAACTTGCGGTTGATCGGGCCCCAGGAAATGGCGTCCTGGGTGGAAGGTTCTTCGACGATGAAACGGTCAGCCGGCGAACGGCCAGTACGGTGACCAGTCTCTACGACCAGTGCGCCAGTATCGGCTAGTACGCCTTCACCGCGTTGCAGCGCTTCTTTTACCAGCTCATCGACGCTCAGGTCGGTGTACACGGTGTTGTTGGCTTGCGTCATGAGATACCCCATCCGGCCCGAGGCCGAGTGCTCCAAACGTTTTGTAGTTGTCTTGAAAAAACTACTACAGCGAAAAAAGTGGCCGGATTATGCCAGAAACGCCCAAAAAAAGTAGGCCCCTCCTGTCAGAACTGCGCTTTTGCGCAATTCGACGGGAGATTGTCCTGTGATTAAACGTTTCAGTGGCGAGTTTCTGAGGCCACGTCAGTACCGCCACCTGCAAACAATTGCGCCACATCGCTGGCATCGAAGAAATAGCGCTCGTTGCAGAACTGGCAATCGATCTCCACCTGGCCGCCGCATTCTTCCACCAACGCCTTGGCGTCGTGTTCGCCCAGGCTGACCAGTGCATTGCCGGAACGCTCGCGCGAACAGCTGCAATTGAAGCGCAACGGCTGGATGTCGAACAGCCGGACGGCATCCTCGTGATACAGGCGGTGCAGTAGCGTTTCGTTGTTTTCAGCCCACTCTTGCGGCTTGAGGGTCTTGGCCAGAGCGACCACGTGCTGCCAGCTGTCCTCACGCTCTTCATCATCCGGCTGGCGATCACGCGGCAGCTGCTGCAGCAGCAGGCCACGGGCCTTGCCGTTTTCGGCGTTGAGCCAGAAACGCGTGTTCAGCTGCTGGGACTGAATGAAGTAGTTGGTGAAGCATTCCGACAGGTTGGCGCCATCGAGGTCGACGGTACCCTGGTAGCGCTGGCCCTTGACCGGGTCGATGGTCAGGGTCAAATGGCCGTCGGGCATCAGCTGCGAAAGTGTGGCACCTGCCGGGATCTGGTCCGCTTCGTAGCGGGCCATGCCGCGGATTTCGCGGTCGCCGGAACACTCCACCATCAGCAGCGGAATAGGCCCAGCCGAACGCGCCTGCAAAATCAGCAAGCCATCGAACTTCATCGCGCCCACCAGCAAGGCGGTGGCGGCCATCAGCTCGCCGAGCAACGCCTGGACCGGCTGAGGGTACTCATGACGCGCCAACACTGCGGCGTAGCTGTCATCGAGAGACACCCACTCGCCGCGCACGTCGCGCTCGTCGAAGATGAAACGTTGGGTGAAATCGGTATCAGGCAATTCGCTCATAGGTTTCGGCTATCTAAAAAATGATGACAAAATGGTTACAAGGGTTGTCGAAAACCTGCGAGAACCCGTGACAGAGCGCTCACAAGGCGCT
Organism: Pseudomonas sp. BP01; assembly: GCF_022760795.1. NCBI lineage: Bacteria > Pseudomonadati > Pseudomonadota > Gammaproteobacteria > Pseudomonadales > Pseudomonadaceae > Pseudomonas > Pseudomonas sp. BP01. The sequence continues at coordinate 2,877 of NZ_JAFBKA010000020.1, forward strand.
CCGATTCCTGTTTGCAATAGAGGTATTTTATGGACAATCGACCACTGTTCCAAGCAAGGTGGTCCTGGGGGCCATTGGCAGCCTGTACGCTGCTTCCCGTCGCTCTACTGTGTTTCTGGTTATGGCCATTTGGCCAGATCCTGTGCCTGACTTTCGACGAGTGGCTGTTCCACAGCCTGAATGCGCCGCTAGCCGAAAACACCACCTGGCGCTACATCTGGACCGTCGGCAGCCTACGCCCGTTCGACATCGTCGTCGGCCTGATCCTGCTGGCAGTGCTCATCCGTGGTGACTGGGTGTTCAAGGCAGCTCAGGTTCGTCAGGCGTTTTTCGGCTTTCTGGTCACGCTACTCCTCTTAGTGGTGATTCGCGCGCTGTTTTCCAAGTGGGTGGATGCAGCCGGCTGGCAGCACAAGAGCCCGTCGATGATGTTCGACGACGTGGTGCACCTGAGTGACTACTACCCGAACCTGGAGGCCGCCTGGGAGCTCAAGGACCGTTCCAGCAAGAGTTTCCCGGGGGATCACGCCTCGGTGCTGCTGATCTGGGCGCTGTTCATGAGCGTGTTCAGCCGCCGCCTTGTGCAGTACCTGGTGATCTGGGGGCTGGCGGTGCTGTTCATGCTGCCGCGCCTGGTGGCGGGTGCCCACTGGGGGCAGGATGACTACATTGGCGGCTTGCTGATGGCGGTGCTGGCGTTGGGCTGGAGCTACTACACGCCGCTGGCGGCCAAGGGCAGTGAGGCTTTGATGCGCTGGACGGCGCCGTTGTTCAACCTGCTGGCCAGGTTACCGCTTGTCGGGCGGATGGCCGTGCTCCGCTAGACCGTTGAGGCTGCTGCGCAGCCCATCCGACCGGTCTGGCGCCCCGGCAAGGCCGCTCCCACAAGGCTCTGTGGGAGCTGGCTTGCCGGCGATGGGCCGCAAAGCGGCCCCGGCTATTCAAAGCTCCCATGCAACTGGTGAATCTGCCGCCGCTGCTTCTTGGTCGGCCGCCCATCGGTAGTCACGCCCATTGCCCCCGCCTTGCGCAATTCGGCCGCCTGCTCACGGCGCCGCACACTTTGTTCGGTTTCCTCATACAACGCCTGGGCCTCTGGTGCCCCACGCCGTACCACCGACAATGCCTTCACCACCACAGTGCGCTCATCGAACCCGGTGCGCAGCACAAATTCGTCGCCCACCCGCGGCTCCTTGCCCGGCTTGCAACGCTCGCCCCGGCAATGCACCTTGCCGCTCTCGATCGCCGCCTTGGCCAGCGCTCGCGTCTTGTAGAAGCGCGCCGCCCATAGCCACTTGTCCAGGCGAACCTTGTCGTCATCTTCGGCTTTTTGTGCCATCCCGTTACCTCGGATTCTGTCTTTCATCGAACTGTACTACCGTAACGAGCGGATGCAAAAAATCCCCGCCGTGCTTACAGTTCACCACCTCATTCGCAGGGTGCGCTTCGTGAAGACATTTGACCATTTGAAAGTGATCGGCCTGCGTGAGTGGATAGCCCTGCCCGACCTTGGCGTCGCCGGGCTGCGCGCCAAGATCGACACCGGCGCCAGCACCTCCAGCCTGCACGCTACCGAGGTGGAACCGTTCGAGCGCGACGGCCAGCCCTGGGTCCGTTTCACTGCGCACCTGGGGTCGGTGGTGCAGTTGCGTCACCGCCGCTGCGAGGCACCGCTGGTCACCATGAAAACCATCAAGAGCTCCAACGGCCACGCCCAGACCCGTTATGTCATCCGCACGTCACTGGCGCTGGGCGATGGTGTGTGGGAGGTGGAATTCACCCTGGCCTGCCGCAAGAACATGCGCTACCGCCTGCTGCTCGGTTCCAAGGCCTTGATCCAGGGCCAACTGGTAGTGAACCCCGGCTTAAAGTATGTACAAGATAAACCGGCCTTCCCGGCCACCCTTTCCCCTGTCACAGGTGCTGCATGAAGATCGCTGTGCTGTCGCGCAATCCGCGTCTGTATTCCACCCGCCGCCTGGTCGAAGCCGGTACCCAGCGTGGCCACGAAATGGTGGTGATCGATACCCTGCGGGCCTACATGAACATTGCCAGCCACAAGCCGCAGATCCACTACCGCGGCAAGCCGCTGGAAGGCTTCGATGCAGTGATCCCGCGCATCGGGGCTTCGGTCACCTTTTACGGCTGCGCGGTGCTGCGCCAGTTCGAAATGATGGGCGTGTACCCGCTCAACGAATCGGTGGCCATTGCCCGCTCGCGTGACAAACTGCGCTCGCTGCAGTTGCTGTCGCGGCGCGGTATCGGCCTGCCCATTACCGGCTTCGCCCACTCACCCGACGACATCCCCGACCTGATCCAGATGGTCAATGGCGCCCCGCTGGTGATCAAGGTGCTGGAAGGCACCCAGGGCATCGGCGTGGTGCTGTGCGAAACTACCCAGGCTGCCGAGTCGGTGATCGAGGCGTTCATGGGCCTCAAGCAGAACATCATGGTTCAGGAGTACATCAAGGAGGCTGGCGGGGCGGACATTCGCTGCTTCGTGGTGGGAGACAAGGTGATTGCCTCGATGAAGCGTCAGGCCAAGCCGGGCGAGTTCCGCTCCAACCTGCACCGGGGCGGCGTCGCCAGCCTGATCAAGATCACCCCTGAAGAACGCATTACCGCGATCCGGGCGGCCAAGGTGATGGGGCTGAGCGTGGCGGGTGTGGATATCCTGCGGTCCAACCATGGGCCATTGGTGATGGAGGTGAACTCGTCGCCGGGGCTGGAGGGGATCGAGGTGACCACCGGCAAGAACGTGGCCGGGATGATCATCGAGCACCTTGAGAAGAACGGCGGGCCGAATCAGACCCGGACCAAAGGCAAGGGCTGATTCAAGCCTGTACCGGCCCTATCGCCGGCAAGCCAGCTCCCACAGGATTACCACATCCTCCAGGCTTGTAGATTACCTGTGGGAGCTGGCGTGCCGGCGATAGGGCCGGTGCGGTCAACCAAATTCATACAGCATTACGCGGCAGCAAAAGCCCCAACGGCAAACGCACCCGCGCCTCGATCCCCCCGCCAGACCGGTTACGCAGCTCCACATTGCCGCCATGCTGGGCCGCGATCCGCTTGACGATCGCCAGCCCCAGCCCGGTGCCCTTGCCGCCCCGCGCCCGATCCCCACGAATGAACGGGTTGAAGATGGTCTCCAGCTCCGATTCGTCGATCCCGGTGCCACGGTCCAGCACGCTCAGCACCACGTACGGTGCGCTCTCGTCACCCGACACATAGGCAGCCACTTCGACCCCCTTGCCTGCATGGTGCAGGGCGTTGCCGATCAGGTTGCCCAACATGCGCTTGAGCGAAACGCGGCGCAGCGGGAACGGTGGAATTGGCTCAAGGCACAGGCGCACACGTTCTTTCGGCTGGTTGTACGGCGCCACCACTTCACGCACCAGGTCAGCCAGATCGACCTCTTCCAACGGCTCGTCACGGCCATCGCGGATGAAAGCCAGGAACTGATCGAGGATCGCATCCATGTCCTCGATATCGCGGACCATGTCGTCACTCAGGTCGCTGTCGCTGTCCAGCAAGGACAACGACAGGCGCAGGCGCGTCAACGGTGTGCGCAGGTCGTGGGAAACCCCGGCCAGCATCAGCTCGCGCTCGCGCCCGGCTTGCTCGACATCTTCGGCCATCTGGTTGAAGGCCTTGTACACCTCGGTCATCTCGCTGGGTGTATCGCTGATCGGCAGGCGCACGCTGCGCCCCTGGCCCAGCTGACGCGCGGCAAACACCAGGCGCTTGAGCGGCTGGTTCAACTGGCGCACGAAGATCCAGGCCGAGGCGGTGGACAACAGGCCGATGGCCAGGAACCAACCCAGCACGTTCCAGATCTTCTGCCCACGCAGCGGGTGCGGGTACAGCGGCACTTTCAGCCAGCCGGGGCCCAGGCTTGGCGCATTGACCCACAACGCCGGTGGCGCATGAATGCGCAGGCGCACTTCGGTGTCTTCGCCCAGCTCCGCCTGCATCTGCCGTTGGTAGATTTCGCTGTAAGGCCAGTGCTGCTCACCCTCGGGCACGCCCGAGCCGGTCACCCGAATAAGGCCCGCCGCCTCGGCAATCTTGTCGCGGTTTTCTTCGTCGGCAGCCCAATAGGCGCGCAAGGTCAGCGCCACACCGTGGCTGTACTGACGGTCGACCAGCACGTCCTCGTTCATCAGCAGGTAGACCAGGGTCAAGGCCTTGCTGAACAGGACGACGATCAACACCAGCCACAGGGTGCGGGCGAAGAAACTCTGCGGAAACCAGAGCGGTGTTTTCATGGACGACGCAGCATCATTTACCCGCGTTTCCGTCTGGCACGAACACGTAGCCCACGCCCCAGACGGTCTGGATGTAACGCGGTTTGGACGGGTCCGGCTCGATCATGCGGCGCAGGCGCGAGATCTGCACGTCGATGGAGCGTTCCAGTGCATCCCACTCGCGGCCACGGGCCAGGTTCATCAGCTTGTCGCGGGTCAGCGGCTCGCGGGCGTGCATCACCAGGGCCTTGAGCACGGCAAACTCACCGGTGGTGAGCATGTGCACTTCGTCGCCACGCTTGAGTTCGCGGGTGGCCAGCGACAGCTCGTAGTCGCCAAAGGTGACCGATTCGTCCTCGCTGCCCGGCGCACCCGGCACGGCAGGCGCCTGGCGGCGCAGCACAGCCTTGACGCGCGCCATCAGCTCGTCCGGGTTGAACGGCTTGCCCAGGTAGTCGTCAGCGCCCAGTTCCAGGCCCTTGATACGGCTCAGCTCGTCGCCCTTGGCGGTCAGCATGATGATCGGAATCTGGTTGTTCTGCTGGCGCAGGCGCTTGCATGCGGACAAGCCATCCTCACCCGGCAGCATCAGGTCGAGCACCACCAGGTTGAACACCTCGCGCTGCAGCAGGCGGTCCATCTGCTCGGTGTTGGGCACCGCGCGGGCACGGTAGCCCTTGCTGGTGAAGAAACGTTCCAGCAGGCTGCTAAGCCCCGGATCGTCGTCGACGATGAGAATCTTGTCACCTTCAGCGGTGTTTGCAGTGCCGGTCATGAATAACTCCTCTGATATCGCCGCGCATTATGGCGTAGCCATTGCTGCACGTTGCGTGAGCATTGTTAGCAGATTTTTCCCCCGGCGCCAGTTCCAGCTGGCTGGGCGCCATCACCGCAAGCCGTTTGCGATGGGTATAATGCGCGGCTTTCATCCAGCGCCGCCGGGCGAAAAGCCCACAGGCGACCCCCGTATTCACAAATGTCAGGTGGTTTTCATGGACAGCATCAACAGCCGTATCGCCGAGGAACTGGGCGTACGCCCCCAGCAGGTCGAGGCGGCCGTGGGCCTGTTGGACGAAGGCTCGACCGTGCCCTTCATCGCCCGGTACCGCAAGGAAGTGACCGGTAGCCTGGACGACACCCAGCTGCGCCATCTGGAAGAGCGCCTGCGCTATCTGCGCGAACTCGACGACCGTCGCGCCAGCATCCTGTCCAGCATCGAGGAACAGGGCAAGCTGACCCCGGAACTGGCCCGCGAAATCAAGCTGGCCGACACCAAGACCCGCCTCGAAGACCTGTACCTGCCGTACAAGCAGAAGCGCCGCACCAAGGGCCAGATCGCCCTGGAAGCCGGCCTGGGCGAACTGGCCGACGGCCTGTTCAACGACCCCACCCTGGCCCCGGAAAGCGAAGCCGCACGCTTCGTCAACGCCGAAAAAGGCGTGGCCGACGTCAAGGCCGCGCTGGAGGGCGCAAAGTACATCCTCATGGAGCGCTTTGCCGAGGACGCCGCCCTGCTCGACAAGTTGCGCAGCTTCCTCAAGCAGGAAGCCGTGCTCAGTGCCCGGGTGGTGGCTGGCAAGGAAGAAGAAGGCGCCAAGTTCCGCGACTACTTCGCCCACGACGAACTGCTGCGCAACGCCCCGTCGCACCGTGCCCTGGCAATCTTCCGCGGGCGCAACGAAGGCGTGCTGAGCGCCTCGCTGAAAGTGGGCGAAGAACTGCCTGGCACCCTGCACCCGTGCGAAGTGATGATCGGCAACCACGTCGGCGTTGAAAACCGCAGCCGCCCGGCCGACAAATGGCTGGGCGAGGTGGTGCGCTGGACCTGGAAGGTCAAGCTGTACACCCACCTGGAAACCGACCTGTTCGGCGAACTGCGCGACAACGCCGAAGGCGAGGCGATCAACGTGTTCGCCCACAACCTGCACGACCTGCTGCTGGCCGCCCCGGCCGGCCCGCGCGCCACCCTGGGCTTCGACCCGGGCCTGCGCACCGGTTGCAAGATCGCCGTGGTCGATGCCACCGGCAAGCTGCTGGACTACACCACGGTATACCCGCACGCGCCGAAGAATGACTGGGACCGCACCATTTCCATCATGGCCGCACTGTGCGCCAAGCACTCGGTGGAACTGATCGCCATCGGCAACGGCACCGCCAGCCGCGAGAGCGACAAGCTGGTGGCCGAACTGGTCAAAAAATACCCAGCACTGAAAATTACCAAGATCATGGTCTCCGAGGCCGGTGCGTCGGTGTACTCGGCATCGGAACTGGCCGCCCGCGAGTTCCCGGACCTGGACGTGTCGATCCGTGGCGCCGTGTCGATTGCCCGCCGCCTGCAGGACCCGCTGGCCGAGCTGGTGAAGATCGACCCGAAATCCATCGGTGTCGGCCAGTACCAGCACGACGTGTCCCAGCTGAAACTGGCGCGTGGCCTGGACGCGGTGGTCGAGGACTGCGTGAACGCCGTGGGCGTGGACGTCAACACCGCCTCGGTGGCGCTGCTGACCCGTATCTCCGGCCTCAACGCCACATTGGCACAGAACATCGTCGCCCATCGCGATGCCAACGGCCCGTTCGCCACCCGTGCAGCGCTGAAAAAAGTCAGCCGCCTGGGTGAAAAAACCTTCGAGCAAGCCGCCGGCTTCCTGCGTGTGATGAACGGCGACAACCCGCTGGACGCCTCCGCAGTACACCCGGAGGCCTACCCGCTGGTGCAGCGCATCGCCGCCGGCACCGACCGCGACATCCGCTCGCTGATCGGCGACAGCAGCTTCCTCAAGCGCCTGGACCCGAAGAAGTTCACCGACGAGTCCTTCGGCCTGCCGACCGTCACCGACATCCTGCAAGAGCTGGACAAGCCTGGACGCGACCCACGCCCCGAGTTCAAGACCGCCACCTTCCAGGACGGCGTCGAAGACCTCAAGGACCTCGAGCCCGGCATGATCCTGGAAGGCGTGGTGACCAACGTCACCAACTTCGGCGCCTTCGTCGACATCGGCGTGCACCAGGACGGCCTGGTGCACATCTCGGCGCTGTCGGAGAAGTTCATCAAGGACCCGCGTGAAGCGGTCAAGGCCGGCGACGTGGTCAAGGTCAAGGTCATGGAAGTGGACATCCCGCGCAAGCGCGTCGGCCTGTCCATGCGCATGAGCGACACCCCAGGCGAAAAGGTCGAGGGCAACCGCGGTGGTAACCGTGGCAATGGCGGCAACCGCCAGCAGCAGGCCCAACGCCCGCGTGAAACCGCCACTGCCGCGCCGGCCAACAACGCCATGGCCTCGCTGTTCGCCAACGCCAAGCAGTTGAAGAAGAAGTGATGGACGTACCCCGCGAATACGTCGAAAGCGCCTTCAGCCAGCTGCTGGGCTGCCGCCTGCAACGCCTGGACACAGGTGTTGCCGAGGTGGCCCTGTCGCTCGAGCCGCACTTGCGCAACCGTGGCCAGAAACTGCACGGCGGGGCAATCTTCAGCCTGGTGGACATCGCCATGGGCCTGGCCTGCTCGGCCAGCCATGGCTTTGACCAGCAAAGCGTCACCATCGAGTGCAAAATCAACTACATGCGCGCCGTCAGCGACGGCGAAGTGCTGTGCACCGCCCGTGTGCTGCACGCCGGGCGGCGCACCCTGGTGGTCGACGCCGATGTAGTCCAGGGCGACAAGCTGGTGGCAAAAGCGCAAGGAACCTTCGCGGTTCTCTAGCTCACCAAGCCGTATCTGCGGTATTTTCAGCAGTGCGCTGGCACTGCTGGAACCGCGTAAACCAGGCGACAACGCCAGTTCCTTTCTTCCTACCCTTGTAGACCGTTATCTCTACCCCCATATTGGGGCGACTGACGCGTGAAGGAATACATCTTGAGCGAACTCCTCAACCGCCGCCTGAGCCTGCTCGGCGCAAATCTCCCCCTGCTCAAGCAGTGCCTGCACGGCATTGAGCGCGAATGCCTGCGCGTGACCGACGAAGGTCGCCTGGCCCAGACCCCGCATCCGGAAGCACTGGGATCGGCGCTTACCAACGAGCAGATCACCACCGATTATTCCGAGTCGTTGCTGGAGTTCATCACCCCAGCGCTGGCCGACCCGGCCAAGGTGCTCGAAAGCCTCGAAGAGACCCACCGTTTCGTCTACACCAAGCTGGGCGAAGAATACCTGTGGAGCCCGTCGATGCCGTGCACGCTGCCGGCCGAGGAGGACATCCCGATCGCCGAGTACGGCAGCTCGAACATCGGCAAGCTCAAGCACGTCTACCGCAAGGGCCTGGCCCTGCGCTACGGCCGCACCATGCAGTGCATCGCCGGTATCCATTACAACTTCTCGCTGCCCGAAGCCCTGTGGCCTCTGCTGCGCGAAGCCGAAGGCAGCACGCAAGACAACCGCGACTACCAGTCGTCAGCCTACATCGCGCTGATCCGCAACTTCCGCCGCTACAGCTGGCTGCTGATGTACCTGTTCGGCGCCTCGCCAGCGCTGGACAAAGGCTTCCTGCGTGGCCGCCCGCACCAGCTCGAAGAGCTGGACGCCGAAACCCTGTTCCTACCCTACGCCACCAGCCTGCGCATGAGCGACCTGGGCTACCAGAGCAACGCCCAGGCCGGCCTCACGCCTTGCTACAACAACCTGGCCAGCTACACCGACAGCCTGCGCAAGGCCGTGGGCACGCCCTACCCGCCTTATGTCGAGGTCGGTACGCACGTGGACGGCGAGTGGGTGCAGCTGAACACCAACATTCTGCAGATCGAGAACGAGTACTACTCCAACATCCGCCCCAAGCGCGTCACGTACACCGGCGAGCGGCCGATCCAGGCCCTGACCTCGCGGGGCGTGCAGTATGTGGAAGTGCGTTGCCTGGACATCAACCCGTTCCTGCCGGTAGGTATCGACCTGACCGAGGCGCGCTTCCTCGACGCGTTCCTGCTGTTCTGCGCCCTGGAAGACAGCCCGCAGCTGGACAACGGCGAGTGCGGCCAGTGCACCGACAACTTCCTGACCGTGGTCAAGGAAGGTCGACGCCCGGGCCTGGAGCTGCACCGCAATGGCCAGCCGATCAGCCTGAAAGACTGGGCCGGCGAACTGATCGAGCGTATCCGCCAATTGGCCAACCTGCTCGACCAGGCGCAAGGTTCTGATGAGCACGCCAAGGCCCTGGATGCCCAGCAGGCCAAGGTCGACGACACCTCGCTGACCCCGTCGGCCCAGGTGCTGGCACACATGACCGAGCATGACGAAAGCTTCGTCCAGTTCTCGCTGCGCCAGAGCCGTGTCCACGCCGAAACGTTCCGCGAGCAACCCCTAAGCCACGAAAAACAGCAGGCATTCGAAACGCTGGCCCGCGAATCGCTCGCCAAGCAGTCCGAGCTGGAGCAAGACGAAGTCGGCGACTTCGACCTGTTCGTCGGCGCCTACCAGGCCAGCATCCTGGCAATCAGCAACTGATGAACCGCACCGCCACCCCGCGCAAGCCGCGCGCCAGTAGCCAGGCCAGGATCGAGGCGATTTTGGCGGCTGCGCGTGAGCTGCTGGCCGAACAAGGGGTGGCGGCACTTTCCATCTACAGCGTGGCCGAGCGGGCGCAGATTCCACCGTCGTCGGTGTATCACTTTTTCGCCAGCGTGCCGGCCTTGCTGGAAGCGCTGACGGCCGATGTGCACCGGGCGTTTCGCGAAGCCCTGAGCGCACCGATCGACAGCAGCGCGTTCAGCACCTGGCACGAACTGTCACGCCTGATCGAAGAACGCATGCTTGATATCTATAACGAGGATGCGGCGGCGCGGCAGCTGATTCTGGCGCAGCATGGCCTGAGCGAGGTGGTGCAGGCCGATCGGCAGCACGACATGGAACTGGGCGACTTGATGCACAAGTTGTTCGACCAGCATTTTCACCTGCCGGTGATGCCGCTGGATGTGGATGTGTTTGCCCTGGCCATGGAGCTGAGCGACCGGGTGTATGCGCGGTCGGTGCAGCTGCACGAGGCGATCACCCCGCGCATGGCCGAAGAAGGCAAGCGGGTGTTCGAGGCGTATCTGGGGTTGTACCTGCCGCCGTTTCTAGCCAAGCGTCAGCCTTGAAGGCCTCATCGCCGGCAAGCCAGCTCCCACAGGTACGGCACAAGCCTTGAAACCTGTGTAGTACCTGTGGGAGCTGGCTTGCCGGCGATTGGGCTGCAAAGCAGCCCCATGGGCCAGTTTCATCACAGCTTGGCGATAGACACTTCAGTCGACTTCACAAAGGCAATCACTTCGCTGCCCACTTGCAGCTCCAGCTCTTTTACCGAGCGGGTGGTGATGACCGATGTGACGATACCCGAGGCGGTCTGCACGTCGATTTCCGACAGTACCGGGCCTTCGAGGATTTCTTTCACGGTGCCTTTGAACTGGTTGCGGACGTTGATGGCTTTGATGGTCATGATGTCATTCCTTCTCTATGGCTTCAGTCAGGTAAGTGAGTGGTTCAGTGCGCCCAACGCAACTGCGTGGGCAGAGGGGCTACAGGGTCCGGCTCGGGCGCAGTGCCCGGGGCCGACAGAACACGGTTGAGCACTTCGCTTTCCAGCGCGGCCAGGCGGTGCGAACCACGCGCCCTGGGCCGTGCCAGGTCGACCGTAAGGTCAAGCCCGACTTCGCCGTCCTCGATCAGGATCACCCGGTCAGCCACGGCAACCGCCTCGCTGACATCGTGGGTGACCAGCAGCACAGTGAAGCCGTGCTGACGCCACAGGCGTTCGATCAGTTGCTGCATTTCGATACGGGTCAATGCATCCAGCGCACCCAGCGGCTCATCCAGCAGCAGCAGGCGTGGCTGATGAATCAAGGCGCGGGCCAAGGCCACACGCTGCTTCTGGCCACCCGAGAGGGCTGCAGGCCATTCATTGGCGCGGTCGGCCAGGCCAACCGCATCCAGCGCTTCCAGCGCACGTGGGCGCCAATCACCCGACAGGCCCAGGCCAACGTTGTCGATCACCTTCTTCCACGGCAGCAGGCGTGCGTCCTGGAACATCAGGCGGGTTTCTTCACGGGCCTCTTCCAGCGGCGCAGCACCGGCCAGCAACTGCCCGGCAGTAGGCTGGTCGAGCCCGGCCAGCAGCCGCAGCAGGGTGCTTTTGCCGCAGCCGCTGCGGCCGACGATGGCAACGAACTGGCCGGCCGGAATGTGCAGGTCGATGCCCTTCAACACTTCGCGCTGGCCAAAGGTCTTGCGCAGGCCGTTGGAGGCCAGCGGGATGCCACGCAGCAGGCGTGGCGGCTGTTCCTTGAGCACGGTCATGCGCCCTCCTTCTTGGCCACTTGATAGGCCGGGTGCCAGCGCAGCCACACACGTTCCAGGCCGCGGGCGGCGAGGTCGGCGAGTTTGCCGAGCACGGCATACAGGACGATGGCCAGTACCACCACGTCGGTCTGCAGGAATTCACGCGCATTCATTGCCAGGTAACCAATGCCGGCGTTGGCCGAAATGGTCTCGGCAACGATGAGGGTCAGCCACATGAAGCCCAGGGCGAAGCGCACGCCTACCAGGATCGAAGGCAACGCCCCCGGCAAGATCACCTGGCGGAACAGGCCGAAGCCAGACAAACCGTAGCTGCGCGCCATTTCTACCAGCGCAGGGTCGACGTTACGGATGCCGTGATAGGTGTTCAGGTAGATCGGGAACAGCGTGCCCAGCGCGACCAAAAAGATCTTTGCCGACTCGTCGATACCGAACCACAGGATCACCAGCGGGATCAGCGCCAGGTGCGGCACGTTACGGATCATCTGCACCGAGCTGTCGAGCAGGCGTTCGCCCCAGTTCGACAGACCGGTGATGAAGCCCAGTACCAGGCCGATGCTGCCGCCGATGGCGAAGCCCAGCCCGGCACGCCAGCCACTGATGGCAAGGTGGGTCCAGATGTCGCCGCTGCGCACCAGCTCAACGCCGGCGCTGACCACTGCGCTAGGTGCCGGCAGGATCCGCGTCGACAGCCAGCCAGCGCTGACCGCCAGTTGCCAGACTGCCAATAGCAGCACCGGCAGCGCCCACGGCGCCAGGCGCTGGGTCAGGGTGGAGGAAGTTGCACGACTCATGGCCCGGCCCTCAGCTCTGCGACACGGACTTGGGCAGGATGTCGTTGGCCACCATCTCGCCGAACGGGCTTACGTAGCCACCGGTTTTCGGTTGCTCCGGGCGCTGAACATCAAGGTGCGGGAACAGCAGCTCGGCAACGCGGTAAGACTCTTCGAGGTGTGGATAACCCGAGAAGATGAAAGTATCGATCCCCAGGTCGGCATATTCCTTCACCCGCGCCGCAACAGTCGGGCCGTCGCCTACCAGTGCGGTACCGGCGCCGCCACGTACCAGGCCAACGCCGGCCCACAGGTTGGGGCTGACTTCCAGATTGTCGCGGTTGCCGCCGTGCAGGGCAGCCATGCGCTGCTGGCCCACCGAGTCGAAGCGCGCCAGCGAGGCCTGGGCACGGGCGATGGTGTCATCGTCCAGGTGCGAGATCAGCCGGTCAGCCGCGGCCCAGGCTTCTTCGTTGGTTTCCCGCACGATCACGTGCAGGCGGATACCGAAGCGTACTTCACGGCCTTGAGCGGCCGCTTTTTCGCGCACTTGGGCGATTTTCTCGGCAACGGCTGATGGCGGCTCGCCCCAGGTCAGATACAACTCGACCTGTTCGGCAGCCAGGTCCTGAGCGGCCTCGGACGAACCGCCGAAATACAGCGGTGGGCGTGGTTGTTGAATCGGCGGGTAGAGCAGCTTGGCGCCCTTAACCTGGATGTGCTTGCCGTCGTAATCGACGTTTTCGCCTTCCAGCACCTTGCGCCAGATACGGGTGAACTCGACCGAGGCTTCGTAGCGTTCCTGATGGTTCAGGTGCAGGCCATCACCGGCCAGTTCGTCCGGGTCGCCACCGGTCACCAGGTTGAACAGCGCACGGCCATTGGACAGGCGGTCCAAGGTTGCCGCCTGGCGTGCAGCCACGGTCGGCGAAATGATGCCTGGGCGCAGGGCAACCAGGAATTTCAGATGCTGGGTCACAGGGATCAGCGACGCGGCCACCAGCCAGGAGTCCTCGCAGGAACGGCCGGTAGGGATCAGCACCCCACCAAAACCAAGGCGATCGGCGGCCTGCGCGATCTGCTGCAGGTAACCGTGGTCGACCGCACGCGCGCCGTCGGAAGTGCCCAGGTACTTGCCGTCACCGTGGGTCGGGAGGAACCAGAAAATGTTAAGGCTCATTGGAGTTGTCTCCTCAAGGGTGGCTCAGCCAGGGCGGCGCCCCGGCACAGGCGAATCAATCAAGGCGCGCTAGCGACCTTGGCCGGGGGTGTCCAGATCACGTCCTTGATGCTCAGTGGCTTGGGTATCAGCTTGAGCGCCTGGAAGGCATCGGCAATCTTCTGTTGCGCGGCCACTACCTCTGGGGTCAGCGGCGCAGCACCGTAGCCTTGGCGCTTGACCGAGGTCAGGGTGATGTCTGCGGGCAGGCCAAGCAGCGGTGCGACCTGATCGGTCACTTCCTGCGGGTTGGCCTGGGACCACTCGCCCACGGCGCGCACTTCTTCGATCAGGGTGTTGATCACCGCCGGGTGCTGGGTCGCGTAGTTGCGGGTGGCAAGGTAGAACTGGTGGTTGTCGACCAGGCCCTTGCCGTCACGCAGGGTACGGGCCTGCAATTGTTTTTCCGCAGCGGCCTGGTACGGGTCCCAGATCACCCAGGCATCGACGCTGCCACGCTCGAACGCGGCGCGGGCATCGGCAGGGGGCAGGTAGACCGGCTGGATATCGCTGTACTTGAGGCCGGCGTCTTCCAGGGCGCGGACCAGCAGGTAGTGCACGTTGGAGCCTTTGTTGAGGGCGACTTTCTTGCCCTTGAGTTCCTTGACCGACTGGATTGGCGAACCCTTCGGCACCAGGATCGCCTCGCTGTGCGGCGCTGGCGGCTCGTAGGCCACGTAGAGCAGATCAGCGCCGGCGGCCTGGGCGAATACGGGCGGGGTCTCGCCGGTAACACCAAAGTCGATGGAGCCGACGTTCAGCCCTTCAAGCAGCTGCGGGCCACCGGGGAATTCGGTCCACTGCACCTGCACGCCCTGGTCGGCCAAGCGCTTCTCCAGCGTGCCCTTGGCTTTGAGCAGCACCAGGGTGCCGTATTTCTGGTAACCGATACGCAGGCTTTCGGCCTGGGCTTGGGTAATGGCGCCGAAGGACACAGCCGCCGCAAACAGGGCGACCAGACCGCGACGCAAGAAGACTGTGCGCATGGCGCTCTCCTGTGCGAATGAGGTTCGGGTAGCACCTGCTTGCCTCGTTGTCGGGCGAGTAAGGTGGTGAAGCGGGTAGTGCCGTTCAGATGCTCCAGCGTGCGCTGATCAGCCGTTCGTTCAACACGCCGGGGGCCACGGGGCGTGGCCGGCGGGCCAGGGCAACGTGGAAGGTTTCCAGCGAGTCGTGCAGGCGTTCTTCCAGCGCTTGTACCAACTGCGCGGGCTTTGTGCCTTCTGCGTAAGCCACCTGGCTATCGTCGGCGAAGATCCCTTGCAGGGTCTCTTGCGCCTTGAGTGCCGACAGCACCGGCTTTAATGCGTAGTCCACCGCCAGCATGTGGGCGATGCTGCCGCCGGTGGCGATTGGCAGCACGATCTTGTGGGCCAGGGCGCGTTCGGGCAGCAGGTCGAGCAAGGTTTTAAGGGCACCGGCAAACGATGCCTTGTACACCGGGGTGGAAACGATCAGGCCATCGGCCTGGGCTACCAGCTGCTGGAAATGCTGCACATGCGGGCTGTCGAAACGGGCATGCAGCAGGTCTTCGGCGGGGAAGTCACGTACCTGGAACGTCACCACCTCGACGCCACGGTCCTGCAGCCACTGGCGCGAACGCTCAAGCAGCACGCCGGAGCGTGAACGAGGACTTGGGCTACCACCGATTGAGACGACCAGCATTGCTGCGCTTCCTTGTGTTCTGTTGGAGGTGACATTAACAGCTGCTACATATATCTAGAAATCATATTTTTTCATTTGTTTATTCCATTATGGTCTTTACCCGCGAGGGCCTCTTCGCGGGCGCGCCCGCTCCCACAGGATTCTGTGGAAAGCCGGGTCTGCACTGTTTCTGTGGGAGCGGGCGTGCCCGCGAAGAGGCCCACACATTCTGCGCTGGCATAAAAAAGGGCCGTCGAAACGGCCCGAAAATCCCTGCTTGGCTAAGAGCAATGCAACGAGGAATCCATTAACGATTTGGCTGAGGGGTCAGGCGCAGATAGGGTTTGACCGCCCGGTAACCTTTGGGGAAGCGCTGCTTGATCTCTTCCTCATCTTTGAGCGAAGGCACGATCACCACCTCGTCGCCGTCCTGCCAGTTACCGGGCGTGGCGACCTTGTGGTTGTCGGTCAGCTGCAGCGAGTCGATCACCCGCAAAATTTCATTGAAGTTGCGCCCGGTACTGGCCGGATAGGTGATGGTCAGGCGCACCTTCTTGTTCGGGTCGATGACGAACAGCGAGCGCACAGTCAGGGTGTCGCTGGCGTTCGGATGGATCAGGTCGTACAGGTCGGACACCTTGCGGTCGGCGTCGGCAATGATCGGGAAGTTGACCACCGTGTTCTGGGTTTCGTTGATGTCATCGATCCATTTATGGTGCGAGTCGACCGGGTCTACCGACAGGGCGATGGCCTTGACCCCGCGCTTGGCGAAGTCGTCCTTGAGCTTGGCGGTCAGGCCCAGCTCGGTGGTGCACACCGGGGTGAAGTCGGCCGGATGGGAGAACAACACCCCCCAGCTGTTGCCCAGCCACTCGTGGAAGCGGATTTTGCCTTCGCTGGAATCCTGTTCGAAATCGGGGGCGATATCGCCGAGTTTGAGGCTCATGGGCTGCGGCTCCTTGGCTGGGTTCTGTACCGTATGGGTTCAATGTGCCTGCATTCTGTTAAAAATAAAAAGAATAAATAACGATTTATTTATAACCAAAATTCATACGAAAATGCAGGCACAAAAAAGCCTCGCATCAAGCGAGGCTTCTTGTTCAGCTACGGCTTACAGGAAGTTGTAAGTGTAGTTGAAGATCAGACGGGTCTGATCCTGGTCAGCCAGCGAGCTGGTGCCGGTGCCGCGGTAAACACCGTGACGCAGGCTGGCGCCCAGGCCCTTGAAGGTGCCTTCCTGGATAACGTAATCGACGCGAGCGTCACGTTCCCATTCGCTGAAGGTACCGCCGCCAACGGCGTTCTTGCCATCTTCACCTTTCAGGTAGGCAACCGAGGCTTTCAGGCCCGGCACGCCCAGGCGAGCGAAGTCGTAGGCGTACTGACCGAAGGTGGTGTTTTCACCGGCCTTGGCGAACTGGTTGATCATGCTGTCGGTGAACAGGTAGAAGCTGGAACCGCCGGCGCCTTCCGGACGGCCATTACCATCACGGACAGCGCCTTGGTTCAACCAGACAAAACCGCCATCGTCGCTGACTTGCTGGTGGCCCAGCATCAGCGAATGGCCACCCAAGGTGTACGTGAACATGGCCGACCAGGTCTTGTTGTCGACCTTGCCGTCATTCTTCTCGTAACCACCGTTGTTGTTGAAGTTATACGCGCCTGGGCCGCCGTTCTTGCCATCGCTGCTGCTATCGAAGTAGCGCAGGTCGGTCTTGAACGACTGGTCGTCGGCAATCTTGAAGACGTGGGTCGCACCGAGGAAGTGCTGTTTGTAGAAGTCTTTCAGGTTCGAGTAGTAGTACTGCAAGGTCAGGTCAGGCGTGAGCTTGTAGTCCAGGCCGCCGTAGATGAATTTGTTGCTGTCGGCGGTAGCACCGTTAACCGACAGGCCAGTACGGTTGCTCGAAGCACGGCCCATGGCGTGGGTCAGCTGACCGGCGTTGATGGTCAGGTTGTCGATTTCCTTCGACTGGATGGTGCCACCCTCGAAGGTTTGCGGCAGCAGACGGCCATCGTTGGAGACCAGGATCGGCAGGTTCGGCGCCAGGGCGCTACCGTAGTGAATTTCGGTCTTCGAGAAGCGCGCCTTGGCGTTACCGCCCACGCGGGCCCACTGGCTTACAGCCGAGCCGTCGGTGTCGCTTGGGAAGAAGGAGCTGTTGTCTGGGTGCTTGCCGCGCCCGCCATCCAGGTGAATACCCCACAGGGCCTGGACGTCCACACCGAAACCAACGGTGCCTTCAGTGAAACCGGACAGGTAATCGAGCTTGAAGCCCTGACCCGACTCACGGTTGTCGTTCACCCCACCTTCACGGGTGTCATTGTTGAAGTACATGGTGCGCGAGCTGAGCGACAGTTTGCTGTCTTCAACGAAACCGGCAGCGCCTGCTTGTTGGGCGAGAACCCCCAGTGCCACGGCCAGGGCCAGGCTGGACTTGTGCATGTTTTGCTCCTCTACGTTCTAATTTTTGTGTATCTCTGGCGGAGGGATCTGCTGCCCCTTCTCACCGTGGATTGGCGATTTAGTCCCAAAGCGTGACCATTAAGTCAATCGTTTCTAAACGTTTCGCGACTTTGGTCTAAGACGCCACCTGCGCTACAGGATAATGACAATCCTATAAATCCAAAATGACTGTTTTATGAATCGGTAAGATTTTTACGGAATATGGTTGGAACCTTTACTGCCAAACGTTGTAGCAATCAAACCATTCATAACCGCTGGTTATTTGCAAACGTTTGCTCATAACCTAATTCCGTATCGTTCTATAGGGTCGAAAGAGCCTAGCAGCCCGCTCTGATTTCGCCACTGGGCAGGATTGCCCCACAGTAGCGGCGGCCTTTTACGGTCAATGTGTCGCGATGGGGCGCGAAGCGGCCCCAGGATTTCAGCTTCGCCGCGTAGATTGCGGCCCATCGCGACACAAGGCCGCTCCCACAAAGACCGCACTCCCCTTGGGCTTAAAGCATTTGGCTCCTAAGCTAATGCAAAAAGGTTATTTATTTACAAATTCTTAGATCATTTAGTCTTCTCGCCATCCATCGCCCTGATTGCCTGACGAGAGGTTCACCATGATCCCGCACGCTCCGCTGCGCCTGTTCGCCGCCCTGACTCTCGCCAGCACCAGCTGGTTTGCCCAGGCCGCTGACCTGACCGTGGCCTACCAGACCACCGTCGACCCGGCCAAAGTGGCACAGGTCGATGGCGACTACGAAAAAGCCAGCAAGGCCAGCATCGACTGGCGCAAATTCGATAACGGCGCCGACGTGATCACTGCAGTGGCCAGCGGCGACGTGCAGATCGGCTACCTGGGCTCCAGCCCGCTGGCCGCTGCCGCCACCCGCAAGCTGCCGGTCGAGACCTTCCTCATCGCCACCCAGATTGGCGCCGGTGAAGCGCTGGTCGCCCGCGACAGCATCAAGACCCCGCAAGACCTGGTCGGCAAGAAGGTCGCCGTGCCGTTCGTTTCCACCGGCCACTACAGCCTGCTGGCCGCCCTGAAAAGCTGGAACATCGACCCGTCCAAGGTACAGATCCTCAACCTGGCGCCACCGGCCATCATTGCCGCCTGGAAGCGCGGTGACATCGATGCCACCTACGTCTGGGACCCCGCCTTGGGCGTGGCCAAGGAAAACGGCAAGGTGCTGATCACCTCGGGCGAACTGGCCCAGAAAGGCGCACCCACTTTCGATGCCTGGATTGTGCGCAAGGACTTCGCCGAGAAGCACCCAGAGGTGGTCAAGGCCTTTGCCAAGGTCACCCTCGATGCCTACGCCGACTACCGCAAGGACCCGAAAGCCTGGCTGGCCGACAAGGGCAACGTAGACAAGCTGGTGAAGCTGTCCGGCGCCAAGGCCAGCGACATCCCGGTGCTGCTGGAGGGCAACGTCTACCCATTGGCCGCAGACCAGGCCAACGCCCTGGGCGCGCCGACCACCCAGGCACTGACCGACACAGCCAACTTCCTCAAGCAGCAAGGCAAGGTCGACGCCGTACTGCCGGACTACTCGCCGTACGTCAGCGCCAAGTTCCTTCCAAACTGATCCGGAGCCCGTCATGGCCTTGCTCGAACTGGAGCGCATCAGCGCACAGTACCCTGGCGCCAGCACCCCGGTGCTGGCCGACATCAACCTGAGCCTGGGTCCACGCCAGCTGCTGGTGGCCCTGGGGCCTTCCGGCAGCGGCAAGACCTCGCTGCTCAACCTGATCGCCGGCTTCGTCGCCCCCAGCGGCGGGCGCATCACCCTCGACGGCGTACCTGTGCAGGGCCCTGGTGCCGAGCGCGGTGTGGTGTTCCAGGACGATGCCCTGCTGCCATGGCAGAACGTGCTGGGCAACGTCGCCTTCGGCCTCGAACTGGCCGGTGTACCCCGCGCCCAGCGTGAGGCCAAGGCCCGTGAAATGCTCGCCCTCGTCGACCTCGATGGCTTCGGCGAGCGGCGCATCTGGCAATTGTCCGGTGGCCAGAAGCAGCGCGTCGGCTTGGCCCGGGCGCTGGCGGCCGACCCACGGGTACTGCTGATGGATGAGCCGTTCGGCGCCCTCGACGCGTTCACCCGCGAACAGATGCAGGAACTGCTGCTGCAGGTGTGGCAGCGCACCGCCAAGCCGGTGTTCCTGATTACCCACGACATCGAAGAAGCGGTGTTCCTTGCCAGCGAGCTGGTACTGCTGGCGCCCAACCCGGGGCGCGTAGTGGAGCGCCTGCAACTGGACTTCGGCCAGCGCTATGCCGCTGGCGAATCGGCCCGGGCCATCAAGTCCGACCCCGCCTTCATCGAAACCCGCGAGCATGTACTGGCGCGGGTGTTCTCCCAACGCCAAAGCCTGCAGGAGCGCGCATGAGCAGCCTGGACCTGCCGGTAGCCGGCAAACACAACGCCCAAACCCGGCCAGCCGCCAAGCTACGCCGGCCACTGTCCACTCGCTGGATCAGCACCCTGACCCTGGGCAGCCTGCTGCTGGTCTGGTGGCTGGTGACAGCCGCCGGCTGGATCGAACCCCTGTTCCTGCCTTCGCCCGGTGACATCCTGGCCAGGGCCTGGACCCTGCTGACCCAAGGCTACATGGACGCCAGCCTGTGGCAGCACCTGGGCGCAAGCCTGGGCCGCATCGGCCTGGCGCTGGTAGCCGCTACCCTGACCGCGATCCCGGTCGGCATCGCCATCGGCTACAACCGCGTGGCCCGCGGCATCCTCGACCCGCTGATCGAGTTCTACCGGCCCATCCCGCCGCTGGCCTACCTGCCGCTGATCGTCATCTGGTGCGGTATCGGCGAGCTGTCGAAGGTGCTGCTGATCTACCTGGCGATCTTCGCCCCGATCGCCATTGCCACCGCCACCGGTGTGCGCACGGTCGACCCGGCCAAGCTGCGAGCGGCGCAGTCGCTGGGCGCGACCAAGGCACAGCTGATCCGCCATGTGATCCTGCCCAGTGCGCTGCCCGACATCCTCACCGGCATCCGCATCGGCCTGGGGGTCGGCTGGTCGACACTGGTAGCCGCCGAGCTGATTGCGGCCACCAGCGGCCTGGGCTTCATGGTCCAGTCGGCGGCGCAGTTCCTGGTCACTGATGTGGTGGTGCTGGGCATTTTGCTGATCGCCCTGATCGCCTTCGCCCTGGAAATGAGCCTGCGTGCCCTGCAACGCAAACTGGTGCCCTGGCACGGGCAGAGCCACTGATTGCCGACTGACCACGCCGGCAACCCGGCGCCTAGAACGAGAAAAGACATGAGCCTGACCGTTACCCCTCTCAGCCCGGCCCTTGGTGCCCAGATCAGCGGCGTGGACATCAGCCGCGATATCACTGCAGAAGAGCGCGACGCCATCGAACAGGCGCTGCTCCAGCATCAGGTGCTGTTCTTCCGCGACCAGCCGATCAACCCGGAGCAGCAGGCGCGCTTTGCTGCCCGTTTCGGTGACCTGCACATCCACCCCATCTACCCTAACGTGCCGGAAACCCCGCAGGTGCTGGTACTTGACACGGCGGTCACCGATGTACGCGACAACGCCGTGTGGCACACCGACGTGACCTTTTTGCCGACCCCGGCACTGGGCGCGGTGCTCAGCGCCAAGCAGTTGCCGGCTTACGGTGGCGATACCCTGTGGGCCAGCGGCATTGCGGCCTTCGAAGCCTTGTCGGCGCCACTGCGTGAGATGCTTGATGGGCTGACCGCCACCCACGACTTCACCAAGTCGTTTCCGCTGGAGCGCTTTGGCACCACGCCGGAGGACCTGGCGCGCTGGGAGGCCACGCGGCGCAACAACCCGCCGCTGTCGCACCCGGTGGTGCGCACGCATCCGGTGAGTGGGCGCAAGGCGTTATTCGTCAATGAGGGGTTCACGACACGCATCAATGAACTGAGCGAACTGGAAAGCGATGCGCTGCTGAGGCTGCTGTTCGCCCATGCGACGCGACCGGAGTTCAGCATTCGCTGGCGTTGGCAGGAGAATGACGTGGCGTTCTGGGACAACCGCGTGACCCAGCATTTTGCGGTGGATGATTACCGGCCGAACCGGCGGGTGATGCACCGGGCAACCATCCTTGGGGATGCACCCTTCTGATAGTCCGATGGGGAGGCCTTCGGCCTCCAATCGCCGGCAAGCCAGCTCCCACAGGATTACCACAGGTTTGAAGATTGTGGGCTACCTGTGGGAGCTGGCTTGCCGGCGATGGGCCGCAAAGCGGCCCCGGCAATCTAACGGACCAGATGCAGGTACTGCATGTGCCGCTCGTACTGGTCGAGGATGTCGTTGATGATCTGCTCCTTGCTGTAGCCCACCAGGTCATAGTTCTGGCTGCCTTCGCTCAGGTGCACTTCCGCCCGGTAATAGCGGCGGTTCTTCAACTCCTGCGTACCCAGCCCACCCAGGGCGAACGATGGCGTGAAGTAGCCACGCATCTGCACCTGGTAAATGAACGGCTGTTCCTCGCCATGGCCAATCTTCAGGCTGACGTTGTCGTGGCTCGGGTCGTCCTGCGTAATCAGCACCAAGCCCTTCTGCTCGAACACCTCACGCACATCGGCAATCGCCGGGCGCACCACGTCGTCCATGAAGCGGTACACCTCATCACGCGACGGGAAGTGCACCGCCTGGCTCAGGCGCTGGCGCCAGCCGCCACGGCCGCGACGTGACTGGGCGAACGGGGCCAGCGAGTGCATTTGCGCGATCTGCCGTTGCGACTCCAGGTAAAACGCCTTGTGCAGCCCCCACATCATGCACAGCAGAATCAGCGAGAACGGCAACGAGGTCAGCACCACCGCCGACTTCAGCGAATCGATGCTGCCGGCGAACAGCAGTGCGCTGGTGATCAGCGCGGTCATCGCGCCCCAGAAGATACGCAGCCAGTTCGGCCCGTCCTCGTCTGCGTCGCCACCCTTCGCCGACAAGGTCGACAGCACCACGGTGCCCGAGTCGGCTGAGGTCACGAAGAACACGAAGCTGATGAACACCGTGGTGGCGATCACCGCCTTGCTCCACGGGTAGGTTTCCAGCAGCAGGTACAAGCTCATCGACGGGTTATCCAGTGCCGACTGGCCCAACGCGGTCATGCCGTGGTTGATCACCTGGTCGAGGGCGCTGTTGCCGAAAATCGACATCCACGCCAGGGTGAAGCCCAGCGGAATCAGCAGTACGCCAAAGACGAACTCGCGGATGGTGCGGCCACGGGAGATACGGGCGATAAACAGGCCCACGAACGGTGCCCAGGCAATCCACCAGGCCCAGTAGAACACGGTCCAGCCGCCCAGCCAGTCGCGGTTATCACCGTAGGCATACACATCGAAGCTCTTGCGTGGCAGAGCGCCCAGGTAATCACCAAGGTTCTGGATCAGCGTGTTGAACAGGTGCTGGGTAGGCCCGGCAAACAGCACGAACAACAGCAGCGCGCAGGCCAGGAACAGGTTGATGTCGCTCATCACCCGCACGCCCTTCTCCACCCCGGCGACGGCCACGGCCACCGCCGCGCCCATCATCAGGGTGATGAGGATCACCTGCACCCACTGGCTGTGGCTGATGCCGAACAGGTAGTCCAGGCCTGCGTTCAGGTGCAGTACGCCAAAGCCCATGTCGGCACCCAGGCCGAACACTGTGGCGATGATGCCGAAGCCATCCACTGCGTAGCCGATCGGGCCGTTGATGCGCTTGCCGATCAGCGGGTACAGCGCCGAACGCAACGCCAGCGGCAGGTTGTGGCGGTAGGCGAAGTAGGCCAGCGCCATGCCGACGAAGGCGAATACGCCCCAGCCATGCAGGCCCCAGTGCAGGAACAGGATCTGCATCGCCTGGCGCCCGGCCTCGGCCGTGCCCGCTTCGCCCTGGGGCGGTTGCAGCATGTGCGTCAGCGGCTCGGAAACACAGAAGAAGAACAGGGTAATGCTGATGCCGGCGGCGAACAGCATGCCGGCCCACGAGAGGTAACTGAACTCGGGTTCGTCGTGGTCGGCACCGAGCTTGATCTTGCCGTAGCCGGACAAGGCGGTGACCACCACGAAGACCAGGTACAGCGTCATGGCCAACATGTAGTACCAGCCGACCGTGTTGGCCGCCCAGTTCTGCGCCGCCAGCAGCCAGTCGCCTGCGGCTTGCGGGTTGGAGATGACCACCAGGCCAAAGATGAGGATGAAACTTGCCGCAAAGTAGAACACCGGGGGGTTCATGCGGATTTTGCCGTTGGCGGCGGAAGGGTTCGGTGCACTCATCGGGCGTGCACCTCGTCGAATGACGTGAGGTTCGGAATGAACGGGTTCAGCAAAGGAATCCTCCTGTTGAACACCGGCAGCGGACCAGCGTTTTTACATTGAACAAGCGTTCAAGTTAAACATGGATCGGATTTCAATGCGAATTGGGGCGCTGATTGGCGTCCTCCTGCACTGGCCTCTTCGCGGGCTTGCCCGCGAAGAGGCCGGAACAGCCAATATCAATGCTAGATCAATTCTTGTCCTGGCAATCCAGCTGCAGGTTGGCCTGGGTGATGTTGCTTTCAGCAGGCACACTGCGGGTCAGCCACACATTGCCACCAATGGTCGAACCTTTGCCGATGGTAATGCGCCCCAGCACTGTGGCCCCGGCATAGATCACCACATCGTCCTCGACAATCGGATGGCGCGGCAGGCCTTTGTGCAGGGTGCCCGACTCATCGCTGGGGAAGCGCTTCGCGCCCAGGGTCACCGCCTGGTAGATGCGCACGCGCTCGCCGATGATCGCGGTTTCGCCGATGACCACGCCGGTGCCGTGGTCGATGAAGAAGCTCGGGCCGATCTGTGCGCCTGGGTGAATGTCGATACCGGTGGCCGAATGTGCCAGCTCCGAACTGATCCGCGCCAGCAGCGGCAGGCCGGCCTTGTACAGGTGATGCGCCAGGCGGTGATGGATGATCGCCAGTATACCCGGGTAGCACAGCAGTACCTCATCGACGCTGCGCGCGGCGGGGTCGCCGTGATAGGCGGCCAGCACGTCGGTGTCGAGCAGCACCCGCAATTCCGGCAGCGCAGCAGCAAAGCCCTGGATCAGCTTCAACGCATGGCCATCGACGCTGGCCAGTTCAGCCTTGCTTTGCCGGGCGGCATAGCGCAATTCCAGGCGCGCCTGGGTCAGCAAGGCGGTCAGCGCGGCATCCAGGGTATGGCCAACGTAGAAGTCTTCACTCTCTTCGCGCAGGTCCACAGGCCCAAGGCGCATGGGGAACACCGCGCCGCACAGTTGCTCCAGGATCTGCCGCATTGCTTCGCGCGACGGCAACTCGCGCCCGCCCTGCTCGCCAATGCTACGGCCATTGCGGGTGCGCCACTGCTCACGGGCGCCGCGCAGGCCGGTGACAATGCTCTGCAACTGCCAGTGCGCGGATGAAGGTTGTTCGCTCACGGTTTTCTCCTGCCGTATAGGCCATCTGGTTTTTCGCCAGGCCCGGCCCTTTCGCGGGCACGCCCGCTCCCACAGGTACAGCACCGCTATTGAGCCCTGTGCTGTACCTGTGGGAGCGGGCGTGCCCGCGAAAGGGCCGGGCCTGCCTACATGCGATCCACTCTACGGCAAATCCGTCCCTTGGAAAAAACATCGCTTTATTCCATCCTGCGCTAAGTCGGGCATAAGCCGCGATGACGGAGTGAGCATCCTCGCCTACCCTCAAAGCAGCCAACCCCTGGCAAATATATAAAAGGGAATAACAAAATAATTTTTTATTATTTCCTGGCCTAAGAAGCCAACCCTATAGTCGCCACCTCACTACTTACACAACAAGCGCGGGGCTCTGACATGTCGAAATTCGCCAAACCGCTACTCAACGCCAGCCTGGCCATCCTGCTGGGTGCCGGCCTGCTCAGCCAGGCGTTCGCCGGCGAGCAGTTGAAGACCATCCAGGAAAAAGGCGTGATCAACGTCGGCCTGGAGGGCACCTACCCACCGTTCAGCTTCCAGGACGAGAACGGCAAGCTGGCCGGCTTCGAGGTGGAGCTTTCGGAACTGCTGGCCAAGGAGCTGGGGGTCAAGGCCAAGATCCAGCCGACCAAGTGGGACGGCATCCTTGCCGCGCTGGAATCCAAGCGCCTGGACGTGGTGGTCAATCAGGTGACCATCTCCGAGGAGCGCAAGAAGAAATACGACTTCTCCGAGCCCTACACCGTTTCGGGTATCCAGGCCCTGATCCTGAAGAAGAAAGCCGAGCAGTTGAACATCAAGACCGCGCAAGACCTGGCCGGCAAGAAAGTCGGCGTGGGCCTGGGCACCAACTACGAACAGTGGGTCAAGCAGGACGTCCCGAAAGCCGAAGTGCGCACCTATGAAGACGACCCGAGCAAGTTCGCCGACCTGCGCAACGGCCGTATCGACGCCATCCTGATCGACCGCCTGGCCGCGCTGGAATACGCGCAAAAAGCCAAAGACACCGAACTGGCCGGCGATGCCTTCTCGCGTCTGGAAAGCGGCGTGGCGCTGCGTAAGGGCGAGCCTGAACTGCTGGCGGCAATCAACAAGGCCATCGACAAGCTCAAGGCTGACGGCACGCTGGCCAAGCTGTCCGAAAAATACTTCGGTGCCGATGTCACCAAATGATTGCTGAAAGCCTGCAACTCGTTGTCGACTCCGCGCCCTTCCTGCTGAAGGGCGCGGGTTATACAGTGCTGCTCAGTGTTGGCGGCATGTTCTTCGGCCTGCTGCTGGGCTTTGCCCTGGCGCTGATGCGGCTGTCGAAGATCTTGCCACTGAACTGGCTGGCGCGGATCTACGTGTCGTTCTTCCGCGGCACGCCGCTGCTGGTGCAGCTGTTCGTGATCTATTTCGGCATGCCGCAGATCGGCATCGAACTCGACCCCATCCCGGCTTCGCTGATCGGCCTGTCGCTGAACATGGCGGCCTACATCTGCGAAATCCTGCGCGCTGCAATTTCCTCGATCGACCGTGGCCAGTGGGAAGCCGCCGCCAGTATCGGCATGACCCGCGTCCAGGCCATGCGCCGGGCGATCCTGCCCCAAGCCTTGCGCACCGCCCTGCCCCCGCTGGGCAACAGCTTCATTTCGCTGGTCAAGGACACCGCGCTGGCGGCAACCATCCAGGTGCCCGAGCTGTTCCGCCAGGCGCAGCTGATTACCGCGCGCACTTTCGAAGTGTTCACCATGTACGTGGCAGTTGCGGTCATCTACTGGGTGCTGTGCAGCATCCTTGCGCACTTCCAGAACCGCATGGAAGCGCGGGTCAACCAGCATGATCAGGAGCAATGAGCATGATTGAAGTCAAAGGCCTGACCAAGCAGTTCAAGGGCCAGACCGTGCTCAACGGCATCGACCTGACCGTGCAACCCGGCGAAGTGGTGGCCATCATCGGCCCCAGCGGCTCGGGCAAGACCACCTTCCTGCGCTGCCTGAACCTGCTGGAAACCCCCGACGCCGGGCAGATCAAGATCGGCGCCATCAGCATCGATGCCAACCGCCCGCTGGGTGGCCAGCAAAGTGCGATACGCCGCTTGCGCCAGCAGGCCGGGTTCGTGTTCCAGAACTTCAACCTGTTCCCCCACCGCACCGCCCTGGAGAACGTGATCGAGGGGCCGGTGATCGTCAAGAAGACGCCCCGCGAGCAAGCCATCGAGTTGGGTCGGCGCCTGATGGCCAAGGTTGGCCTGGCGGGCAAGGAAGACGCCTACCCACGGCGCCTGTCCGGCGGCCAGCAGCAACGGGTGGCCATCGCCCGCGCCCTGGCCATGGAGCCGGAGGTGATCCTGTTCGACGAACCCACCTCGGCACTGGACCCGGAGCTGGTGGGCGAAGTGCTGGCGACCATCCGCGGCCTGGCCGAGGAAAAGCGCACCATGATCATCGTCACCCACGAGATGAGCTTTGCCCGCGACGTGGCGAACCGGGTGATCTTCTTCGACAAGGGCGTGATCGTGGAACAGGGCGAGGCCAAGGCACTGTTTGCGGCGCCGAAGGAAGAGCGTACCCGCCAGTTCCTGCGCAAGTTCCTCGGTACTGCTGCCTCCGAGTAACCTGTTCCGGCCCTATCGCCAGCAAGCCAGCTCCCACAGGTACATCACAGGGCTCGAATGATGTGGCGTACCTGTGGGAGCTGGCTTGCCGGCGATAGGGCCACTACATGAAAAGCAAATCCCATCCTTCTATACATATTCCAAAGAGTTAGTTCATAAACTTTTTATAAAGCATTAGGGTATATAAACCGGACCACCGGACCAGCACACTTTTGTCGCGACCAGCTGTAGCGACACAACTTTTTTGTGAGGTCAGGAATGGTCAGGATCACAATCACCCCAGTGCGTATCGCCAGGGCATTGAGTGCAGCCAAGGAGCGGTACTGATGTCCAGCCAGCCAAATACCCAATTCCATAGCGATCTCGACAGCTCGCCCCTGCTGCTGCCGGCCAAGGTACTGCGCAACGATGCCGAAGCCTTGCAAGCGGCCCGCGAACTGGCCGAGGTTGCCCGCGAGCAAGCCGCCCGCCGCGACCAGCAACGCAAACTGCCGTGGGCGGAGATCGAGCTGTTCACCCGCAGTGGCCTGGGCAGCATCAGCGTACCCAAGGCCCACGGCGGCCCCGACGTGTCGTTCGAAACCGTAGCCGAAGTGTTCCGCCTGATCAGCGCCGCCGACCCGGCGCTGGGGCAGATCCCACAGAACCAGTTCGGCATGCTGCAACTGATTCGCCTGACGGCGACCGAGGCGCAACAGGCGCTGATCTTCCGCAGCGTGCTCGACGGCTGGCGCATCGGCAATGCCGGCCCCGAGCGCGGCACCAAGGACACGCTTACCCTCAGGGCCCGGATCACCCGTGCCGGCGACAGCTATCGCATCAGCGGCGAGAAGTTCTACTCCACCGGCGCCCTGTTCGCCCACTGGGTGGCGGTAAAAGCCCTCGACGAGGAAGGCCGTCAGCGCCTGGCGTTCGTGCGCCGTGGCAGCCCGGGGCTGCGCATCGTCGATGACTGGTCCGGGTTCGGCCAGCGCACCACCGCCAGCGGCACTGTGCTGCTGGACCAGGTGCCGGTAGACGCGGAGCTGGTGATCGACAACTGGCGCCAGCGGGACATCCCCAACATCCAGGGCGCAGCCTCGCAGCTGATTCAGGCGGCGATTGACGCCGGCATTGCCGAAGCGGCAATCGATGATGCGATCACCTTCGTGCGTGAAAAGTCCCGCCCGTGGATTGAAGCCAACGTGGACCGCGCCAGCGACGACCCTTATGTGATCGCCGACATCGGCAAGCTGAAGCTTGAGCTGCACGCCGCCGAAGCGCTGCTGCGCAGGGCCGCGCGGGTACTCGACGAGGTCAATGCTGCGCCCATCGACTCAGCCGGCGCGGCCCGGGCCTCGATTGCGGTAGCCGAGGCCAAGGTGCTGACCACCGAAATTGCCCTGCAGGCCAGCGAGAAGCTGTTCGAGCTGGCCGGCAGCCGCGCCACCCTTGCCGAGTTCAACCTCGACCGCCACTGGCGCAATGCCCGGGTGCACACCCTGCACGACCCGGTGCGCTGGAAGTACCACGCGGTGGGCGCATACCACCTCAACGGGACCCTGCCTGCGCGGCATTCCTGGATCTGATTTGCTGCCTTTGGGGCTGCTGCGCAGCCCTTCGCGGGCTTGCCCGCTCCCACAGGATTACCGCCGCCTGAACTGGCATCACTTTACCTGTGGGAGCGGGCAAGCCCGCGAAGGGCCGCGAAGCGGCCCCCGGAGAACTCTATGACAATCGCTATCATCACCAGCGACGCCCAGGCCCTGGCCGTCGCCGAGGACATCGCCCAGCAACTGCGCCGCGACAGCGCCCTGCGCGACCGCGAGCGCCGCCTGCCCCACGCCGAACTCGAGCTGTTCACTCGCTCCGGCCTGTGGGCCATCAGCGTGCCCAAGGCCTTTGGCGGCGCCGGCGTGTCCAACGTCACCCTGGCCAAGGTCATCGCCCGTATCGCCCAGGCCGACGGCTCGCTCGGGCAAATCCCGCAAAACCATTTCTACGGCCTGGAAGTGCTGCGGGTAAACGGCAGCCCCGAGCAGCAACAGCGCCTGTACGCCGAAGTACTCGCCGGCCGCCGCTTCGGCAATGCCCTGGCCGAGCTGGGCACCAAGACCGCCAACGAACGCACCACCCGCCTGAGCCGAGACGGCGAGGGCTTTCGCATCAACGGCCGCAAGTTCTATTCCACCGGCGCCATCTACGCCCAGCGCATTCCTACCTCGGTTGTCGATGAGCAAGGCGTGCAGCAGCTGGCCTTCGTCACGGCCGACAGCCAGGGCTTGCAGGTGATCGACGACTGGAGCGGCTTCGGCCAGCGCACCACCGGCAGCGGTTCGGTGGTGTTCGACAACGTGTATGTCAGCGCCGCTGATGTGGTGCCGTTCCAGAGCGCATTCGAGCGCCCCACGCCGGTCGGGCCGCTGGCGCAGATCCTCCATGCTGCCATCGACACTGGCATCGCCCGCGCCGCTTATGAAGATGCCCTGCACTTCGTGCGCACCCGCAGCCGCCCGTGGGTCGACTCCGGCCTGGACAAGGCCACGGATGACCCGCTGACGCTGAAGAGTTTCGGCCACCTGGCGATCCGCCTGCATGCCGCCGAAGCCCTGCTGGAGCGCGCCGGCGAATACCTCGACCGCGCCCGCGACGACAGCACTGCCGACAACGTTGCCGCCGCCTCCATTGCCGTGGCCGAAGCGCGGGCCATCAGCACCGAGATTTCCCTCGCCGCCGGTACCGCGCTGTTCGAACTGGGCGGCAGCCAGGCCACCCTGGCAGAGCACAACCTCGACCGCCACTGGCGCAACGCCCGCGTGCACACCCTGCACGACCCGGTGCGCTGGAAGTATCACGCCATCGGCAACTACTACCTCAACGATGCCAACCCACCACGCCGGGGGACCATCTGATGGCCAAGCAGATTCTGCTCAATGCCTTCAACATGAACTGCATCGGGCACATCAACCACGGCCTGTGGACCCACCCACGGGACACCTCGACCCAATACAAGTCGCTGGAATACTGGACCGACCTGGCACGCCTGCTGGAGCGCGGCCTGTTCGACGGGCTGTTCATTGCCGACATCGTCGGCACCTACGACATCTACGGCCAGTCGCTGGACGTCACCCTGAAGGAGTCGATCCAGCTGCCGGTCAACGACCCGCTGCTGCTGGTTTCGGCCATGGCTGCGGTCACCCGCCACCTGGGTTTCGGCCTTACCGCCAACCTCACCTACGAGGCGCCGTACCTGTTCGCCCGGCGCCTTTCCACCCTCGACCACCTGAGCAATGGCCGGGTGGGCTGGAACATCGTCACCGGCTACCTGGACAGCGCCGCCCGGGCCATGGGCCTTGAGCAGCAGCCCGAGCACGACCGCCGCTACGACCAGGCCGACGAATACCTGCAAGTGCTGTACAAGCTGCTGGAAGGCAGCTGGGCCGACGACGCCGTGGTCGCCGACCGCGAGCAGCGTGTCTATGCCCAGCCCGAAAAGGTGCGCAAGGTCAGCCACCACGGCGAGTTCTACAACGTCGAGGGCTATCACCTGAGCGAACCCTCACCGCAACGCACCCCGGTATTGTTCCAGGCCGGCAGCTCGCAGCGTGGCCTGGCGTTCGCCGGCAACCATGCCGAATGCGTGTTCATCAGTGGCCAAAACAAGGCCGCCACCCGCGCCCAGGTCGACAAGGTACGCGCGGCCGCCCGGGCCGCCGGGCGCGACCCGCAAGCGGTCAAAGTGTTCATGGGCATCACGGTGATCGTCGCCGCCACCGAGCAAACGGCCCAGGCCAAGCATGCCGAATACCTGCGCCATGCAAGCCCCGAGGCCGGCGTCGCGCACTTCGCCGCATCCACCGGCATCGACTTTGCGGCCTACGGGCTGGACGAGCCGATTGGCTTCAGCCAGGGCAATGCCATCCAGTCCGCCACGCGCCAGTTGCAGGACAACGCCTGGACCCGCCGTCGCCTGCTTGAACAGCACGCCCTGGGTGGCCGCTACGTAACCCTGGTCGGCTCACCGGAACAGGTGGCCCAACAGTTGATCGCCTGGGTCGACGAAACCGGGCTGGACGGCTTCAACCTGACCCGCACTGTCACCCCGGAAAGCTTCGAGGACTTCATCGACCTGGTCATCCCGCAGCTGCAACAGCGTGGCCGCTACAAGACCGCCTACGCCGAAGGCACCCTGCGCGAAAAGCTGTTCCAGGCTGACCACGCGCACCTGCCCGCCGATCACCCGGGCTCGACCTATCGCTTTACCCCGACCCCTGCCCCGACTGGAGCCCTGCACCATGCTTGAGAAACTGTTCCGGCCCGTCGCGGCCTTTGCCCTCACCCTGGGCCTGTCCGCCAGTGCCCTGGCTGCCGAACCGCTGAAGATCGGCACCACTTCTGCCTTCGCCATCCCGCTGGAGGCTGCCGTGGAAGAAGCGCACAAGCAAGGTCTGGAAGTGAAGCTGATCGAGTTCAGCGACTGGATCGCGCCCAACGTCAGCCTCAACAGCGGTGACATCGACGTTAACTACTTCCAGCACATCCCGTTCCTTGAGAACGCCAAGGCTGCGGCAGGCTTCAACCTGGTGCCTTACGCGCCGGGCATCATCAACAACGTTGGCCTGTACTCGAAAAAGTACAAGAGCTTCGCCGAGCTGCCTGAAGGCGCCAGCGTGGCCATCGCCAACGACCCGATCAACAGCGGCCGTGGCCTGCTACTGCTGGCCAAGGCCGGGCTGATCACCCTGAAGCCAGGTGTTGGCTACAAGGCCACCGAAGACGACATCGTCGCCAACCCGAAAAAGCTGAAAATCCTTCAGGTGGAGGCGGTTCAGCTGGTTCGCGCCTACGACGATGCCGACCTGGTGCAGGGCTACCCGGCCTACATCCGCCTGGCCAACACCTTCGATGCCACCTCGGCATTGCTGTTCGACGGCCTGGAAAACAAGGAGTACGTGATCCAGTTCGTCATCCGCCCGCAAAGCAAGGACGACCCGCGCCTGGCCAGGTTCGTCGACATCTACCAGCACTCGCCCGAGGTGCGCGCAGCGTTGGACAAAGCCCACGGCAAGCTCTACCAAGCCGGCTGGGAAGGCTGACATGAGCCAGGCCAGCGCGCTCAGGGCGCCTACACCACAACCATTGCCGCCAACGGTCAAGGAACAGGCCCTGCGCCCGGAGGTCAACGACGCCCATGTGCGCTTCATCGGCCTGGGCAAGACCTACCCTGGCCAGGCACAACCGGCCTTGCAAGGCATCGACCTGAACATCCGTCATGGCGAGATCTTCGGCATCATTGGCCGCAGCGGTGCCGGCAAATCTTCACTGCTGCGTACCATCAACCGCCTGGAGCAACCCAGCCAGGGCCGGGTACTGATCGACCAGGTGGACATTGCGCCTTTCGACGAGGACCACCTGGTGGCGCTGCGCCGGCGCATCGGCATGATCTTCCAGCACTTCAACCTGATGTCGGCCAAGACCGTGTGGCAGAACGTCGAGCTGCCGTTGAAAGTGGCCGGCGTGGCCAAGGCCGAGCGCCAACGCAAGGTGCGCGAGCTGCTGGAGCTGGTCGGCTTGGAGGAAAAACACCACGTGTACCCGGCGCAACTGTCCGGCGGGCAGAAACAGCGCGTCGGCATTGCCCGGGCGCTGGTGCACGACCCCGAGATTCTGCTGTGCGACGAGGCTACCTCGGCGCTGGACCCGGAAACCACCGCTTCGATCCTTGAGTTGCTGCGCGACATCAACCAGCGCCTGGGCCTGACCATCGTGCTGATCACGCATGAAATGGCGGTGATCCGCGATATCTGCCACCGGGTGGTCGTGCTGGAGCGCGGCGAAGTGGTCGAGCAGGGCGAAGTCTGGCGGGTGTTTGGTGCTCCATGCCACGAGGTCACCCGCACCCTGCTTGCGCCGTTGCGGGCCAGGTTGCCTGCCACGCTGCAAGCCAGCTTGCGGGCCAGCCCGACAAGCCGCGACAGCGCTGTGGTGCTGAAACTGACCCTGCTCGGCGAACCCGAGCTGTCTGCTTTGTTCAACGACCTGGGCGGCAGCGTGCGCCTGCTGCAGGGCGGCGTGGAAACCATCGGCGAGCATGCCTTGGGGCAACTGATCCTGTCGGTGCAACACTCGCCGCACGACACCCATCAATTGCTGGAACGTGCCCGCCGCTGGGCCGAGGATGTGGAGGTACTGGGTCATGTGGTTTGATCGCCTGCTGGAAGGCTTGCTCGATACCTTGCTGATGGTCGGCGTGTCGTCACTGGTTGCCCTGGTGGTGGGGGTGCCTATGGCGGTGCTGCTGGTCACCAGCGACAAGGGCGGAATATTCGAAGCACCGCTGCTGAACCGGGTGCTGGGCGCCTTCGTCAACCTGTTCCGCTCGATCCCGTTCCTGATCCTGATGGTCGCGCTGATCCCCTTCACCCGCCTGGTGGTAGGTACCACCTACGGGGTGTGGGCGGCGGTGGTGCCGCTGACCATTGCCGCCACGCCGTTCTTTGCGCGCATTGCCGAGGTCAGCCTGCGCGAAGTCGACCATGGTTTGGTGGAAGCTGCACAGGCCATGGGCTGCCGGCGCTGGCACATCGTCTGGCACGTGCTGTTGCCCGAGGCGCTGCCGGGCATCGTCGGGGGTTTCACCATTACCCTGGTGACCCTGATCAACTCATCGGCCATGGCCGGGGCAATCGGTGCCGGAGGCTTGGGCGACATTGCTTATCGGTATGGCTACCAGCGCTTTGACAGCCAGATCATGCTGACCGTGATTGCCATGCTTGTGGCACTGGTGGCGTTGATCCAGCTGGGTGGGGACCGCCTGGCGAAGGGCTTGAACAAGCGATAGACGGGGGCCGCTGCGCGCCCCATCGCCGGCAAGCCAGCTCCCACAGGTAGCGCGCCGACCTCAGGGCTTGTGCAATCCTTGTGGGAGCTGGCTTGCCGGCGAAAGGGCCGCAAAGCGGCCCCTGGGTCTCAATCCCAGCGCAGATCCGCAGCCGGCACCGGCCGCCCGAACCAGTACCCCTGCCCCAGCTGGCACTGCTCCTGCAGCAGGAAGCTGGCCTGCTCCGCCTGTTCGATGCCCTCGGCATGCACCTGCATGCCCATGCTGCGTGCCAGGGCAATGATTACCCGCACGATCGCGATGTCATCCTCATCCAGCGGCAACCCGGCAACGAAGCCCTGGTCGATCTTCAGCTTCTGCACCGGCAAACGCTTGAGCCGCAGCAACGACGAATACCCGGTGCCAAAGTCATCGATGGCCAGGGTCACCCCCAGCTCGCGTAGACGATGCAGTTGCTCCAGCGCCACTTCCGGGTCTTCCATCACGGCGCTCTCGGTGACTTCCAGCTCCAACAGGGCCGGGGCCAGGCCGGTGTCGTGCAGCACTTGGGCAACCTGCCGGTACAGCTCGTGCTGGCCAAACAGCCGGCTGGAGATGTTCACCGCCACAAACGCCAACTGCCGGCCTTCGGCCTGCCACTGCACCATTTGCCGACAGGCCTGGCGCAGCACCCAAGTGTCGATCTCGGCGATCAGCCCGGTGCGCTCGGCAATCGGGATGAACTCGCCCGGCGGAACCAGGCCGCGCTGCGGGTGCTGCCAGCGCACCAGCGTCTCGACCCCGACCTGCCGGCCTGTCGCCAGGTCATGTACCGGCTGGAAGTACACCCGCAGCTCGTCCTGCTCCAGGGCCCGACGCAGCTCACCGGCGGTCTCGACCCGGTGCTGGGCGTGAGCGGTCAGCTCTTCGGTGTACAGCGCATAGCAGGCCCGACCATTGCTTTTGGCCTTGTACAACGCTGCGTCAGCATTACGCAGCAACTGCTCGGCGCTCAAGGCGTCGCTGGGGAACAGGCTGATACCGACGCTGGCACTGATGAACAGGCGATTTTCCTCGAGCAGGAATGGCTCGCGCATACGCTCGATGATGCACTGCGCCAGCTTGCCCGCCTGGCCGACCTGCTGGCAGTTCTCGGCCAGCAC
The DNA here is from genome assembly GCF_022760795.1 of Pseudomonas sp. BP01. Classification (NCBI taxonomy): domain Bacteria; kingdom Pseudomonadati; phylum Pseudomonadota; class Gammaproteobacteria; order Pseudomonadales; family Pseudomonadaceae; genus Pseudomonas; species Pseudomonas sp. BP01. The sequence continues at coordinate 38,458 of NZ_JAFBKA010000020.1, forward strand.
GCCAAACTCGTCGCCGCCCAGGCGCGCCAGGGTCACGCCGTTGCCCAGCACCTCGCCCAGGCGCTCGCCCACCAGCTTCAGCAACTGGTCACCGATGGTGTGGCCCAGGCCGTCATTGATACTCTGGAAATGGTCCAGGTCCAGCAACAACAGGGCACAGCCGCGCTTGTTGGCCTGGGCGGCCGCCAGGGCTTGCTCGACCCGGTCGCTGAACAGCAGGCGGTTAGGCAGGCCGGTCAGCGGATCGTGGTGGGCCAGGTAGGCCAGCTCCTGCTCCGAATGCTTGATCGCACTGATATCACTGAACACCGCCACGTAATGGCTCAGCTCACCGTCGTCATCGCGGATGGCGCAGATGGTCTGCCATTGCGGGTAGATCTCGCCGCTTTTGCGCCTGTTCCAGATTTCGCCGCTCCACTCGCCCCGCGTGGCCAGGGTGGCAAAGATCTGCTGGTAGAACGCCTGGCCATGGCGGCCCGATTTGAACTTGCTCGGGCGCTGGCCGATCACCTCGTCCTGCTGGTAGCCGGTGATGCGCATGAAGGCGCGGTTGACGTGCACGATCAGGCCCTGGCGGTCGGTGACCAGCACACCTTCGAGGGTGCTGTCGAACACTGCAGCAGCCATACGCAGCCGCTCCCGGTCCTCCCCACGCAAGCGTGCTCCAATGCCGATGAAGTTCAACAGCCTCACGCGCGAAATATAAATGAGCACGGCGCTGAACAGCACCCACAACACCACATTGATCTGCCGCCCCACAGTCAGCGCCAGGGGGTCGTCAGTCATGCCGTGCAGCATCACCTCGGCCAGCGCCAGCCAGAGGATCGAGAGCACCACATACAGCGCAGCCATGCGCAAGGCGTCGCGAACGGAAACAGACATGTCGGGTGGGATTGGCCATCAGAAAGGAAGGGCGATTATAAAGGTTCTGGTGCTCTATGGGGGCGGGCGCGCCCGCTCCCACCTCGACCGCGTGAAACATCGCGTGGTCAGCTTTGACTGGTTTTATTTCCCCGCCAAGGGATAATCAGCCCTTCCCCCCCGCATTTCGAGGGTATTTACACCTATGTGGTACAACGGCCTGCTCGACTTGTCGGCCTGGCAACTGGTCGGCATCACTCTGCTGATGACCCACGTGACCATTGTCAGCGTCACGGTCTACCTGCATCGCTACTCCGCGCACCGGGCCCTGGAGCTCAATGGCGCGCTCAAGCATTTCTTCCGCTTCTGGCTGTGGCTGACCACAGCGCAGAACACCCGCGAATGGACCGCCGTCCACCGCAAGCACCACGCCAAGTGCGAAACCCCCGACGACCCGCACAGCCCGGTGTACAAGGGCCTGGGCACGGTGCTGCGCAAGGGCGCCGAGCTGTACCGTGAAGAGGCGCGCAACCCCGAAACCCTGCGTATCTACGGCAAGAACTGCCCGGATGACTGGATCGAGCGTAACCTCTACTCGCGCTACAAGCTGGGTGGCATCGTGCTGATGGCAGTGATCGACCTGCTGCTGTTCGGCACCGCCGGCATCACCATCTGGGCAGTACAGATGATGTGGATTCCGTTCTGGGCCGCCGGCGTGGTCAACGGCCTGGGCCACGCGCTCGGCTATCGCAACTTCGAATGCCGCGACGCTGCCACCAACCTGGTGCCATGGGGCATCGTCATCGGTGGCGAAGAGCTGCACAACAACCACCACACCTACCCCAATTCGGCCAAGCTGTCGGTCAAGCGCTGGGAGTTCGACATGGGCTGGGCGTGGATCCGCCTGTTCTGCCTGTTGCGCCTGGCCAAGGTGCAGCGCGTGGCACCCATCGCCCACCGCGTGGCGGGCAAGGCCAGCCTGGACATGGACACTGCCATGGCCATCCTCAACAACCGCTTCCAGATCATGGCCCAGTACCGCAAGCTGGTGATCGGCCCGCTGGTCAAGCAGGAACTGGCCCGGGTGGACGCCTCGGTGCGCCACCATTTCCGCCGCGCCAAGCGCCTGCTGTCGCGCGAAACCAGCCTGCTGGAAGACCGCCACCATGTGCGTATCGAGTCCATGCTTGCCCATAGCCAGGCGCTGAAGACCATTTACGAAAAACGCCTGGCCCTGCAGCAGATCTGGGCGCGCACCAGCGCCAACGGCCACGACATGCTGGCTGCCATGAAGGACTGGATACACGAGGCCGAAACCAGCGGCATCCACGCCCTGCGCGACTTCGCAGCACAACTGAAAACCTACTCCCTGCGCCCGACTGGCGCCTGACCGCCGTTGATCGGCACGCCCCATTGCGGTGCGTGTCGTTCGGAACTTAGCCACCTCGACGCCACTCAAATCTGGCACATCGCCCGCGTGGCGGGCCAGATGCTGGCCGCACGCTTTTACGTCGAGACCCGCTTCGTGCACATGGCCAAGAACATTCCAACGACATTGCCCGGCACCTCACCTCCCGAAGCCGCCCAGACTTTACTGGCGCTACTCCACGCCCAAGGCGAGGTAGCCCGCCTGAGCGAGCGCGACCAGTTGTTCAGCTCGTTGCTGGACAGCGTTAACGCGGTGCTGTGGGCCTTCGACTGGGAAACCCGTCAGGTGCTGTACGTAAGCCCCGCCTACGAGCGCATCTTTGGCCGCCCGGCCAGCCTGGTGCTGGCCGACTACAACGAATGGCGCGACAGCATCTACCCTGACGACCTCGAGTTTGCCGAACGCAGCCTCGCCCAGGTGCTGCTCAAGGGCTCGGTGGAAGACCGCGAGTACCGCATCCTCAATGCCGACGGGCAACTGCGCTGGCTGAGCGACAAGTGCTACATCAACCAGCAACACGAGGGCGACCGGGTAATCATTGTCGGTATCGCCGAAGACATCACCGAGAAGAAGCAGCTTGAAGGCGAACTGCAGCGCCTGGCCACCACTGATGTGCTGACCCAGAGCAGCAACCGCAGGCACTTCTTCGAATGCGCCCAGCAGGCCTTTGACAGCGCCCGCGAAGACGGTACGCCGCTGGCCTTTCTGCTGCTGGACATCGACGACTTCAAACGCATCAATGACAGCTACGGGCACCAGGAAGGCGACCAGGTGCTGCAACACATCGCCGACAGCGGCAAGGCCGTGCTCCGCCGTGGCGACCTGTTCGGGCGCATTGGCGGCGAGGAGTTTGCGGCGGTGTTCCCCGGTTGCAACACGCAAGTGGCCGAGCAGATTGCCGAACGCTTGCAGCGGCAGATTCAGCGTTTGAGCTTCAACCATGGCGAGCAGACGTACGGGGTGACCGTGAGCCAGGGGCTGACTGGGCTGACAGAAGAAGATGTGGCCCTGGACAGCCTGTATGCCCGGGCCGATGCGGCGATGTACCAGGCCAAGCGGCAGGGCAAGAACCAGATCGTCCGCGGCTGACCCATCCCCCGCTGGAAAGGTATAACTGGGGCTGCTTTGCAGCCCCAAAAACTCAGCTGGGCGCTTCAGCCTCCGCCACAGGAGGCTCTTCCTGGGGCTTCACCTCCGGGTTATCCACCTTGCGCAGCCGGTTCAGCTCCGGCAGGCCAAGCTTGAGCAAGCGCGCGGTCTTGCCACTGGCCACTTTCTCCAGCCCCTGCTCGGCCGGCAGCCGCGACAACTGCCCCGCCAGGTTCATGGCCAGGATCTCCCGCGAATACACGCCGCCGCCCAACTGGTAGATCGCCGCGATCAATTCGCGCAGGGCCAGCGGCAAACGCCAGCGTGTACGCAGCGCTGAGCCGAACGCCGCCCCGAACTCATCCAGCGATTGCTGCACGTCGCGTTCGTCCAGCTCGCCCCCGGCCAACCGCCACTCTTGCAGGCAGCGCAACACCGCCAGGTCGCCCAGGCAATGTAGCAACCCCGCGCAATAGCAGCGCCCTTCGTCCAGCTCGAGCATGCGCGCCAAGGTACGGCCATATTCGGCCGTATGCAGTGAAAGGTCCCAGTACCCGGCAGCGTGCTGCGCCAGCAACGGGTCGCTGAGCCGCGCGCTGCGCTTGAGGGTCATGCCCAGAATCAGGTTCATGCTCTGGGTGCTGCCAAGCTTGTTCAGGGCCTGCAGCAACGTTTGCACCGGCGCTTCACGGTGCAGCGCGGCGCTGTTGGCGGCCGCGATCAACACGGCGGTAACCTGCGGATCGTTACGCACCTCCTCTTCGAGCACCTTCAGGTTCAGGCCCTGAGGGTTGAGCGCCCGCTTGATCGCCACCTGCACATCGGCCAACAGCGGCCCGCCATCGGCGGTGGAGCGGCGCTGCTCAAGGTAGGCGGGCAAGCTGGCACCTGGCTGCAAGGCCGGCACGGGGCAGGCGATTTCTTCGCCAACGGCCAGCAGCAGCTCTTCCAGGCGCTTGCGCAGGTTGTCCAGGTTCAGTGGTTTGCTCAGGTAGGCGGTAGGGTGCAGGGGCAACACCTCGTGCACACTGGCGCTGTCGCTGCGGTTGCTCATGAGGATGAACGGCAACCCCGGCCCTTTGGCGCGCACCTTGCGCAACAGGTCCAGGCCGTCGACACCGGCCAGCTCGCGGGCGGCGATAATCAGGTCTGGCTTGCTGGACAGTGCGCTGAGTGCCTGCGACCCATCGGCGCATACCTGCAGGCGGGCATCGCAGCGCACGCTGAGCAGCATCTCGCTGAGCATGTCACGCACCCAAGGGTCGCCTTCGACAATCAGTACGCTGGGTGGGGTGGGGTCTACAGCGCTCATCGCCAACTACTCCTGAATAGCCTGACACGCAGTCCGTCGCAGCTTCCAAAGCAAATCCTCCGCTAACCATAGCGCCACATGGCTTTTCTGGGCACAAAAAAAACCCGCCGAAGCGGGTTTTTTCAGAAGCGCGTCACATCAAGCGAGTTCAGCGAAGCACTCTTCGATGATGGCCAGGCCTTTGTCCAGCAGTGCGTCTTCAGCAGTCAGCGGTACCAGGATACGCAGAACGTTGCCGTAGGTGCCGCAGGACAGCAGGATCAGACCCTTGTCGCGTGCCTTGGCAACAACCTGGCCAACGGCAGCAGCGTTCGGGGTGTGAGTGCCTTTCTCGAAGACTTCAACAGCAATCATCGAGCCCAGACCACGGACGTCGCCGATGATCGGGTGCTTCTTCTGGATTTCGCGAAGGCCGGTGGTCAGGCGCTCGCCTACAGCCTTGCTGCGGTCCAGCAGTTTCTCTTCTTCGAACACTTCGATCACGGCCAGGGCCGCGGCGCAAGCGATCGGCGAACCGGCATAGGTGCCGCCCAGGCCGCCCGGCGCGATGGCGTCCATGTACTCGGCCTTGCCGCACACACCGGCCAGCGGGAAGCCGCCAGCGATGGATTTGGCGAAGGTGGTCAGGTCAGGCGCAACGCCCATCTGTTCCATGGCGAAGAAGGTACCGGTACGGCCAGCGCCAGTCTGTACTTCGTCGGCGATCAGCAGGATGCCGTGCTGGTCGCACAGGGCGCGCAGGCGCTTCATTAGCTCTTTCGGCGCTGGCAGGAAGCCGCCTTCGCCTTGTACCGGCTCGAGGATGATCGCGGCGATGTCTTTCGGCTCGGCGTCGTTCTTGAAGATACGCTCGACCGAAGCGATGGCTTCGTCAACGCTCACACCGTGCAGCTCGTTCGGGAACAGCGCGCGGAACACGCCGCCTGGCATCAGGCCCATGCCAGCGGAGTACGGCACGACCTTACCGGTCAGGCCCAGGGTCATCATGGTACGGCCGTGGTAAGCGCCGGTGAAGGCGATGACGCCAGCACGGCCGGTGGCGGCACGGGCGATCTTGACGGCGTTTTCAACGGCTTCGGAGCCGGTGGTAACCAGCAGGGTCTTCTTGTCGAAGTCGCCTGGTACCAGCTTGTTGATCTTTTCGCACAGCTCTACGTAGGGTTCGTAGGCCAGCACCTGGAAGCAGGTGTGGCTGACTTTGGTCAGCTGCTCTTGCACGGCGGCAACCACTTTCGGGTGCAGGTGGCCGGTGTTCAGTACTGCGATGCCGCCGGCGAAGTCGATCAGTTCGCGGCCTTCAACGTCGATCACGGTCGAGTTCTTCGCGGTGTCGACGAAGATCGGGTGGATCTGGCCAACGCCACGTGGGACGGCGGCTACACGACGTTGCATCAAGGATTCGTTGGTCTTGCTCATAATGCCCTCATTGCGCCGACAGGAATGGCGCTTTTATTCGGGGGTGGCTGGGAGTGCTCGCGCACAGTATTCGTTGATCGACTGCCGTAAACGCCCTGGCCACCAGGTACTGCGATGTAAAAAAGGCCAGCGAGACGTCGCTCTCGCGCCCCGCTGGCAGAGGTAAAGCCTTTACCGTGCTATCAGACGCTGATGCACAGGTATTTGATTTCGAGGTAGTCCTCGATACCGTATTTGGAACCTTCGCGGCCCAGGCCCGAAGCCTTGATGCCACCGAACGGTGCTACTTCGTTGGAAATCAGGCCGGTGTTGATACCCACCATGCCGTATTCCAGGGCTTCGGCAACACGGAACACACGGCTCATGTCGCGGGCGTAGAAGTACGAAGCCAGGCCGAACTCGGTGTCGTTGGACATGGCGATGACTTCGGCTTCGTCTTTGAAGCGGAACAGCGGCGCCAGTGGGCCGAAGGTTTCTTCCTTGGCGACAGCTGCGGTCTTCGGCACGTCGACCAGGATGGTCGGCTCGAAGAAGTTGCCTTCGATCAGCTTGCCACCGGACAGCACCTTGGCGCCTTTGGAGACGGCGTCTTCGATGTGTTCCTGAACCTTGGCGACAGCTTTACCGTCGATCAACGGGCCAGTGGTGGTGCCGTCTTCCAGGCCGTTACCGATCTTCAGCTTGGCAACTGCAGCGGCCAGCTTCTGGGCGAACGCGTCGTAGACACCGTCCTGCACGTAGATACGGTTGGCGCAGACGCAGGTCTGGCCGTTGTTACGGTACTTGGAGATGATCGCGCCCTCGACCGCCTTGTCCAGGTCGGCGTCGTCGAACACGATGAACGGGGCGTTGCCACCCAGCTCCAGGGAAACCTTCTTGATGTCCTTGGCGCATTCTTGCATCAGCTGGCGACCGATTTCGGTCGAGCCGGTGAAGGACAGCTTGCGTACCAGGGAGTTGCCGGTCAGTTCGCCGCCAACTTCGCCAGCGCTGCCGGTAACGACACTCAGCACGCCAGCCGGGATACCGGCACGGTGTGCCAGCTCGACCAGGGCCAGGGCGGAGTAAGGGGTTTGCGATGCAGGCTTGAGCACCATGGTGCAGCCAGCGGCCAGGGCCGGGCCGGCTTTACGGGTGATCATGGCAGCCGGGAAGTTCCACGGGGTGATGGCCGCGGTAACGCCGATTGGCTGCTTGATGACGATCAGGCGCTTGTCTGGCTGGTGGCCCGGGATGGTGTCACCGTAGACGCGCTTGGCTTCTTCGGCGAACCACTCGATGAACGAGGCGGCATAGGCGATTTCGCCCTTGGCTTCAGCCAGTGGCTTGCCCTGCTCGGTGGTCATCAGGCGAGCCAGGTCGTCCTGGTTCTCGATCATCAGTTCGAACCAGCGACGCAGCTTGGCCGAACGCTCTTTGGCGGTCAGTGCACGCCAGGCCGGCAGGGCCTTGTCGGCGGCTTCGATGGCGCGGCGAGTTTCCGCGGTGCCCATCTTCGGCACGGTACCGATGACTTCACCGGTGGCCGGGTTGGTCACCTTGATGGTCTGGCCATTGTCCGCATCCAGCCACTCACCATTGATATAGGCTTGCTGGCGGAACAACTGAGCGTCTTTGAGCTGCATGTCGGCTTCCCGAATTGTTGATTGTTGAAAAGCGCCCAAGGCAGGGCATCGAGCGTTTGAAATCTCAAACGAATGCTAAGCGGCTGCTGGGGTGTTGGACAATAGGCTGTTCGAAAAAAAGAACGAATGGTTGAACAGCCGGGCGGAAAATTCATCATTTGGGTAGTGGCAACCGGCCTCTCCGCGGGCACGCCCGCGAAAGGGCCGTTACAGGTTAGACGAATGAACTGAAAGAAATGTGAAGGGAGGACCGACGGCCCTCCCGAAGGGGATGGATCAGAATGCCTTGGCCAGGTCGATCACCAGAGCCCGATAACCAACACTGCCCGGCTGCCGGCTGTGCACCTTCAACTCCACCAGCACCTCCTGGGTCCCGCGCCGCACCTCGTTGAGCACGGTGGTGGTCAGTTTCTCGGGGGTAAGGAAGTTCACCGAAGCCGAGTAGATGAACTGGGTGTCGGTCTCTGGCCGGTAGGCCACCACCGAGGTCACCGGGCTATACCACTCGTCGCCGCGTTCCTTGCCGTACTCCCACACCTGCTCGACGGTGCCCTTGGCTTCGTCGATGCGGTACTCCACCGCCCGGCTGTAGTTGCCGACAAGCTTGGTCGGCGCAAAGTCGCGCCCCCAGCCATTGTCGAACACGGTCAGCGTGCCTTTGCCAGTCAGCCAGGCGGTGTGCTGGGTCCACGACCAGTCGAAGTCTTCGCTCGCAACCGGTGTCAGCACTTTGTCGCGTAGGCGCTCAGGCCAGCCTTGGGGCGAGGCAAGAATCCACCTCACCTGCTTGTCGCGACCAATCTTCACCACACCCTGATGCCGTGCTGAAACGATGATGCTGTCGTCATCGGCGTCGTAATCGATGGCATTGACGTGTGCCCAGTTGCGCCCGGTGCCCACACCCGGGGTGTCGCCAAAGGGCAGGCTACCCTCGGCCAGTTCGTTGGCCAGGCGGTCGTCCTGCTTCTGCACCCCTTCGGGCAACTGGATCGCTGCCTTGCCGAGGGTTTCCAGCAAGTCGCCACGGTACGGGTCGAGGATCTGGTTGAGGTCCCAGAAGTCCAGTACATCCCCGGCTTCGCTGACCTCGATGATGTGGTCGCGAATCGAACGCACACGCGTGCCGTCGGGGCGGCGGTAGTCGCTGGTGCCCACCCGCAGCAGGTAGGTGCCGTTGGCGGTTTCGCGGATTTCGTGGGAAAAGTCGGCGAATTTGTCGGGCAGGCTGCGCTGCCAGATGCGCCGGCCCAGCAGGTCGTACTTGGAGTAGGTCTGGCCCTGGCCCCAGATCAGCTTGCCGTCGCGGGTCTGCTGGAAGCCCATGGTGCCGCCCAGGCCGTCGCGGCGGTTGGAGTCGTGGATCTGCTCGATATCCAGGTACCAGCGCACATCGCCATTGCTGTCGGCAATCCAGTTGTTGCCCACCTGGTCCCATTCCGCTGCGCCACCCAGGGCATTCCACTTGAAGGCGCGGCCGCCCGGGATGTCACCCTGCAGGTGGTTGAACAGGTACAGGCGCTTTTCAAAGCCGGGCGCCACCTTGACCGGCTGCACTTCCGGCAGCGCGGCGGTCTGCCTGGCCACCACCGGCAGGCGCACGGCCGGGGCGTAGATCTGGTACTGCTCGCGAATGCGCTCGCCGTCGAGCTTGTAGGTCACCTCGACCTGGTTGACGTAGTCCGGGTACAGCCCGAATACCGGGATCCCGCCGTAGGTCCACAACGAACGGTCAGACACGTCATAGACAATGTCCACACCGCCCTCACCACGCCCCAGCACACGCACATGCGCATCACTCAGGCTGCGCCCACCGTCGCGGATGATCGCGGTCAGCGGCGCCAAGCGGTACGGGTTGACCACCACGTCGCCGAGCAGCGCTTGGTCGCGTTCCGGGACTTTCGCGGTAAGGCAGGCGCCTTCAGGCAGTGCAGGGGTTTCGGTCTTGGCATTCATGGCAAAGCTCCTTGTGCTCAGAAGTCGTAACGGGCGGTGGCGCCGAAGGTGCGCGGGGTGCCGAGCACGCCGGCATAGCCACCGTTGGCGGAGTTCCACAGGCTGGTGAAGTAGGTTTTGTCGCCGGCGTTTTTCACCCACAGCGACAGGTCGACCACGCCGTCGCCCTGGTCCAGGCGCACACCGGCGGAAAGGTTGACCAGCGCGTAGCTGGGGATCTGGCCGAAATCGGAATCGTCGATGGTGCCCACGGCCTTCGAGCGGAAGGCGTAGCTGGCAGTGACGTAGGGCTCGACGTGCTGGGTGGCCTGCCACTTGTACTGGGTGTTGAGGTTGGCGATGTACTTGGAGGCGCCAACCACCTGGTGGCCGGAGAGGTCGCAGGTGGCGGTGGCATTGGCCAGGCTCACCTCAGGCGGGCATGGGGCATCCTTGTATTCGGTGTAGCGCACGTCGTTCCACGAGCCATTGAAGTTGACCGTGAGGCCACGGATCGGCAGCGCCGTGGCTTCGAACTCCAGGCCGCGCGAGCGCACGCTGCCAGCGTTGGCCAGGTACTGCACGCGGTTGATCTGGTCGTAGACGTTGGCCTGGTAGCCATGCACCTCGGCCCAGAACAGGTTGCTGTTGAGTTGCAAGCGACCGTCGAACAGGGTGCTTTTCAGGCCCAGTTCGGCGTTGTTGACCCGCTCGGTACCCACCAGCAGCGAATCGGTACCCAGCCGTGGTGCCGCGCCGACGGTGAGGTTGACGCCACCCGACTTCTCGCCGTGGGTCAGGGTGGCGTAGCCCAGCAGTTGTTCGTTGAAGCGGTAGCTCAGGCCCAGCAGGCCGGAAGGGCTGAAGCTGTACTGGTTGAGGTCACCCGAATCGTAGGCCCCTATCCGCGCCTGGCGCGCGGTGGCAGCAGCCCCGGTTACAGCCGCACCACCGTCAGGTGCATCGCGGGTTACCCAGGCGCTCTTTTCTTCATAGGTACCGCGCACGCCGGCGGTGAAATCCAGGCGGTCGGTGACATGCCAGGTGCCCTGGGCGAACAGCGCATAGCTGTCGGTATCGATGTGCCCGTCACCAATGGTGTTGACGTTGTTCAGCGCACCGGCCGGGGTGAGGTTCCAGACATCCGCCTGCGGCCCGTAGTAAGTGAAGGATTTGTTGTCCAGGTCCTGCTTGAAGTAGTAGGCACCCAGCACGTAGTCGAAGGCGCCACCGGTAGGCGAAGCCAGGCGGATTTCCTGCGAGTACTGCTTGTCGCGTACCGATACCCCGGCGCTATAGAACACCGGCACGTCCAGACCATCGTCGTTGCGCGGGGTGAAGTCCCACCAGCGGTAGGCAGTGATCGAAGTCAGGGTGAAATCATTGGGCAGGGTCCAGTTGGCCTCCACCGAAGTGCCGCCCTGGAACACCGTCACCTGCTGGTCGGCGTCGAAATTGACTTTGCGGTCCTTGCCCGACACCAGCGTCGCGCCCGCCTGGGCAGCCAGGCTTTCGTAGCGGTTGACGCCATTGATGGTCGGCCCGGTGCTGTACAGACTGAGGATGCCGTTATTGGAATCTTCTTCGTTGTATTCGCCAATCCAGCGCAGGTTGAACGTTTCGCTGGGCTTGAACAGCAGCTGGGTGCGAAAGCCCTGGCGCTTGCCACCGTTGAGGTCGTCACCGTTGTGGATGTTCTTCACATAGCCGTCGTCTTCGGTGCGGTAGGCACTGATGCGCCCGGCCAGGGTCTCGCTGATCGGCCCCGAGAAGCTGCCTTGGGTTTGCAGATAGCCGTCTTCGCCAATCGACTGCTGGATGCTGCCTTCGCGGTGGAAGGTGGGCTTGCGCGTGGTGATATTCAGCACGCCGGCCGTAGTGTTCTTGCCGAACAGCGTGCCCTGCGGGCCGCGCAGCACTTCCAGCTGCTCCACATCCAGCAGATCGAATACCGCCATGCCGGGGCGACCGAGGTAGACGTTGTCCAGGTAGATGCCGACGCTGCCCTCCAGGCCATCGCTGGCCGGGTTGTTGCCCAGGCCACGGATCGAGATGCTCGACTGGCGTGCATGCACGTAGGCGACGTTGGTGCTGGGCACCAGCTGTTGCAAATCCTGCACGCGGGAGATGCGCTGGGTTTCCAGGGTTTCGCTGTCCAGCACGCTGATGGGCGTGGGCACGCTTTGCGCGGTTTCTTCACGGCGGCGGGCATTGACTGTGACGGTGCCGAGCTTGGCTTCCTGCTCTACCGCTGGGGTGGCGCTGACCGGCTCTTCGGCAAAGCTGCCAGAGGACGCCGCCAGCAACACGCCAGCGGCCAAGGGTTGCAAGGTGAAACGCGACGCGCGCGCAGGCCAACTGGAAAGTCCGGACATGCAAATGCTCCTTGAGGCGTGGGCCCTGGCGAGCATTTCCGTTGGCGGAACCGAATCGCGGTCAGTCGGGCTTATATTCTTTTAAGTGATATAAATAGTTGTAATTCATATTTAGTGGAATAAGTAACACCCTTTATAAGGGGACTCACCCTTGTCAGCAATTGCATTTGACCGAAGGTTTTAATGTAAAAAATGCATATCGATCTGCGTCAGCTGCGCCACTACATCGCCCTTGTCGAGCACCGCAGTTTCGTGGCCGCTGCGGCGGCCGTGAACCTGTCGCAATCGGCCTTCAGCCGCAGCATCCAGACCCTGGAGCACAACATTGGCTGCCGCCTGGTGGACCGCGCCAGCAAGGAACTCGCGCCCACCCGCCAAGGCCTGCTGGTGCTGGAGCATTCGCGGCGGCTGGTGCATGGGGCGCACAACCTGGTCAACGAGATCCACCAGTTCAATGGCGCCACCACCGGGGTGGTGCGCTTTGGCTCCGGCCCTGCGCCAGCCGGCGGCCTGGTGCCGCGCGCGGTAGCGCGCTTCGTGGCCGAGTACCCGGCGGCGCGCACCTGCTTCCAGGTGGACAATTGGCAGGCGCTGAACCGCAAGCTGGTGGCCGAAGAGATCGAGTTCTTTGTCGCCGACACCCGCCAGTTCGAGTCTGACCCGGACTACCAGGTGCACAAGCTGACACCACAGCGCTGGCATTTCTGCTGCCGCGCCGGGCACCCGCTGACCGAGCAGGAGGCCGTGCAGGCGCGCGACCTGTTCGACTTCCCGATGGCCACTACCTTCCGCCCGCCGAACATCCGCAAGATCCTCAGCGACCTCAGCGGGCGGCAGGACTTCTTGCCAGCGGTGGAGTGCGAGCACGGGTATGCGTTGCTGAATGTGGTGATGCATTCGGACACCATCGGCATTGCCTGCAATGCCAACTTGCGGCCATATCAACGCGAGGGCGGGTTGGTGAAGTTGAAGCTGGCAGACCTGACGCCCGAGCAGGAAGAGGCGTGCCATACCCGCTATGGGGTGGTAAGCCGGGTGGGGTATGGTTTGTCGCCGTTGGCGCAGGGGCTGGTCAGGCAGTTGATTGCCTGTGATACCGGGTTGTGACGGGCGGGGGCTTCGCCGCCGAAGCGCCGGCAAGCCAGCTCCCACAAGATCACCGCTGCCTCCTGCCCTGAGTTACCTGTGAGGTACCTGTGGGAGCTGGCTTGCCGGCGAAAGGGCCGCAAAGCGGCCCCGGCAATATCAGCCTTTACGCGTAGTCCGGCTCAACTGGCCATCCACACCCACCGGCACCTCCCCCGCCAATGTCACCCGACGGACCACACGCGGCTGGGTGCCGTAATCATCCACCGCATAATGCTGCGTCGCGCGGTTATCCCAGATCGCCACGTCCCCCGCCTGCCAGCGCCAGCGCACGGTGTTTTCCAGCCGCGTCACATGCCCTTGCAGCACACCGAACAGGTGCTGCGAATCCGCCAGCGAATACCCCTTGATGCGCTTCACGAAGTGCCCCAGTTGCAGTGCCCGCTCACCACTGATCGGGTGCACACGCACTACCGGGTGCTCGGTCTCGTAAACGGTCGATGTGAACACCTTGCGATAGCGCTCCAGCTTGGCCGGGTCCACGTCGGGCTTGATGCTGGCGTAGTCGTATTCGTTGCTGTGCACCGCCCACAGCTTGTCGGCCAGCTCGCGCAGCGGCTCGGGCAGTTCCTGATAAGCCGCAGCCGTGTTGGCCCAAACGGTATCGCCACCCGAAGCCGGCGCTACCACGCTGCGCAGGATCGAGGCCTTGGGGTAGGCATCGACGAAGGTTACGTCGGTGTGCCAGGAGTTGGCCCGCTGGCCTTCGGCGCCATCGAGTTGCAGCAGGTAGCTGGTGCCATCCACCACCGGTACGGTGGGGTGGGCGACCGGCTCGCCGAGCAGTTTGGCAAAGCCTTCCTGGCTCTGGTCATCCAGGTGGGTCTGGTCGCGGAAGAAGATCACCTTGTGCTGTACCAGTGCAGCCTGGATAGCCTCGATGGTGGCAGCATCGAGGTCGGCGGACAGTTGCACACCGCGGATTTCGGCGCCGATACGGCCGGCAACCGGGTGAATGTCGAGTTCGAGCGTTTGTGGCGCGGTGGCCAGGGCGGCATTGCTCATGGTCGTGGTCCTTGCGGTCATTGTCGGGTTTTTTGAAGGTTTAGCGGGCGGCCTGCACGGCCTGTTCCTGTTTCAGCGCAGCATCGAGGAAGCGTGGCTCGACCCAGTCGGCGACCTGGAAGCCACGGCGGATCAGGCGCTCCTTGGCAGCCAGGTCCACGCCCTTCTGCAACTGGCCTACGAAGTCAGCGTCCAGGCGCGGGTCGAAGTAGTGGGCAAGGTCTTCTTTGGCCAGGTCATCGCTGAGGATGGTGCGCGGCCAGTTGGCGTTGCTGGCCACAAGATCGATATAGGCCTGGCGGTTGTGTTCATCGCGCAGCCAGGTACTGGCGTGCTCCTGGGCGTTGACCAGGCGCTGGACCAGCTCGGGGTATTTACGGATGAAATCGCCGGTACCCAGCAGCACTGCCTGGGTGCTGCCGGCGCCTTCCAGGTCACGCGAATTGACCGGTAGTTCGACCAGCCCGCGCTCTCGCAACGACAGCAGGTTCGACAAACCCCAGGTGGCGTCGATCTGTTTGGCGGCCAGCGCAGCGTTGGCGGCGTTGAAGTCCAGGTTGATCACCTTCAGCTCGCGCTCGGTCAGCCCCTGGCTGGCCAGGGCGCTGGCGAACGACAGCTGGTTGGCTGTACCGCGGAACACCGCCACACGCTTGCCCTTGAGGTCCTGCAGGGTCTTGATGCCAGAGCCGGGCACCACGCCCAGGTAACTCTTGACCCCACGCACGCCCGCCGACAACACCCGAGTGTCCAGGCCATTGGCCTTGCCGACGATCGCGGCCAGGTCGCCCAGATAGGCGAAGTCGGCCTGGCCGTTGGCCAGCGCTTCGTTCACCACAGGCCCGGCGCCCTTGAAGAAGTGCCAGTCGATGCGGATGCCGTCCTTGGCAAATTCCTTCTCTAGCAGCTCCTGGTCACGCAGCACATCGACCACCCCACCGGCGCTGGGCTTGCTGCCGGCACTGAGGTCGGGCACGGCGATGCGAATGCTTTCTGGCTTGGCGGGTTCAGCCGCGTGGGCACCGAGGGTGAAGGCCAGCCCAAGGGCGGTGATCAGGTGGCGCAACGGGGTTTTCATGGCAAGGCTCCTTGGCAGGCTGCCACCGGCGATGGCCGGCGCTTTGGCCAGAAGCTAGGCAGGTCTGGTTAGAACCTACAAAGATCAAAACTTCATTTTTTAGTAACTGAAAGGCATAAACCAAGCGCTATGCGGGCCTGCGGGGAGCTTGCGGAAAACGCATGGAAAATATGAGGAAAACGCAACGGCGGGGGGCTTCCGTATGCAGGGAACGCATGCTCTTATCTCTTGAAATTCACTTTATTGTTTTTTTAATTCCATAAGTGAATAACCTAACAACGCTTCGAGTGATGGCTGATGAATGGAGTTCTGAGCAGGAATCGGAGGTGGCTTCGGGGGCCGCTTCGCGGCCCTATCGCGACACAAGGCCGCTCCCACCTAGGCCGTGAGCGCTTGTTGCCTTGGTTGTTACCTGTGCTGATTGCGCTGCTGTGGGTGGTGGCGAGCCGGCAGCACTGGATGAGCGAGCAGATCCTGCCGGCACCGGCGCTGGTGTGGCAAAGCGCAGTGGAGTTTGGCTCCGGCGAGCTCTGGGGGCACCTGTGGATAAGCCTGCAACGGTTGTTCTGGGGGCTCGCGGCGGGCATTGCCAGCGGCCTGCTGCTAGGTGTGTGGCTGGGCGCTTCGCGCCGGGCGCAGACGCTGGTACTGCCGACCTTCGTAGCGCTGGCCCAGATCCCTACGCTGGCCTGGATTCCGTTGTTCATGCTGTTCTTCGGCATCGGCGAGCTGCTCAAGCTGGTGGTGCTGGTAAAAGCCGTGGTGGTCCCCGTTACCTTGCACACGCTGGTGGGTGTGCGCGATGCCCAGCCAAAACTGCGTGAGGCCGCTGCGGCTCTTCGCCTGCCCAGGCACCTGCTGCTCCTGCGCCTGTTACTGCCAGCTGCCCTGCCCGCCTTCCTCACGGGTGTGCGCCTGGCCCTGGCCACCGGCTGGACCTCGCTGTTGGCGGTCGAGTTGCTGGCCTCCAGCGAAGGGATCGGTTACCTGATGGTGTGGGGGCGGCAACTGTTCATGCTCGACCTGGTGATGTTGTGCATTCTGGTGATCGGCCTGGTCGGCGCGGTGCTGGAGCGCAGCTTCTCAGCCCTGGAAAAGCGCCTGCTGTATTGGCCGCAGCCGGCCACTGGCGAGCAGCAGCGCGGGCCTGTGCCACGCGGCTGGCAAAGCCTGCTGCTGCCCTTGGGGCTATTGGCGCTGTGGCAGGCCAGCAACAGCTTTGGCTGGGTTGACCCGAACATCCTCACCTCGCCACTTGAGGTACTGCGCACGCTGTTGGTCGGCCTGGCCGATGGGTCGCTGCCGCAAGCCTTGTTGCTGAGCCTGCAACGCACCCTGAGCGGCCTGTTGCTGGGCGGCGCCGCGGGCTTGCTGGGCGGATTGCTGCTGGGGCTTTCCAGCACAGCCGAACGCCTCTTCGGGCCGAGCCTGTCGGCCTTGCGCCAAGTTGCACTGTTCGCCTGGGTGCCATTGCTGACTGCGTGGTTCGGCCTGGGTGAAGGGGCCAAGCTTGTGTTCGTTGGCCTGGCCGCATTCTTCCCGCTGCTGATCGCTACCCAGCGCGGTATCGCCAGCCTTTCGCCACAACTGGGCGAAGCGGCCCGCACCCTGCGCCTGAACCTGTGGCAACGCCTGCGCCTGCTGGTGCTGCCCGGCGCGGCCCCGGCGATTTTCGCCGGCCTGCGCCTGTCGCTGATCTACGCCTGGCTGGGCACCATCGGCGCCGAATACTTCATGCCGTCGGACGGCGGCATCGCCAGCCTGATGATCGGCGCCCAGCAACTGTTCCGCATGGACCAGGTGATGGCCGCCATGGTCCTGATCGGCCTGGTGGGCGCCCTGCTCGGCACCCTTGGACAACGCCTCGAATCGCGCGCCACGCGCTGGAGAACCGCATGAACGCATTCAACACTTCGCACCTGCAGGCGGCCAACCAGCCCGACACCACCCCGCCTCTGGTCAGCTTCGAGGGGGTCGGCAAGGTGTTCAGCGTGGACGGCCAGCCGCTCGAGGCTATCCGCAACTTCAACCTGTCGATCAACGAGGGCGAGTTCATCGCCATCGTCGGGGCTTCCGGTTGCGGCAAGTCCACCCTGCTACGGCTGTTGGTGGGGCTGGATACCGAATACAGCGGCAGCATCCGCGTCGATGGCCGCGCTGTCAGCGGCATTGGTGGCGAACGCGGCATCGTGTTCCAGGAGCACCGGCTGTTCCCATGGTTGAACGTGGAACAGAACATTGCCTTGGGGCTGGTCAACGAGTCGCTCACCCAGGGTGAACGTGCCCGGCGGGTGCATGAATTCGTGCAACTGGTGGGGCTGGTCGGCTTCGAGTCGGCATATCCGCACCAGCTGTCGGGCGGCATGGCGCAGCGCGTGGCCATTGCCCGTGGCCTTGTAGCCAGCCCGCGTATCCTGCTGCTCGACGAGCCGTTCGGCGCGCTGGATGCCCTGACCCGCCAGCAACTGCAGGACGAGCTGCTGGCCATTCGCGAACGGGCAGGTATCACAACCTTGCTGGTGACCCACGATGCCGAGGAGGCGACGTACCTGGCTGATCGGGTTGTGGTGCTGGAGCCACGTCCGGGCAGGATCAAGTCGGTGGTCGAGATAGACCTGCCGCATCCACGCTTGCGCACCGGTGTTGCCCTGCATGGGCTGCGCGAGAAGGTGCTGCACCAGATCACCGGGGATGGCGGCTACCTGCCACCGCCGGTGCGACGGGTCGAAGGGCTGCGGCCGGAGCTGATTGCATTGTGAATGACCAGGTCACGCAAGTAAGCCCAAGGGTAGATCCCGCGCTCATGCCCATCGCTGAACACCAGCTGCACGCCATACCCCTGCGAGGTAATCCGCTGCACACGCACATCGTCGCGCACCAGGCTGATCCCGCCGGAGAGGCGCGCCGCACGGCATTCTGAACAAGGGCAGGCACCGCGCAAACGGGTATGGCTGAGGCTGTGTTCGCCGTCTTCCCATTGCAGCAGCAACTGCCCTGGCCCGCGCAAGTTGCGAATGGCTTGCGGGGCGTTCATCAGGCAGCCCCGCGCAGTTGCGCCAGGGCAATCCGCACCGCCTTGCGCACCTCGGGGTCGCTGTCGGCCTCGGCGGCCTGCAGCACCGGCAAGGCACGCGCCTGGCCCAGCTCGCCCAGGGCCAGCGCCGCTTCCTTGCGCAGGTTGGCAATGCCATGGCCAAGCAACGCGCCAAGCGCGTCCAGTGCAGCGGCATAGCGCAGCCGACCCAGTGAGCGCGCTGCCCGCAGGCGGACCTGCCAGAAGTCATCGGCAAGGGCATCCACCAGCGCCGGGCCTGCCTGGTCCTGACCGACTTTGCCTAACGTGGTGGCGGCTTCCTCGCGCACTTGCCAGGCCTGGTCAGTCAATGCCGCCACCAACGCAGGCAACACCGAGTTGTCCCGGGCAAGGCCCAGCGCGCCGATGGCCGCGCGGCGTACCTCGGTGTCCGGCTCGGCCTCGGCGAGCGCTGCCAACGCCCGCAACGCCGGCTGGTGCTTGAGCCAGCCAAGAATGCCCACTGCCTCACGCCGCACGGCGGGGTCGTCATCGGCCAGCGCCAGCAGCGCAGGTTCGGCAGCATCTTCCAGGCGCAGCTCGCGCAAGGCACGCAAGGCACTGGCGCGGACGAAGGCATCGGCGTGTTTGACCCACGGGAGGATCAGCTGGCCGGCCTCAAGGCTCTTGAGTTCGCTGAGGCTCTGCGCAGCTGCCAGCCGTACCGGTTCGGCGGCATCGGCCAGCGCAGCGCACAGGGCTTGCACAACTTCGGGTTCTTCCCAGGCCTCAAGCAGGCGCGCGGCCTCGGCACGCACCTCGTCGGCGGCGTCCACCAGCAGGGCATCGGTGAGCCAAGGCAAGCCATCCGGGTCTTCCAGGTCGGCCAGCTCGATCAGGGCGATGCGGCGCACGCCAGCGTCGGTGGCATCAAGGCGAGGCAACAGGGCAAGGATGTCGGGGTTGTCGGTCGTTCGGTCAGTCATAGCGCGATCCGTAGCGGTGGGTGGTCAGTGTCCGGCAGGCCCAGCGGGGTCAGGCGCGGCAGTTCGCGGCCTTCCTCGTGGCGCAGCAACGCCAGGCAGTGACGCTTGAGGTGAGTGAATTCAGGGCTGGTCAGCAGGCTGGCGCGGCGTGGGCGCGCAAAGTCCAGGCGCAGGTCTTCGATAAAGCGACCGGGGCGCGGGCTCATCACCAGGATGCGGTCGGCGAGGAACAGCGCTTCGTCGATATCGTGGGTGACGAACACCACGGTGGTGCGGATGCTGGCCCAGATATCCAGCAACAGCTCCTGCATGCGGGCACGGGTTTGCGCGTCCAGTGCGCCGAAAGGTTCGTCCATCAGCAACAGCCGTGGGCGGTTGATCAGCACCCGGGCGATTTCGGCCCGCTGCTGCATACCGCCGGACAGCTGGTTGGGCCAGCGCCTGGCAAAGTCGGCCAGCCCCACCAGCTGCAGCATTTCGCGCGCCTGCCGGTGACGTTCGGCGCGGCCCAGGCCCTGCATCTTCAGGCCGAAGGCCACGTTGTCGAGCACGCTACGCCAGGGCAGCAAGGTGTGATGCTGAAACACCATGCCCCGCTGCGGTGACGGCCCGGCAACGGGCTGGCCGTCCACGTTCAGCTGGCCGCTGCTCGGCACCAGGTGCCCGGCCAGGGCGCCGAGCAACGTCGACTTGCCACAACCGGAGGGGCCGAGGATGCAGACGAACTCGCCCGGCTCCACGGCAAAGTCCAGGCGCTGCACCGCCTCGAACGCTTCGCTGCCGTGCCCCAGGCGAATCGACAGGCCACGACCATCGATACGCCCCGGCGCCTGTTGATAACTGTTCATCAACTGGCCCTCCGCGTGCGGTACCACGGCGTGGCCAGCGCCCCCAGGCGCTTGACCAGGGCGCTGCTGCCCATGCCCAGCACGCCGATCAGCAGCATGCCGACGATGATGTCCGGGTAGTTTTGCAAGGTGTAGGACTCCCAGGTGTAGTAGCCGATGCCGAACTGCCCGGAAATCATCTCGGCAGTGACCAGGCAGAACCATGACGTACCCATGCCGATGGCAAGGCCTGTGACGATGCTCGGCAACGCCCCAGGCAACACCACCTCGCGCAGGATCGCCCAGCGCCCGGCGCCGAGGCTGCGCGCCGATGCCACCAGGCGCGGGTCGACAGCTTCAACGCCATGCACGGTGTTGAGCAGGATGGGGAACAACGCGCCGGTGAAGGTGATGAACACCATCGACAGTTCCGACGACGGGAACATCAGGATCGCCAGCGGGATCCACGCCACCGCCGGAATCGGCCGCAGCACTTCCAGCGGCGGCAGCAGGGTGTCCTCCGCCCATTTCGAGCGGCCGATCAGCAACCCCAGGGCCACGCCAACCAGTGCCGCAGTGGCATAACCGGCAAATACCCGCGACAGGCTGCTGCCCAGGTGCGCCAGCAGGGTGCTGGAGGTGAGCAACTGCCAGGCAGCGTCCAGCACCGCCTTGGGTGTGGGGACATAGGTGAACGTCAGCAGACCAAGGTCCAGTTTCACGTGTGCCGCCAGCTGCCAAAACAGCAGGCAGGCCAACAGCGACGCCAGGCGCACCGGCCAGCGCTTGAGGTTGCGGGTCATGTCGGTGCCTCCCGGTCAGCGCTGGGCGACCCGCTTCTGGTTGGCGCTGACGAAGTCCAGCGCCTCGCCACCATGGGCCTTGGCATACTGCTCGGCCTGGTCCTTGAGCAGGAACGCCGCCAGTTCGCCTTTGGCGTTGCGCACGAACCAGGCCTGGTTGGCCAGCAACTTGATGCCGCTGTCGGCGGCCTGGGCGTAGATGGCGCGGATGTCCTTACCCTCCTGCTCCAGCTGGGCCAAGGCACCAAGGGCGGCCTCCGGCGAAGCGTAGTGGCGGACCTTGTCTTCACCGCGCACCCAGATCTGCGCCAGGCGGCTGAAGTCGGTGATCGGTTTGCCGGTCAGCGCGTCATTGGCCTTGAGTGGCAGCGGGTCGTAGTCTTTCAGCGCCTTGTCGTAGTCCAGGCCAGCCTGTTTGAAGGCGGCACGGATGTACTGGTCGTCGATGAACTTGTCGGTGTCCAGGCCACGGTCGGTCTTTTTCAGCAGCTTGAGCGTATCGATGGATGTAGCCACTGCCTGGCGGTATTCAGGCTTCCAGGTCAGGTCGCGGGTCTGCAAGCCGAGCGGGCCGTGGAACAGGTAATTGACCTCGGCTTCGATCCCCGTGACCTTCTCGATCAACTCGCTGTACTTCTCAGGCTGCGCAGCGATCAGGCGGTCGGCTTCAAGGCTGGCCCGCAGGTAGGCGGTGACCACTTCCGGGTACTTCTTCGCGTAATCGGCATCGACCAGGGCACCATGGAAGGTCGGTGCGTTGGCCTGGGCGCCATCGTAGATCTTGCGGGCGAAGCCGCGGTTGGGGAACAACTCGGCGAACGGCACGAAGTCGGCGTGGGCTTCGATGCGGTTGCTGCGCAGGGCGGAGCCGGCGATTTCCGGCGCCTGGGCGATGATCCGCACATCCTTCTGCGGGTCCCAGCCCTGAGCGGCGACGGCGCGCAACAGCATGCCGTGGGCAGTGGAGGCGAACGGCACGGAAATGGTCTTGCCCTTGAGTTCAGCCAGCGACTGCACGCTGGACGCCGCGGGTACGACGATACCATTGCCGCTGCCATGCACGCTGCCCGACAGCACACTGATGAACAGGCTCCGCTTGCCGGCATCCAGGTGCGCAACCCCGTTGAACGACCCTGGGAAGTCGGCCATGGCGCCGAAGTCGAGTTTGCCGGCGACCATTTCGTTGGTCAGCGGCGCACCGCTGGTGAAGTTCTTCCACTCGACCTGGTAGGTGGCGTCCTTGTACTTGCCGTCGTGCGGCAGGTACTTGTCCAGCAGGCCCAGCTCACGGATCAGCAGGCCACCGGTGACGCAGTTGATGGTGGTGTCCTGGGTGCCGATGGCGATGCGGATGGTTTCGGCGCTGGCGTTCAGGCCAGTGAGCGCCAGCGCGAGGCCGGCCACGGTTGCAACAAGGCGCATGGGTGTTTCCCCTCGAATCATTATAAGAGTTGGCGTCGTCTCCGCCGCCCGGCTTGGGTGGTGGGAAACGAGGGGCACAGCAGGAGGGCGTCCGGTGGTTCGCCGGATGGCAGGATGAATCAGCGCAGCAGGTACGGGATGTCGACCTTCACCGCACCGGTGGGGCAGTCCTTCTCGCAGGGCATGCAGTACCAGCATTCGTCGAAGGCCATGTAGGCCTTTTGCGTGGCCGGGTTGATCGCCAGCAGGTCCATGGGGCAGACCTCGACGCACACGGTGCAGCCTTTTTCGGCGATGCATTTGTCTTCGTCGATGGTGACCGGGGCGCTGCTGCGGAAGAAGATTTCTTGCGGCTGGTAGGCCATTTTCACGGAGTCCTTGGGGCCTGTGGCCCTCGTTCTGTTTTTTGCAGAGGCTGATGGCCCCATCGCCGGCAAGCCAGCTCCTACAGGAGGGTGCAGACTTCACCGCCGATGCAGTACCTGTGGGAGCTGGCTTGCCGGCGATTGGGCTGCGAAGCGGCCCCATTCACGCTGCATCAGCCTTCACTCGCAACCGGTCATAGGCAGTCTGCTCATCGGCATCCAGGGCAATCAGGTAGGGTTCGACGGCCTTCTTGAAACTGGTCATTTCACCGTTCTCACCCTTTTTCAGGTGGCAATGGCAAAACCACTCGCCATCGTTGCGCTCAGGGAAGTCCACCCGGTGGTGGTACAGCCCCCAGCGGCTTTCCTCGCGGAACAGCGAGGCGCGCGCCGCCATCTCGGCGCAGTCGCGAATCACCGACACTTCCATCGCACGCATCAGTTCATGGGGGTTGCTGGCCTTCATCTGCTCAAGGTCACGCTCAATCTCGGCAAAGCGCGCCAGGCCGATCTCCATCTTCTTGGTCACCTTCGGCGGCTGCAGGTAGTCGTTGACCATGCGCCTGAGCTTGTACTCAACCTGGGCTGGCGGCAGGCCATGCTCACGCTGCAGCGGGGCAAACACCCGCGCGCGCTCGCGTTCGACCTGTTCGGCATCGACCTCGGCGAGTTCGCGCCCGGCCACGTAATGCGCGGCGTTCACACCGGCAAACCAGCCATAGGTAAAGGCGCCCAGCATGTAGTTGTGCGGCACCGCAGCCATGTCGCCCGCGGCATACAGCCCTTTGACGCTGGTTTCGGCCTTTTCGTTGACCCACACGCCCGACGCCGAATGCCCGGAGCAGAAACCGATCTCGGAGATATGCATCTCGACCATGTGCTGGCGGTAGTCGGTGCCACGCCCTGCGTGAAACTGGCCACGGCTGGGGCGCTCGTTGCTGTGCAGGATCTCTTCGATGTTCTGGATGGTCTCTTCGGCCAGGTGGTCCAGTTTGAGGAACACCGGGCCATTGCCGCCTTCGAGCTCCTGATGGAACTCCCACATCATCTGGCCGCTCCAGTAGTCGCACTCGATGAATCGCTCACCCTTGCTGTTGGCGGTGTACCCACCCAGCGGGCCGGTGACGTAGGCACAGGCCGGACCGTTGTAGTCCTTGATCAGCGGGTTGATCTGGAAGCACTCGAGGTTGGCCAGCTCGGCGCCTGCATGGTAGGCCATTGCGTAGCCGTCACCGGCGTTGGTCGGGTTCTCGTAGGTACCCATCAAATAACCCGACGACGGCAGGCCCAGGCGCCCGGCGGCGCCGCAGGCAAGGATCACCGCCTTGGCCCGCACCACCCGAAACTCGCCGCTGCGGCAGTCGAAGCCCAACACACCCGCGGCGGCGCCTTCGCCATCGAGCAGCACACGGGTGCAGACCATGCGGTTGCTGATCTCCACCCGGGCACGCTTGAGCTGGCGGTACAACACCTTCTTGATGTCGTGGCCTTCGGGCATGGGCAGCACGTAGGCGCCCATGTGGTGAACCTTCTTCACCGCGTAGTCGCCGGTCTCGTCCTTCTCGAACTTCACGCCCCAGCGGTCGAGTTGCTCGATGGTTTCAAAACTGTGGGTTGCGTAGGCATGCACCGTGGCCTGGTTGACGATGCCGTCATTGGCCACGGTGATTTCCTTGGTGTACTGCTCGGGGGTGGCGTGGCCGGGGATGATGGCGTTGTTCAAGCCGTCCATGCCCATGCTGATGGCACCGCTGCGCTTGACGTTGGCCTTGTCCAGCAGCAGCACGCGCAGGCTTTTGTCCTGCTCCTTGGCCTTGATCGCCGCCATCGGCCCGGCGGTGCCGCCACCGATGACGATGATGTCGTAGTCCTGGGTCTGGATGCTCATGCCTTGCCCCCTTTCTGGCGATCAATGCGCAGGCGGTACTGGAAGGCATCGCCGCGGTAGTAAAGGTGTTCGAAGTCCAGCGGCGTGCCGTCGGCAGCATGGGTCAGGCGCTCGATTCGCATGATCGGCGAGCCTTCTTCAACATCCAGGGCCTGGGTCAGGTCGCTGTCGGCCAGTACCGCATCGATGGCCAGGTCGGCGTGGCCAAGGGCGATGCCGCAGTCGTTCTCCAGCAGCAGGAAGATGTCGCGGGTGACCAGGTCGGCCTTCTCCAGTTTTTCGCCGACGGCCTTGGGCAGCCAGGTCAGCTCAAGCGATACCGGCTCGCGGTTGATCAGCCGCACCCGGCGGATCTCGGTCACCAGGCTGCCCTCCTCGACCTGTAGCCGCGCGGCCACCAACGCATTGGCCGGGACATGGCGGAAGCTGCGCAGGCGGTTGATCACTTCGTAGCCCATCTGCGTCATCGACTCACCCAGGCCCTGCAGGGTACTGACGTTCTGGAACGCCTTGGGCTTGGCGACGAAAGTGCCTTTGCCGTGAATCTTGAAGATCAACCCTTCCTTCTGCAGGTCGCCCAGCGCCTGGCGCACGGTGATGCGGCTGACGTCGAAGGCCTTGCCCAGTTCGCTTTCAGACGGCATGCAGCTGTGCGGTGGATACGTGCCGTCGAGGATGCGCTCGCGCAGCAAGTCCTTGAGCTGGGTGTAGAGCGGTACCGGGGACAGGGGGAGCAGTTCGGCCATGGGATCTCTTCGCTGATCGATGACTTGTTATAACAAGTTGTGACCAGAGGATAGAGGGCATAAGAAGGGTGTGGGAAATATTGATATCGCATATGGATAGATAAATTTGCGCAGGCCAGCGGCCCGCAAACGCCGCCTGCGCAAAAAGAGGAAAAAGGCCACAGATCAAGGCGATGGACGTCAACGACACAGATGGGTATCATGCGTGCGCGTTGCACTCGTAGCTCAGCTGGATAGAGTACTGCCCTCCGAAGGCAGGGGTCGTGGGTTCGAATCCCGCCGAGTGCGCCATATCAAAAAAGCCCTGGGAGAATCTCCCGGGGCTTTTTCGTTTATTCCGCCTGCGCTTCTATCAACTGGCCGGCACGCCTGTCACCGTGCAGCGCCATGTACCTGGCCAGTTCGCCCAGACGCTTGTCCAGCGCCTGCAGCAGCCTGTCGCGCGTGCTGTTCACTTCGTTGGCGTTGAAAATACCGGGCTCTTTCAAGTACAGCTGAAACTGCTGGTTGATCTGCCTCGGCGAGAGGGTCACGAAGTTTTGCCCGGCGTTATGGTTGTACAGCGCCACCATCTGCCCCATGTCCTGGTTGGCGTTGCGCACAAACGCCATGCTCACGTACTGCCCAGGCCGCAGGCGCACACCATTGTTGTTCAGCTGGAAACACGCCTCGGTGCCATTCTCCAGGCGCACCCAGAACTCGTGCTCCTGAACATTGTGCGCAGTGACCTGCATGGTCGATGAGCTGCTACCGGTATGACCCGTGCCCTTCCACATGTGGCCACCGGTGGTGCGGTGCGAGTGGTAGGCGTCCAGGTGCGTCTGGTTGCGCTTTTCGCTTTCCAGCACCTCGCCGTTACGCACGAAGAACATCAACTGCCGCTCAAAATGGTTGAACGGCTCCTCGACGAAATTGACGTCTTCCGGGGTTAAGGTGATGTCATACATGGTGCGGATCATTTCCGCGCGCGCGGCCTTGTCGCGCTTGGCCTGCTCTTGCAACTGGGCACGACGCTGCTTGGCATCGTCAATCGCCTTCAGGGCCTGGGCCTTGAGCAAGGGGGTCTTCTCCTGGGCATAGCCCGCGGCCTTGTCACTGGCTTCCTTGATCAAGGGCGCGGCTTTCTGCCCTGCCTCCACCGCCAGGTCCCGGGCCTTCTCCAACGCCTGGGCGGCCTTGGCGGCCAGCTCCGGGTTGGCATCGTAGGCCTTTTTCTTCAGGTCATCCCAAAGGCTCATGCTCTTCGTGCTCCATTCGTCGATGATGAGTTGCCGATGCCGTTGATCGGACCAGGGGGAGTGTAACCGGATAAAACGTCCTTTGACGTCAAAAAGCCATCCATATGAATTGACGAAAAAAGCACTTTGCCATTAGTGTTGCTCGGTTTTTCGGTATTGTTTAATGGATACCGAATGGATTCGGCTAATAGACTAGGTAGGTCTACAAGGATGCGCGGAGTATTACTACGCAGCGGTAGAAGTGAGCACTTCACCGCATTGGGCGAGACTGGCCAACCCGTCTATCGCGCTGCTTTGCAGATTCGCGAAGCGATTCGGCGCAAGTACCCGGAGCACCCGGAGCTGATCGAGCACCTGGCCATCCCGCAGAGCGATGAGCAGGGCCGCACAATCGATTGGTACAGTGACCGCCCTGGCGATGTGATCCCTTGGAGCAGCGCCACCGAGGAAGAACGCGCGCCGGCACGTGTGCAGCTCGAGGTGTTGCAAAGCAAGATCAACGCCCTGAGCAACACCTTGCTTGGCCTGGACGCCAACGGCCAACCCTCGGCAACGGCCAGAAAGGCCGCCGAAGGTGATAACGCGGTGTTCGGCAAGCTGCTGACCTGTGTGGTGCCCTTCCCAGACGAAAACTTCGTCTACCTGGTCGATGGCCGCCCTGTACTGACCTTCTGGGGCTTTATACATGCCGGTGCCGAGCGCAGCCGACAGCCCCTGCACTGCCTGTATCCGCGCACCGCACCCATCGCCGAACCCGTGGCCACGCCGCCGGTTCCCCCAGCCGCGCCCATTGCGCCGGCAGCAGCAGCAGCAGCGGTAGCGCCAGCCGCTGCCGTCGCACGCCTGCCGTGGTGGCGCAACTGGCGCTGGCTGCTGCCATTGCTGTTGCTGCTGGCACTGCTGCTCCTGCTGTTGTTCGGGCTGCGCGGCTGCATCCCTGGGGTAAACCTTTCCGGGCCAGGCATCCCGGACATTGGCCGCGATTCCTCTACTCAGGTCGATACCCTTTCCAGGACCCAAGGGGCCCCGTCGGCCCTTGTCGGCGCTCCGAACGGCAATGCCAGCGGGCCTGCCCCAGGCGAGTTGACGCCTGCAGGTGGTCCCTCCAGCGTGCCGACCAACCCGCCCGACGCAGGCGGCGAAGCGCCACAACTCGGTAGCGAAGCGCCCGCGCAAGAGGGTACTGCCGAGAACACGCCAGAAGGCACACCAGAGGCACAGCAAGCGCCGGGCGAACAGGCTGCGCCAGAGCAGACGGCCGACACCCCCGATGCCCTGCAGCCCGAAAACACGCCTCCCGCGCCACCACAGATACCCGACGAGCAAGCCGGCAACCAACCACCCCAGCCAAACCAGCTGAGCATTCCGCCAGATGCGGCCGATGGCAACGCTGACTTCCTCAATGGCAAGTGGGCAGGAACAGGTATTCAGGAAGCGGGTACCAGCAAGCCCCTGCGCCTGAAGTACGAGTTCGAAAATGGCAAAGGCCAGGCCACGGTCAGCCGCTCGGACGGCGTGCGTTGCCAGGCGCCGGTATCGGCGGCCATGCAGGGTGGTCAGCTGTCGATCAATAGCGCAGGCCAAGCCGCTTGTGCCGACGGCAGCAGCTACGACCTACCACAAGTGGATTGCACACCCAACGCCAGCGGCGCAACCAACTGCAACGCTAATTACGGCACCCAAGGCTTCCCGATGCAAATGAACAAAGCCGGCTAACCCAGACGAGAAACGCAGAAGATGTTGCCCGAAATCACCCAGTTCGAAGAAACGGTCACGCTGGTCAGCGATACCGGAATTCAATTCATGGATTTCGCCCTGCGTCTCGGCCCGGATGGCGAGCAGACCGGCAAATTCGTCCAGCTCAACAACGGCATGGTGCCTACGCGCCTGCTGTGGTCCAAGGAGTACAAGGACTTCTACGAGCCCGAGCCGGACAAAGTGGTGCAGGTGGAGTTCGACACCAGCGAAGAGAGCCACTTCCGCCTGCCCATGGAAGACAGCCTGAAGTTGCTGGACGGGGTCTGGTTGCCGATACCGGTCCTGCGTTTCACACCGCCCTATCGTTTTGACGAGGGCCCGAACAACTGGGCGCGCATGCGCCTGGTCAAGCTCGCGGAGCCCGATGTCGACGGCAACACCCACCGCCTCACCCTCGGCTTCGACAGCCGTACCATGCCAGTGGTTACCGGCGCACCGTACCTGGCGCCCAACGAAGACGACGTGCGCTCCGGCGTGGCGTTCAAGCTGGCCTGCAGTGCCCGCGAATATGGCTGGTTCCTGACCCACACATGGATCCGCGACTGGCTGGCGGAGGTGTACACCGAGGCGCGTGCCGAGTGGACCCGCGAACGCCTGGATCGCGACCTGCAGGGCAACCGCCACCTTGGCCATTATCTGAACCTGCTGAGCCTGTTGCGCCGCCCGGTGCCGGCCGAGCAGAGCAACGAAAAGCCGAAAGTCGAGATCCCGGAAATCAAGGTGATCGCCAACGAGGCCAATGGCATCGTCAAGCCGATCCCGGTGGACCTGGTGCTGGACGTCGGCAACTCGCGCACCTGCGGCATCCTCATCGAGGACCATGGCCAGGCGGGTTCGGGCATGCGCCACAACTACGTACTGGCACTGCGCGACCTGAGCGAGCCGGAAAAGGTCTACAACCAGCCCTTCGAGAGCCGGGTCGAGTTCACCCACGCCGCCTTTGGCAAAGACCACCTGTCGATCAAGAGCGGCCGCCACAACGCCTTCCAGTGGCCGACCATCGCCCGCGTCGGCGGCGAAGCTGGCCGCCTGGCCAGCCGCAACCGCGGCACCGAAGGCTCGACCGGCCTCTCCAGCCCAAAACGCTACCTGTGGGATGAAAAGGCCTACGGCCATGGCTGGCGCTTCAACACCGCCTACGTCAAGACCGACAAGGAGCCAATGGCCGTCGCCGCGCCATTCGCCAACCTGATCAACGACCGTGGCCAGCCGCTGTACCTCAAGCCCTTCGACATGCCGGTCTTCAACCCGCGCTATTCGCGCAGCAACCTGATGACGTTCATGCTGGCCGAAGTGGTGACCCAGGCGCTGACCCAGATCAACAGCCCGGCCCAGCGTTCGCGCCAAGGCCATGCGCGGGTGCCGCGCCTGCTCAACAGCATTACCCTGACGGTGCCGCCGGGCATGCCCCAGGCCGAGCGCAGCCTGCTCAGCAACCGCCTGTACGAGGCCATCGGCCTGGTCTGGAAGAGCCTGGGCTGGCACCAGGACGAGAGCAACCCATTCAAGGGCAAGGACGTCAAGACCCGTACCCCGTTCCCCAGTGTGCGCGTGGAGTGGGACGAAGCCAGCTGTGGCCAGCTGGTTTACCTGTACAACGAGGTCAACGAGAACTTTGCCGGCCACCCGGAGGAGTTCTTTGCCACGCTGGCTCGCCCGGACAAGCAAGAACACGAACAGATCACCCTGGCGACCATCGACATCGGCGGCGGCACCACCGATCTGGTGATTACCGATTACCGCCTGGACCGTGGCGCGGGTGGCGGTGCCGGTGCCAACGTGCACATCGTGCCGACCCAGCGCTTCCGTGACGGCTTCAAGATTGCCGGTGATGACATCCTGCTGGACGTAATCCAGGAGTTCATCCTGCCGTCCTTCGCCAATGCACTGCGCACGGCGGGTGTCCCGGCACCCGATGCCCTGATGTCGCGCCTGTGCGGCAATGGCGATGCCACCGCCCAGGAGCGCTTGCTGCGCCAGCAATTGAACCTGCAGGTGTTCGTACCGCTGGGCCTGGCCCTGCTCAAGGCCTATGAGCAGTTTGACCCGGCGCAACCACAGGCTGCCGTGGAGCAGACGTGGCAGCAGGTATTGGGTGAGGCACAGATCAATGACAGCGTACTGGCGTTCGTCAATGCCGCCGTACGCCGCGAAGTCGGCCGCGACGGCGCTCTGAACCTGCTGCAGACCCCGATTGTCTTCGACCTGGAGCGCGTTCACGCCGCCTTCATGGGTGGCCAGATCAACATCACCAAGGTGCTCGGCGAATTGTGCGAGGTGGTGTTTAACTACCCTTGCGACATGCTCCTGCTGACCGGCCGCCCTTCTCGCCTGCCCGGCATCCAGGCCTTCATTCGCCAGCGCCTGCCGCTGCCGCCAGGGCGCATCCTGCCGATGCAGAACTACCGCACCGGCGGCTGGTACCCGTTCCACCGCAATGGCCTGATCGACGACCCGAAAAGCACCGCCTCGGTGGGCGCAATGATCTGCCTGCTGTGCTCCAAGCACAGCGTGCCGAACTTCTATTTCCGCACTGCCGCGCTCAAGCCGTACTCGATCATCAAGCACTTTGGCCAGATCGACAATGCCGGCACCATCAAGCGCGCCGACGTGCTCTACCACGACCTCAAGTCCGACAAGGGGCTGATCGAGCTGCCAATCGTCGGCGAAGGTGAGGAGCGCGGTACGCCTTGGCTGGAAATGCGTGGAGACATGCACCTGGGCTACCGTCAGCTGGCCGCCGAACGCTGGTCTGCCTCACCGCTGTACACCCTGCGCTTCACGTCCTCGGGCAGCGCAAAGTTTTCCCACGCGGTGGGCAAGAACGGCGAGGCTCCAGTGCTGCGCATTCGCCTGGAAATCGAGCAGTTCGACCAGGAGGAACGCGAACAGGGGTTGATCAGCGACAAATTGATCATCCAGAAGCTCGAATCGAACATCCAGGATGCCGACTTCGATTTCGACCGGGATCTTGAACTCTCACTCAACACCATGCCGACCATGAGTTTGAGTGACAGCGACTATTGGCTCGACAGCGGGAACGTCAAAGGAAAATGAGCGACCTAACGCCAAAGCAACAGCAGTTGATGGGTGCCTGGGGCGCCATTCACAAAGGCGCCGGCGAGGCCCTTGACTGGATCGAGCAGGTGCGTGGCAATGCTGCCAGTGTCGAGGCCGAGGCCGATGGCCTCAACCTGCGCCTGCGCCAGGCCCGCAACCGCGCCAAGGACCTGCAGCGTGCCGCTTCCACACCCATGGTGATCGGCTTCTTCGGCCTGTCCCAGGCGGGCAAGTCGTACCTGATCTCGGCATTGGCCGCTGACCGCAGTGGCCGCCTGGAAACCGATTTCGGCGGCCGCATCCTGGACTTCATCGAACATGTGAACCCGACCGGCCTAGGCAAGGAAGCCACCGGCCTGGTCACCCGTTTCAGCCGGCGCGCCAAGCCCAGCCCGGATGCCAACCATCCGGTCGAGCTGAAGCTGTTCAGCGAAATCGAAGTGGCAAAGATCCTGTCCAATGCCTGGTTCGAGGATTTCGACCAGGAAAAGCTGGATTACACCTATACAGACGAACGCATCCAGACCCTGCTAGCCGGCTTCGAGGGCCGCGAGAACGAAGGCCTGCAACCGGGCGTCAACGGCGATGACGTGGTCGCCCTGTGGGACTACCTCAAAGGCAACTACGAAAAGTCGGTGCGCAAGCTCAACGAGCTTTACTGGCCACGGGTGATCAAGCTGGCGCCACGCCTGAACCCGCGCCAGCGCGCCAAGTTGTTTTCGGTACTGTGGGGCGAACAGGACGCCCTCACCGAAATTTATGAACTGCTGGTCGGCAGCCTGCAGAAACTGGGTTTCCCCGACACCGTCTACGCCCCCTTGAGCGTGCTGGTGAAGGAAGAAAACGGCGCCTACACCCAGGCCAACAGCATCATGAACGTCGATATTCTCGGCCGCCTGGGTACTGGCCGCGACCTGCCCGTAAACGTACTGCCGCTGCAGGGCGACAAGGTGCAGGGCAGCGTGACACTGTCGGTCGCGCAACTGGCGGCACTGACTGCCGAGATGACCTTCCGCCTGACCAACAGCCCCAAGGACCCAGTCGTAGAAGAAGTCGACCTGCTCGACTTCCCCGGTTACCGCACTCGCCAGAAGTTGCTGCGTATCGAAGATGCGGCAAGCCCGGACGTGGTAGAAGAGGTCAATCCGGCCGCCAGCCTGATCCTGCGTGGCAAGGTCGCCTATCTGTTCGAGCGCTATACCGACGCCCAGCAGATGAATGGCCTGGTGCTGTGCACCAGTTCGTTCAAGCAAAGCGAAGTGGTCAGCGTGGGGCCGGTGCTGACCCGCTGGATCCACAAGACACAGGGCGCCACGCCCAAAGAACGCAGCCAGCGCACCCCCGGCCTGATCTGGGCGCTGACCATGCTCGATGGTTTCATCGGCAACACCCTCGCCCTGAGCGAAGGGCAGCTGCCCGAAGGCTGCGAGAACATGATGAAGCTGACCATGATCGAGCGTTTCGGCAGCCAGGAGTGGATGAAAGACTGGTCCGGAGTACCGTTCAACAACACCTACCTGGTGCGCAAGCCGCGCCTGGACACCGCGTTCATCGAGCGCGATATCGGCAACGGCGAAGAAACCAGCCTGAACGAGCGCCATGCACCGCGCCTTGTACAGTTACAACAATGCTTCGCGCAAAGCCCGTCGGTGCTGCGGCACATCAAGGACCCGGCTGACGCCTGGGCCGCGATGCTCGAACTCAATGACGGCGGGATCAGCCGCTTCAGTGGCAGCTTCCGGGGCATCAGCAACATCGACTTCAAGCTCACCCGTATCGAAGAACAGCTGGAACAGTGCCGCACCGACCTGCTGGAACACGGCCTGAACACCTGGCGCGAAGAAGATTTCGAACAACTGCTGAACAAGAAGCGGGAAAAGACCCAATACCTGCTCGACAACCTGGGTGCCGACCCGGACGCGATCAGCGAACTGATCCATGCCTTGCAGGTGCCTGTCGAACAGCTGCGTGACCTTTATCTGGGCGGTGTGTACGACATCGACGGGATTGACGGCGACGCCACTGAAGAGCCGGAACAAGCCGCCAAAGCCCCGGCCAACAAGGCCCCGGCCATCAGCTTCGGTAACCTGTTCGCCAATACCCCTGCCGCAGCACCGGCACCTGCTGCCAAGCCACTGGCCAAACGCCTTACTTCTGAGCAGCGCTTTGTCCGCGCGGCACTGAAGGCGTGGATCAAGCACATGCGCGATCTGGGCACCCAACCCATGCGCCTGGTCAGCCTGCGCATCAGCCGTGAAGTGGTCGAGGCCTTGGTCGAAGAGTTGGTCAGCGCAGTGCGCCGCCCGTTGTTCATCGAGCAGCTGGACACAGCCGTCATGCGTCGGGTGCTAAACGGCATGCGCCGTGACCAGATGGTCCAGCGCCAGGTGCTGACGGTGCAGCTGGCCATGCGCGACTTCCTGTCCTGGTTCGGCTTGCTGGAGAAACCCGCCGCAGAACGCCCGAACAGCCTGCTGGGTTCGCGCGAGCCGGTGTTCGACTTTTACCAGAGCGTGCCCTTGGGCGAGCTGCCGATGCTGCCCGAACAACCTCCGCACCATGAACAACGCTTCCTGGTTGACTGGCTGTCGGGCCTCGCCTGGCTGACCCAGGAAAACGCCAAGAGCGGCGCCGACCCGGAAATTACCACCGAGCAGCGACGCCAGTTGGCGGTGCTGCTGAACACCTTCCAAGCGAGTTGATTGCAATGGGTATCAGAGTTGATGTGCTGCCACTGGACGTGAACACACCAGGCCAAGGCCTGCTGCGGATCACCGGCTGGGAGGGCGCCAGTGAAGGGTTGCAATGCTCCCTGCAAAGCAGCCAGTCCCATGAGTTCCTGCATGAAGGCGGGCACTGGGGCAACGTCGCCCATTGGTTCCGCCTGGATAACCTCACTGCCGTTGCAGGCGCACCGGCCATCGAGACGCGGATCGGCCCCAACCTGATCAACCCATTGCTGCAAGCCAGCGGCACCGCCACCTTCCGCATCGAGGTCAGCAACCCACAGACCGGTCGCAGCGACCTTGGCATGGTGCGTATCAACAGCGCCATCATCGCGTCTGTCGAGTCTGGGCCAGCGCTGGAGAAATCGCCGCCCCCGGCACCCTTGCCCAGCGCGACGGTGGTTGTCGAGCCACCTGCGGTGACCACCCCTGAGCCTGCTCCGGCAGTGGCGGCAGAGCCCGAGCCCGAGGCCGCGCCAGCCCCCCAGCCGGCACCTGTGGCTCCGCCGCCGAAGGCGCCTGCCAAGCAAGGCCAGAAGTGGCTGCTGCCCCTGTTGATCCTGATCCTGCTGGCGCTTGCCGCCGGCGGCGGTTGGTGGTGGTTCAACCGCAGCGCAGGCGAAGCACCTGCAGCCGTGCCGCCTGAGGACAAGCCCGTCGCACAGGCCGACGCGGCCAAACCTTGTTCGCTGGAAAGCATGCAAGGCCAGACGTCACTGGCGTTCCTGCAGTCGTGCATCCAGAGCAAACCGGACAGCGCAGCGCTGCTTGAGGTGATCAGGTTGGCCAAGGCCAACGACCAGTGCGATGTGGCCCAGCGCCTTTATGCCAACCGCGCCAATGCCGGTGACATCCAGATCGCCACGGCCTACGCCCACGAATACGACCCCAAGTACCACCAGCCAAGCAACTGCTTCAAGGCGCCGGAAGCCGCCACCGCAGCCTCCTGGTACGAGACCATCCTCAGCTTCGATGAAAACAACGCCGAAGCCAAGCAGCGCTACGAGGAGCTCAAGCCATGAAGATGCGTAGCATTGGCGCCGCGCTGCTGGCCTTGTCGCTCAGCCCTGCCCTGCAGGCAGCCGACAAGCCCCTGCTGCAGAATGGCAAGAAAACCCTGTTCCAGCGCGTGTTGACCACGCCGGGCTGCAAACTGAGCGATAACGCCGGGGCAGCCCCTGGCGCCGCACAACCCACCTTCAGCCGCTTCTACGTGTACGAACGCGCCCAGGCTGACGCCCGCGAGTGGCTGCGGGTCGGGCCTGACACCCAGGGCAAGAGCATCGGTTGGCTGCCTGCCGATTGCACCGTCGAATGGAAAATGCAGCTGACCCTGGCGTTTACCAACCCCGCCAACCGTGATCGGCTGATGTTCTTCAAGGAGCGCAACCAGCTCGAAGGCATTCTCAACGCCCCCGATCCGGTCAGCCATGTCGCCCCGCTACGCGCCAAGCTCAAGCACGGCACCGAGGCACCCGGCGTGCTGGCCGAAGAGCCCGAATATTTCGTCGACCTGCAGAAAAACTTCTACCTGCTGCCAGTGCTCAGCGGCGAAGAAGTGATGACCGAGGAAGGCTTCCGCACGCGCATCCTCAATGTGGCGTCGGTCAGCAAGGCCGACAGTGCCGCAGCCGCAACGCCTGCACCTGCCCAGGGCGCTGCCAACCAGCAGTTGAAGGCGTTCAGTGCGGCCGTGGTGTTCGTCATCGACTCGACCATTTCGATGGACCCGTACATCGATCGCACCCGTGAGGCGATCAAGCGCGTGTACGGGCAGATCGAGAAGGAAAACCTCGGCAAGCAGGTCAAGTTCGGCCTGGTTGCCTACCGTTCCAGCACCAAGGCCGTGCCGGGCCTGGAGTACGTCAGCAAGATGTACGCCGACCCCAACACGGTGAAAGATGGTGCCGATTTCATGGCCAAGGTCGCGGACCTGAAGCAGGCCAAGGTGTCCAGCAGCGAGTTCAACGAAGATGCCTACGCCGGTGTCATGTCTGCCGTGGACCAGATCGACTGGAGCCAGTTTGGTGCCCGCTATGTGGTGCTGATCACCGATGCCGGCGCCATTGACGGGGGTGACAAGCTGTCGAGCACCGGCCTTGGCGCCGAACAGGTCAAGATCGAAGCCAGCAACCCTGGCGTGGCCCTGTATACCCTGCACCTGAAAACCCCGAGCGGCGCCAAGAACCACAGCTCCGCCGAAGCGCAGTACCGTACCCTGTCGAATTACCCGGGTACCAACACCTCGCTGTACTACCCGGTCAATGCCGGCGATGTGGAGGCCTTTGGCCGCAAGGTCGACGGCCTGGCTGCCGCCATCACCCAGCAAGTGCGGGCGGCCTACATGGGCGAGGCGGCCATCGGCAGCGCAACCAACGCCAAGGCCGATCCTGCCGAGAAGAAAATGCTCGAGGATGCCGCACTGATTGGCCACGCCATGCAGCTGGCCTACCTGGGCAAGGCCAACGGAACCCAGGCGCCACCGGTGTTCCAGGCCTGGATCAGCGACCGCGACCTGATCAAACAGAACGTGCCAACCACCGATGTGCGCGTATTGCTGACCAAGGCGCAACTCAGCGACCTGAGCGATGTACTCAAGCAGATCCTGGATGCCGCCAACGAAGGCATGATTTCGCCCGACGAAATGTTCACCCGCCTGCGCTCGGTTGCAGCAACCATGGGTGCCGACCCCAACCAGCTGAAGCAGGGCTCGACCACCCGCGTGGCAGACCTGGGCGTGCTTGGCGAGTACCTGCAAGACCTGCCCTACCAGAGCGAAGTGCTGAACCTGGACGAAGAAACCTGGAAGGGCTGGGATGGCCTGGCCCAGGAGAAATTCATCCGCAGCCTGAGCACCAAGCTGCGCCATTACCAACGCTACAACGCCGATGTCGACCGCTGGGTTGCCTTGGCGCCGGGCAGTGACAGCCGCGACAACGTCTACCCGGTACCGCTGGAAATGATGCCCTGACCCCATATGCTCGATATCAAGGGATTACAAGTCGTTCGAGGCGAAGGATCGCAGGCTCACCGGGTACGGCTGGACACGCTGTGCCTGCAACCCGGCGAAGTACGTGCCATCACGGGCGAGAGCGGCTGCGGCAAGAGCACACTGCTGGAGGCCATTGGCCTGCTGCTCAAGCCTGAGCAACTGACGCACTACAGGCTTGGCCCGCAACGCCAGGATGTGGCCAGCCTGCTGGCCAGCGACCAGCAGCCCGCGTTGGCGGCATTGCGTTCGCGCGAGCTTGGCTTTGTGCTGCAGAACGGCGGGCTGCTGCCTTTTCTCAGTGTGCGCGACAACATCCTGCTGCCACGCCGGCTGCTCGGCCTGCCACCTGCCAGCACGGCGGTGGACAAGGCTGTCGAGGCACTGCGCCTGGCACCACTGCTGGGCAAACTTCCCCAAGCGCTGTCCATCGGCGAACGCCAGCGGGTGGCCTGCGTGCGTGCCATCGCCCATGAACCACGGGTGCTATTGGCCGACGAGCCCACCGCCGCACTCGACCCGCACAATGCAGAGCGGCTGTTCGAACTGCTGCTGCAACTAGTGGCTGAGCTAGGGCTGAGCGCCTTGATCGTGTCCCACGACTGGGCTCTGGTCGAACGCTTCGGCCTGCCGCGCCTGGGTGCCATCAACGGTCAAGGGGAAACACGCTTTGAACCCGTGGCATAAACGCCTGGCATTGCTGGCACGGTTATCCCTGGCCGATCTCTGGCACGACCGTAATGTTTCCTTGTGCATGGCGGCCTCACTGGTCGCCGTCATTGCCCCCCTGTTGTTGCTGTTCGGCCTCAAGCACGGGGTGGTCAGCCAGTTGCAACAGGAACTGCTCAGCGACCCCCGCAACCTTGAGGTCAAGATGCTCAGCAGTGGCCACTTCGACCAAGCCTGGCTGCAACGGTTGCAGGATCGCCCGGAGGTGGGCTTCGCCATCGGCCAGACCCGCTCGCTGAACACCCAGGCCGACCTGCTGGGTGCACACGGCCGCTTCGCCGACAACGTCGAGGTCATCCCTACCCGGGCCAGCGATCCCTTATTGGCAACAGACCTGAGTGAGCTGGCGCCCGACCAGGTGATTCTCAGCGAACGTGCCGCCGAACGCCTCGACGCCAAGGCCGGTGACACCTTGCGCTTGCGCGTTGCCCGGCGCCTGAACGAAGTCAACGAGCGTGGCGAGCGCACGTTGCAGGTGCGTGCCATCGTCAGCTCGGTGCGCTTCGCCCGCCCTGCAGCCTTCGTCAGCCCCGAGCTGCTGATGGAGCTGGAACACTATCGCGACGGTTATCTGGTCGCCAGCCTCGGGGCAAGCAGTGGCCAGGCCCTGGATACCCTGAACGTCGGCTACGCCCGGGCCCGGGTCTATGCGCGGGACATCGACAGCGTGGCACCACTGGAGCGCTGGCTCAATGAACAGCGCATCGAAACCGCCAGCCGCCTGGCAGAGATCAACAGCGTCAAGGCGATCAACCACGTGCTGGGGCTGATTTTCAGCGTTATTGCCGGGGCCGCCCTGATCGGCTGCATCGCCTCGCTGGTCGGCGCCTTCCTGGCCAACATTGATCGCAAGCGCCGCCACCTGGCCGTGCTGCGCCTGTTGGGCTTCAGCAGCCTCGCGGTATCGGCCTACGTGGTGCTTCAAGCACTCGTGCTGAGCCTGGTGGGCTACCTGGGCGGCCTCGGCAGCTACTACCTCGGCAGCCTGCTGTTCGACCGGTTGCTGGTCAGCAGCCAGGCAACCGGCGCCTTCATTTGTCACATCACCGTATGGCATGGCGTGGTCGCCCTGCTGCTGGCGTTCCTGGTCGCCGGCCTGGTCGCCCTGATCGGCGCCTTGCGTGCCATACGGATACAACCTGCGGAGAGCCTGCGTGAACTCTAAAGCCTACAGCCACCTGCTTCTGGCGCCACTTGCTCTCGGCTTTGCGCTGCAAGCCACAGCGGCGACCTGGGAAGAGAAGTACTACAACCCCATGGCCGACGCCGACGACGTGGTACTGCCCATGCCCTGTGACGGTGCCATGGCCTTTCGCAAGGTGATGATCCCGGTGGCCGGCCCGCTGGACGACTACCCCATCAACATCGGCCAGGACAGCGCCGAGTGGGGCTATGTCGAGCAGACCCGCCCGGCGTTCATTGCTGGCAGTTTCAGCAGTGCCAAGGGTGAGAAGTCGCGCTACTACCTGCTGGCCAAGTACGAGATGAGCCAGCTGCAGTACAAGGCGTTGATGGACGAAACCTGCCCGAGCGCCTCCAACAAGCAGCGCCTGCCGGTTGTATCGGTGTCGTGGCTGGACGCCCTGCAGGCTGCCGACAAGTACAACCGCTGGTTGCGTGCCAATGCACCCGACAAGCTGCCCCGGGAAGATGGCGCGCAAGGCTTCTTGCGCCTGCCAACCGAGGTGGAGTGGGAGTTCGCCGCGCGTGGCGGTTTGCAAGTCAGCACGGCCGAATTCCGCGATGGCCGCTACCCCATGCCCGAAGGCCTGAATGCCTACGAGTGGTTCGCCGGCGCGCAGTCCGCCAACGGCCAGTTGCAGCTGAGCGGGCTGCTCAAGCCCAACCCGCTGGGCCTGCATGACATGCTGGGCAATGCCAGCGAGATGATGTTCGAGCCGTTCCGCCTGAACAAGCTCGACCGCCAGCACGGCCAGGCCGGTGGCTATGTGGTGCGCGGGGGCAACTACCTGACCAGCGAAGGTGAACTGCGCACCTCGCTGCGTCAGGAAGAGCCGTACTACAACGCCGAGGGCGCAGTCGCCAAGAAGACCAACGGCCTGCGCCTGGCCATGGTTTCCCCGACCCTGACCTCGCGGGACCGGGTAAAAAACATCGAAAAGAGCTGGAGCAAGCTGGGCAGCGATCAACCGGCTGCCGAAAGCAAACAGAAAGGCACCGTCAAGGCGCTGGAAGAGCTCGCCTCCAACGTGGAAGACGAAGCCCTCAAGAACCAGCTCAAGACGGTCGAGAACCAGCTGCGCGCCAGCAACCAGCAACAGCAGGAAGCCCGTGACCAGGCGATTCGCGCCAGCCTCAACCTTGGCGCCTTCCTGTGCACCAAGATGCTCGACGATGGCCAGTACCTGGACTTTTTGCAGAAAAACTACGCCGCCAACTGCAAGGCCGGCGAAGAAGACCCGACCTGTGGCGTGCGCAAGGTCAAGCTCGAAGAGCAGCAGGAGCGCCTGCACAAGCTCAGCCGCTACTACGCCAGCTCCCTGGTGGAGTCGGGTTCGCTGTACGGCAAGGACTTGCTCGAAGCCCAGGTGCCGGTGCTGGACGGCTCGTTCAAGGCCAACAAGAACCTCAAGGATCTGTCGCCCTACCTGCGTACCCACTGGGCCAACCAGGCGTCGTTCCTCAAGACCCAGAAGATTGATGCCAATGCATGGCTGAACAGCTGCAAGACCGTCGCACATTGACCCAAGGACATCCAGGAGCCACACCATGAACTTCCCGACATCCACCCGTATCAATCCCTGGCTGGGTCTGCTGATGGCTGCTTGCCTGGCCGTTACCGGTTGTGCCAATACCGGCAGTTCGATGACCGGCAGCCAGGGCACGGCGGACCCGCGCCTGACCAGTGGCAACGATGCCAAGTTCTTCACCACATCGGGCTTCCAGGCCTGTGCCATCGCGGCCAGCGCCGGCATTCTTGCCTGCATGCTGTCCAACTCCGGCAACAAGGCAGCCTGTTCGATCATCGCCGGTGTCGGCGCGTGTGGCGTGGCCATGGGCGCCAACTACTACCTCGATCAGCGCCGGGCGAAATATGCCAATACCACCGAGCGCCTGAATGCGATGACTGCCGAAGTGCAGGGTGAAACCGCCAAAGTCGCGCAGCGTACCGATACGCTGCAACGTGTCATCAATGACAACAAGCAACAAATTGCCAGCATCCAGCAGAGCATGAAAGCCAAGACCCTGGACAAGGCCAAGGCCCAGCGGGATATCGCCAACATCGACCAGAACATCGGGTTGATGCGCAAAGATCTGACCAACATGAAAAAACGCGTTAACGAATACCAGCAGGTGGCCAAGCTTGAACGTGATGGCGGCGCCAGCCAGGCCGAAGTGCAAAAGGTCGAAGCCGAGATCACCAAGATGAACACCAAGGTCGCCTCGCTGCAGCAGGAGGTCGATGGCCTCTACAGCCAGCGTTCGGCAATCACCTTGGGCTGAAGGAGTGCACGCCATGTTTCTACGTAACTGCCTGTGCCTGGCAATGCTGGCCAGCCTTGCCGGTTGTGCGACCACTGCCTCCCAGTGCAATGCCTCCGACAGCAGCGCCAGCCTGATCGGCAAGCTCAACTGCGATTACGGCGGAGGTTATGCCGAGGGTGTGCGCAACAGCGAACAGGAACTGCTCAGCGCCAAGGAGCAGAACCGCCAGTTCAACGAAGTGTACGCACAACTGAGTGCACTGCAGGCCTCGACCCGCCAGGACCTGCTAAGCCAGCAGCGGCAGCAGGCCAGCCTGGAAAAATCGTTGAACGACCTGCTGGGCACGCTCAAGGCGCGCCATGGCAACAAGAGCGATGTGCAAAAGCAGATCGCCGGCCTGGAGCAACAGCTCAAGGCTAACCAGGCCGCACCCTCGCAAAATGCCAGCAACGCCCAGATCGAAGCCCGCAAGCAGAAGCTGGCGGCCCTTCAACAACAGGTCAGCCGCCTTCAGCTGAGCCTGGGTTACGAGTGAAACCTCATCGGCAGCTTCGGCTGCCGACTCTTTTCAGGATATCCACATGCAGCGGGTCACCCGCGACACCAGCCCCGCCAAGGACGACCTGCGGGTGCTCGAACAGGCCATGGCGATCATCGTCAGGCATTTTCCCCCAAGCATTGCTCATCTGTTTGCCACCCCACGCAACGGCAAGGATGGCCTGCGCGAATGGTGGTCGGAACTGCAAGGCCAACCGCACCGCTACCACGACCTCGGCGCCGAGCAACAGGCAGCCTTGCTGCGCCTCTACGACGAGCGCCAAGAAGCCGTTCACCAGCTGGTAAGCAAACTGCAAAGCCTCGGCCAGGCCAACGATGCTGCAATGCTGCGCAAGCTCATCGCGCCTGCCGACCTGAACAACCTGTACAGCATCAACGGCCAACCGCTGGTTGTGCGGTGGGCCGAACCTGCCCCCGTCAAGCCGCTGCCCGCATCGGTGCCACCACGACCCGCGCCGGTGATTCGTCGGCGCTGGGTCTGGCTGCCGTGGTTCTTGCTGCCGCTGCTCGGCCTGCTGTTGCTGGCCCTGGCCTTGTGGTTGGGCTGGCCCTATCTGCAGCATTGGCTTGGCAACCGCCACGCCACGCCCTTCGCCTGTGTGAAAGACACCCGTATACAGCCGCCCGAGTTTTCCGTGGTACTGGACACCTCGGGCTCGATGCAACTCAACGTGGCCACCACCCTTGAAGACGAGCAATGGTTCTTCAAGCACATCAATAACGACCCGAACATTGATCAGCAGCGTGTTGCGCAAATCACCCAAGCCCCCGTGCGCATGGACGTGGCCAAGAGCAGCCTGACCCGCCTGATCAACGACCTGCACCCGGCAATCGACATGCGCGTGGTGACCTTCGATGGCTGCCGCGCGCCGCTGGACCACGGCGTGTTCACCCTGGCCCAGCGCCCGGCGTTGATCAAAGGTATTCAGGCACTGGTGCCCGATGATGGCACCGCCCTGGCAGCCAGCCTTGATGTGGCGGCCAGGACCATGAACGGTCGCGACCGCGATGGGGTGATCCTGATGTTCATCGACGGTGCCGATGGCTGTGACCAGGACGTTTGTGCAGTGGCGCAGCGGATTGCCCGCGAGCAGCCGCGGTTGCGCGTCAACCTGGTCGATATCAGCAACAGCAACCTGGCCAGCTGTGTCGCCCAGAGCACGGGGGGGAGCATCTATTCCGCCACCGATGCCGGGCAGGTTGCCACTGCCATCAAGCTTGCCAGCCAGGAAGTCTCCAGCACAGCCGATTGCGACTAGGACAAACCATGCAAAGGGTAAACCGCGACACCCACGCCAGCCAGGATGCTGCCAGCGCGCTCGAACTCAGGGTGGCGTTGATCCGTCAGCACTTTCCGCCGGGCATCGCTCACCTGTACGCAATACCCCGGCAGGGCCGCGACGGTGTGCTGGAATGGTGGTCTGAACTGGAGGGGCAACCGCATCTGTATACCACGCTCGGCCGAGAGCAGCAGGCTGCCTTGCTCAAGCGCTATGAAGAGCGCCAGGCAGCCGTCAGCCAATTGGCCGATGAGCTGCAACGGCGCGGCCAGGCGCCCGCAGCCGAAGCGTTGCGCACACTGATCGGCCGACCCGACCTTGCCAACCTGTACAGCATCAACGACGAACCCCTGGTGATTCGCTGGGGGCAGCCGGCACCTGTCGCTGCGCCGCCCGTGGTGTCGCCACCTCCGGCACCGCGACAGCCAGCGCCGGCCAAGCCAAAACCAGCACCAACCCCCAAGCCCACCCGGACACGAACCGTGGTGATGACCGAACGCCGCCGCCTGCGCCTGTGGCCCTGGCTGCTGTTTGGCCTGTTACTGCTCCTGCTCTACTGGCTGTACAGCAGCTGGCCTGTGCTGTACCAGCGCTGGCAGGGCTATACGCAGACTGCAATCTGTACCCCGGGGGGCGCCTTCCAGGCGTCGGAATTTGCGGTGGTGCTGGACACCTCGGGCTCCATGGACCAGCGCATCCGCGTGAAAAAGGAAGATGACCCTTGGTACCTCGGCTTGCTGGCGCGCATTCCTTTCGTCGATGAGCTGCTGGCCAACAACCAGCCGCAACGGCTCACCCGCATGGACGTGGCGAAAAGCTCGCTGACCGCCGTGATCGGCGACCTGGACAACGCCGTGGACATGCGCCTGGTAACTTTCGATGGCTGCCGCAGCCCGGTGGATCACGGCGTCTTCGGGCAAGGCCAGCGCGCAGACCTGGTCAAGCGTGTGGCCGACCTGAAAGCACGTGGCGGGACCGGGCTGGGTATAAGCCTGCAAGCGGCCGCAAGCAAGATGAACGGGCGCGATCGAGATGGCGTGATCGTGATGTTCGTGGATGGCCGGGACAGTTGCGGCACCAGTGTGTGCAGCGTGTCGGAACAAATCGCCAAAAACCAGCCACGCCTGCGGATCAACGTGGTCAATATCAGCGCCAGCACCGGTTCCAACTGCGCAGCCACCAACACCGGCGGGCGGGTGTATACCGCCAACGATGCCGCTGCTGTGGCGGCGGCACTCAAGGAAGCGAGCCAGGAGGTGGCCGCGACGGGTTGCCCGTAGGGGCAATAACGACTAATGACGTTTTTCAATCGACTCAATGCCGTTTCCTGCATTGCCGTGCAGAGCGCCGTGCCGGATGCTTTAGTTACTCCGAGACAGTGCTTTTTTTACCCGCAGAGGCCCGTATGAAGACCGTCGAACAAATCCTCAGGACCAAGTCCCAGCACCAGACCGTGTACACCATCGGCCCGGATGACTCGGTGCTCGACGCCCTGAAAATGCTGGCGGAGAAAAACGTCGGTGCGTTGCCCGTGGTCGAGGGCAACCAGGTGGTGGGTATCGTCAGTGAACGGGACTATGCGCGCAAACTGGTACTCAAAGGTCGCTCTTCCGCCGCCACCCCGGTGCGCGAAATCATGAGTGCACCCGTGGTCACCGTGGAGCCCAAGCAGAAGCTCGATTTCTGCATGAACCTGATGACCGACCGTCACCTGCGTCACCTGCCGGTGGTCGACAACGGCAAGCTGCTCGGCCTGCTGTCGATCGGCGACCTGGTCAAGGAAACCATCACTGAACAGGCCAGCCTGATTCAGCAAC
This sequence comes from Pseudomonas sp. BP01, assembly GCF_022760795.1. Lineage (NCBI taxonomy): Bacteria > Pseudomonadati > Pseudomonadota > Gammaproteobacteria > Pseudomonadales > Pseudomonadaceae > Pseudomonas > Pseudomonas sp. BP01. Next base: position 83,378 of record NZ_JAFBKA010000020.1, read on the forward strand.
TGGAGCAATACATCCGCGGCGAGTGAAGCCCCTTAGTGGTAGGCGCGCTCCAGCTCGTCCAGTTGATGGTCGAAGCTGCGCAGGCGCGCCGACCAGGTGTACACCAGCACCTCCAGGTCACGGTTGAGCACAGCAGTATTGCCATTGCCACTGCAGGTAGGCTCGCCCAGGTCCAGCTGGTAGCGTTCACGGGCCATGGCCTGGGCCACGCTGGACAGGTCGCGGGCGTTGGCCAGCCAATGGTGATGGTGGTCATGGAGTTCACGGTCGAGTACACGGCACTGGCGCTTCAGGGCATCAAGGCTCTGCTCCAGCGGTGTGCCCTTGAGCTCGCCCATGACCTCTTCGAACGTACGCCCCGAATGCCAGTAGCTGCCCCAGAAATAGCGGTCGAATACCGTCTCGACGCGGCGCAGCGCCACCTTGGTGTTCCAGATGGTGAGCAACGTTCGTCCCTGAATCACTTCGCGCTTGTTCAGGTGTAACTGCTGCCAGGCGATCCAGGTCAGCGCCACCAAAACCACCGCCACGGTGACAGCGGCAGCCGCATACAGGAAGTGCACCGCCTGGTTCATCTGTTGCGTCTGCCTGATGCCATAGAAGTAACTGGCCGTCAGGGTGCCCAGGATCGTCACGGAGCACCAGAAACCTGGTGCATAGGGATCTTTCATCGCGCTATCCCCTTATTGTTTTCCTGAGCATAGCAACGGCCGATCACTCGTCAGGTGCCGCTCGGCGCTTTATTTTCGGGGGCGGCGCAACGCTTCGTTGAGTTGATCGAAGGGCACGGCCCAATCGGAATCTTCAATGATGCTTTCCTTGAGAAAAGCACGCTGCGAGTCGGTCCAGAACGGCGCATCCACCAGCTTTATCTCGTTCTTCAGCGGAGAATGGCTGGTGATGAACTGATCGATACTCTCGGGATCGTCGGGCAAGCCCAACTGTTTGAACAGGTCGGCAAAGGGATGGATCGGCGCTTCCATGGTTCCTCCTGAGCGCCAGGCAGGCCGTCCACGACGCCCGTCTGGCAGTGGTGTGAAAACATCAGCACAGCTCGCGCACTTCGGCGTGCGGCACCAATTTCATGTACTGCTCCATGCTCATGTGGATCAAGTGATCGTGGTCACCCGCCTCAAGGTAGACATCACCCTGGCGAGTAAGACTCGGATCGAGCAACATTTTTATCTGGTAAGCGTCGCCAAGGGCCGGCACGGCGCCGCGTTCGCAGTCGCCGAACAGGCTCGGCAGGCCGCTTTCGCGGGTCAGGTGCCAGGCCCCGGACATGCGCACCTTGGTCATGTCCAGGTGCCGGTTGGCCGGTAACACGGCCATGATGTAGTTGCCATGACGGTCATCGAGCATCACCGACTTGGCGACCCGCTCGGCGGGCACGCCGGCCGTACGGGCCGACTCCAGGCTGGTGGCCGAGTGTGGATGTGGAATGATGTCGTAGTCGCAGTTGGCCTTGTCCAGGCGGGCCTGCAGGGTCTTTGCCATACGCATGATGCACCTCCGGTTTCGCCCCCCAATCTGCAATTTTAGGCCGGCTAGCGCCAGCCAGGGCTAAACTTGTGTAATACGGGCAAACGAGGTGACGACAGGTGATCGCCCGCTGCTGGCGCTGGCTATTGCTGCTGTTGCTGCTTGGCATCACGCCAGGCGGCCAGGCAGCGCCCGGTGCGGTGTGGGTGCTGGGCATCGATGATGCCATTGGCCCGGCCAGCGCCGACTACCTGGTACGCAGCCTCGACCAGGCCCAGGCCCAGGGCGCGCAACTGGTGGTGATCCGCATGGACACCCCCGGTGGCCTGGACAGCGCCATGCGCCAGATGATCAAGGCGATTCTCGCCAGCCCCGTGCCGGTTGCCACCTATGTGGCCCCCAGCGGTGCCCGCGCTGCCAGCGCCGGCACCTATATTCTCTACGCCAGCCATGTTGCCGCGATGGCCCCCGGGACCAACCTGGGTGCCGCCACGCCCGTACAGATTGGCGGCCCACCAGGTGCACCCAAGGACGACAAGGCCAGGGGCAGCGACGATGAAACCCTGGCACGCAAGCAGGTCAACGATGCCGCTGCGTACATCCGCGGCCTGGCGCAGCTGCGCGGGCGCAATGCCGATTGGGCGGAGAAGGCCGTGCGCGAGGCCGTCAGCCTCTCTGCCAGCGAAGCCTTGCGGCTGAATGTGATCGACCAGGTAGCCGACGACCTGCCCGCCCTGCTGCGCAAGCTCGATGGCAAAACGCTAGAGGTCGCTGGCCAGCCACACCAGCTGAACACCGCCGGCGCCAGCCTGGTGGAACACCCGCCGGATTGGCGCACACGGGTACTGGCAGTTATCACCAACCCCAGCGTGGCGCTGATCCTGATCATGATCGGCGTGTACGGCCTGTTGTTCGAATTCATGAGCCCCGGCTCTACGGTGGGTGGTGTGGTCGGCGGCATCTGCCTGCTACTGGCGCTGTACGCCCTGCAGCTGTTGCCGGTGAGCTTCGCCGGGGTGGCGCTGATCGTGCTGGGCATCGCCTTCATGATCGCCGAAGCTTTCCTGCCCAGTTTCGGCGTGGTCGGGTTTGGCGGCATCGTTGCCTTTGTGGTCGGTGCGCTGATCCTGATCGACACCGACGCACCCGGCTTCGGCATCCCGCTGGCCTTGATCGGTACCCTGGCAGTGCTCTCGGCGCTGTTGATCGGCGGCGTGCTGGGCATGGCCCTGAAGGCACGCCAACGGGCGCTGGTCAGCGGTGACGCCGGCCTGGTCGGCAGCCTGGTCCCCGTCACCCAGGTGATGGCAGGCAACCCGTTCCGAGGCGTGGTACTGGCCCAAGGCGAGCAATGGCAGGTGCAGTGCGCAACGCCGCTGCACGCTGGCCAAAACGTGCGGGTGACCGCGCGCCATGGCGTGATGCTGGACGTGAGCGCCGCCGCGCCTGCGGCGTAAGGAGAATGACCATGTTCATGCAAGTGGGTTTCGCTGCCGTGCTGATCGTGCTGGTGATGCTGTTGCTGTCGACGTTTCGCATCCTGCGCGAATACGAGCGCGGCGTGGTGTTCCAGCTGGGGCGCTTCTGGCAGGTGAAGGGGCCGGGGCTGATCCTGCTGATCCCGGTGATACAGCAAATGGTGCGGGTCGACCTGCGCACGGTGGTGCTGGATGTACCCCCACAGGATGTAATTACCCGCGACAACGTCTCGGTCAAGGTCAACGCGGTCCTCTACTTCCGCGTGCTCGACCCGCAAAAGGCGATTATCCAGGTGGAGGACTTTCTGGTGGCGACCAGCCAGTTGGCCCAGACCACGCTGCGTGCGGTGCTGGGCAAGCACGAACTGGATGAGCTGCTGGCCGAACGTGAGCAACTGAACGCGGACATTCGCCAGGTGCTGGACGCGCAAACCGATGCCTGGGGCATCAAGGTGGCCAACGTCGAGATCAAGCATGTCGACCTCAACGAATCGATGGTCCGCGCCATCGCCCGGCAGGCCGAGGCCGAACGCGAACGGCGGGCCAAGGTGATCCATGCCGAGGGGGAATTGCAGGCGTCAGAGAAGCTGATGCAGGCTGCGCAGATGCTGGGCAAGGAGCCTGGGGCGATGCAGTTGCGCTATATGCAGACGCTGGGGGCGATTGCGGGAGACAGGACCTCGACCATTGTCTTCCCGATGCCGGTGGACTTGCTGACGGGGCTGGTAGCCAAGCAGAAATAGAGCTGGGGCCCGGACGAGGCCCCAGCGGTCTGTTAAAGAGGTGCGCGGCGCAGGGTCGCCAGGAAGGTGGCCGCACCAATGAACAACCCGGCAAAAGTCCGGTTCAAACGCTTCTGCTGCTTGGGTGTACGCAGCAAGCGCAACACCCGCGAAGCCAAACCGGTGTACCCCGCCATCACCAGCATGTCCACGGTGATCATGGTCACGGTGATTGCCACATACTGCGGCAGCAGCGGTGCATGCGGGTTGATGAACTGCGGCAGTACCGCCAGCATGAACACCAGCGCCTTGGGGTTGCTGACGTTGACCAGGAACCCGCGGAACACCAGGCTCAGCGGTTTGCCGATAGGGCGCACGCCGGACTCATCGGACATGTCCATCGGCAAGGCACGCCATTGCTTGTAGGCCAGGTAGACAAGGTAGGCGACGCCGAACCATTTGATGACCTGGAAGGCCGTGGCCGAGGCGGCCAGGATGGCGCCGACGCCGGCGGCAATGATGGCGATTTGCACAATCAGACCCAGTTGCAGGCCCAGGGCGTTCCAGTAACCACGCCAGAAGCCGTATTGCAGGCCGCTGGACATCGAGGCAATTGCCCCGGCACCGGGTGACAGGCTGATCACCCAACAGGCGGCAAAGAAGCCCAACCATACTTCCATCGACATCACACACCTCGCTCGAACACTTGTTGCAAAAGGTTAAGCTAAGGTTTTGGTGAAAAAATAACCAGCGATTTCTGATGGATTTCTATCGCCTGTACCGGCCCCTTCGCGGGTAAACCCGCTCCCACAGGTACTGCGCCACATTCAAGGCCTGTGGAGATCCTGTGGGAGCGGGTTTACCCGCGAAGAGGCCGGTACAGGTTTAATCAGCTTCGGCCGCGGTGTCTTTGTGCAAGGCCTGCACCTCAGCCCCGCGCCAGCGCCGTACCGACTTCTGGAAGAACTGGCTATTGGGCACCTGCACCAACGCCCCGCCCGCTTCGGGCATTTCCAGCAGGGTGGTAAACAGCAGGTTGATCGCTATCACCCGGCCTTTCACGCCCGGCTTGTCCAGGGTGTCGACCAGTTCGACCACATCACCAATGCGAAACGGCCCGACCGTGAAGATCAGCACCGCGCACAGCAGGTTGGACAGCACGCTCCACATGGCGAAGAAGGCCACCGCCGCCACCGCGACAAAGCCGGACAGCGCCGTCCACAGCACGGTCGCCGAAACCCCCAGGCGCTCCAGCACGAACAGCAGCGCGCTGCCCATGATCAGCCAGCGCAGGCCGCCACGCACCGGTACCAGCAGCTCAGGCGGCAGCGGATAACGCTGGCCCAGGCGGCTCAACCCGCGAGCAACGATGCGCTGCAGGACGAAGGCCGCCACCAGGATCAACAGAATCTGCAAGCCCAGCCAGAAGGTGTCCATCCATTGCCCTGGCAGCAGCGAACGCAGTTCCTCCATCAGGACAGCGCCTCGAGTTCGGCCTGCATGCTTTCGAGGGTTTCCAGCGCTTCCATCCAGGCTTCTTCCAGCTCACCTTCGCGTTGCTTGAGCTTGGTCTGGCGCGCCAGCAGGTCACGCAACTCGTCCTTGCGCGCCGCTTCGTAGAGGCCACCGTCACCCAGCGCGGCCTCGATCTCGGCCAGTTGCACGTGCACCTGGTTAAGCTCGGTTTCCAGCTTGTCGGCCGCCTTCTTGTGCGGTGCCAATTGCTGGCGCAAGGCTGCGGCAGCCTGACGCTGGGCTTTCTTGTCGGTCTTGTCCGGGTTGACCGGGGTGGTACTGGCCGGCGCGCTGCGCTGGCGGTACTCGACCAGCCAGCGGCTGTAGTCGTCCAGGTCTCCGTCAAAGGGTTCGACCTTGCCGTCGGCTACCAGCAAAAAGTCGTCGGTGGTGCTCTTGAGCAGGTGGCGGTCGTGAGACACCACCACCACGGCACCGGCAAACTCCTGCAACGCCATGGTCAGCGCCAGGCGCATTTCCAGGTCCAGGTGGTTGGTCGGTTCGTCGAGCAGCAGCAGGTTCGGCCGTTCCCAGGCAATCAGCGCCAGCGCCAGGCGGGCCTTTTCGCCACCGGAGAAGTTCACAACCGGCTCGTCGGTGCGGGCGCCATGGAAGTCGAAGCCGCCGAGGAAGTCGCGCAGGGTCTGTTCGCGCTCGGTGGGGGCAATACGCTGCAGGTGCAGCAGCGGGCTGGCCTTGTCGTCCAGCGAGTCCAGCTGGTGCTGGGCAAAGTAGCCAACCGCCAGGTTCTCGCCACGGACCAGGCGGCCCGTCAACGGCTCCAGCTCACCCGCAAGGTTTTTGATCAGGGTCGACTTGCCGGCGCCGTTGGGCCCGAGCAGGCCAATACGCGCACCTGGGGTGAGCTGCAGCTTGACCTTGTCGAGGATGGCCTTGTCGCCATAACCCAGGCAGCCTTCGGACAGGCTCAGCAACGGGCTGGAGATTTTTTGCGACTCGCGGAAGACGAAGTCGAACGGCGAGTCGACATGCGCCGCCGACAGCTCCTCCATGCGCTCCAGGGCCTTGATCCGGCTTTGTGCCTGACGTGCCTTGGTGGCCTGGGCCTTGAAGCGGGCGATGTACTTTTCCATATGCGCGCGCTGTGCCTGCTGCTTCTCGTAGGCTTGCTGCTGCTGCGCCAGGCGTTCGGCACGGGTGCGTTCGAAAGCGGAGTAGCCGCCCTTGTACAGGTTCAGCTTGCGCTGCTCGACGTGCAGCACATGGTCGACCACGGCGTCGAGGAAGTCACGGTCGTGGGAGATCAGCAACAGCGTGCCGGGGTAGCCCTTGAGCCAGTCTTCCAGCCACAGGATGGCGTCGAGGTCCAGGTGGTTGGTGGGCTCGTCGAGCAGCAGCAGGTCGGACGGGCACATCAGCGCCTGAGCCAGGTTCAGGCGCATCCGCCAGCCACCGGAGAAGTCGCCGACGCGGCGGTCCATCTGCTCGTTGGTGAAGCCCAGGCCTGCCAACAACTTGCGCGCACGGGCGTCGGCGGTATAGCCGTCGGCGCCTTCCAGCTCACTGTGCAGGCGCGCCAGGGCGGTGCCATCGTGAGCCTGCTCGGCTGCGGCCAGTTCGGCCTGGACCTTGCGCAGGCGCGCATCGCCGTCGAGCACATAGTCCACGGCCAGGCGGTCGAGGGTGTCGACCTCCTGGCGCATGTGGGCGATGCGCCAGTCGCCGGGCAGCAGGCAATCGCCGCCATCGGGCGACAGCTCACCGCGCAGCAAGGCGAACAGGCTGGATTTTCCGGCGCCGTTGGCGCCGATCAGGCCGGCCTTGTGACCGGCGTGCAGGGTCATGTCGGCGCCGTCTAGCAAGCGCTGCGGACCACGCTGTAAAGTGAGGTTGGATAGTCTGATCATGATGGTCGCGGAGTCTACCAGCTTCCTCGGCCCATAGCGCGAGTGGAACCATGCACACCGACCTGTGGAATTACGCCTTGGCCCTGTATGCCAGGCCCGGCGTGGAAGCGGCCTGCCTTGAACTACAGGCGCAGGGTGGCGATGTCTGCCTGCTGCTATGCGCAAGCTGGCTGCAGGCACATACCGTGGCCGTGCTGGACGAGCGCGTGCAAGCGCTGCACGAAGTTGCCGAGCCTTGGCAGCGTGAAGTGGTCGCCCCGTTACGCAGCCTTCGCCAGCAATGGCGCGCGTGCGCGGCTGGTGATACGCAGCTGGCGGCGTTGCGTGAACAGGTAAAGGGTTTGGAGTTGCAGGCGGAAAGAACTTTGCTGGCGCGCTTGCAGGAACGCTCGCGACAGTGGCCCGCGGACTCCAGTGAGCCCACGGACGACTGGCTGGCCCGGCTGGCGCCGGCCCCTGCCCGACACCACGACGCGCTGGATCAGTTGCGCGTCGCGGCGGCTGCGCTTCAGGACGCCGAAGACGGTGCCTGAGCCGGGGTGGTGGCGGGTGCTGACGGTGCTGCCGACGGGGCCGGGGTGGCCGAGTTGGTTGCCGCGGCCGGGGTGCTTGCGGCTGGCGTAGCAGGTTTGGTTTCGGCTGGCTTGCTGGCAACAGGCTTGGCGGCAGCTGGCTTGGCGGCCGTACGTGCTGGAGCCTTGGCGGCAGCGGGTTTCGCTGCTGGTTTTGCTGCTGGTTTCGCGGCAGCGGCTTTGGCCGGCGCAGGCTTGGCTGCAGCAGTGGCTTTGGCTGCTGGCTTGGCCGCAGGTTTGGCAGCAGTAGTCGCTTTGGCAGCTGGCTTGGCGGCAGGCTTGGTAGCCGCGGTCGCTTTGCCAGCTGGCTTCGCGGCAGGCTTGGCAGCAGCAGTCGCTTTGGCAGCTGGCTTCGCGGCAGGCTTGGCAGCAGCAGTCGCTTTGGCAGCTGGCTTCGCGGCAGGCTTGGCAGCAGCAGTCGCTTTGGCAGCTGGCTTAGCGGCAGGTTTGGCAGCAGCAGCGGCTTTGGCAGCTGGCTTCGCGACAGGCTTGGCAGCAGTGGCCCGGGCGGCTGGCTTGGCTGCAGATTTGGCAGCAGTGGTTTTGGCAGCTGGCTTGGTGGTTTTGGCGGCGCGCAGGTCAAGTGCCTTGGCTGCTGCTTCGCGAACTTTGCCTACACCTTGGGCCAGCTTGAGGCTGTCCTGAGCGTCGCGCTTGAGTTCCTGGATATAAGAACGGGTCTGGGTTTGACGTTCCTTGAGGGCATCGAGCAGCCCTTCAAGTTCGCCAATGGCTTTTTGGGCTTTGGACTGCGCCTTGCCTTTACCTGCCTTGGCGGCATCCTGCAATTTCAGGCGACCGTTGTGCAGTTTTTCCTGGGCCTTGCCACGCTGCTTTTCCAGTTTGGCCAGCAGTTTTTCCGCATCAGCCAGCGCTTGCGAGCAGGCATCTTCCAAGTGTTCGAGCAGGCTGCCCGAAAGTTGCTGGAGCAGGTGTAACGGCGTACTTACTGGCTTCTTTTTGGCCGACATGGTTTACCTCCTGGCTGACGAGATTGCGGCTCATACTATGCTTCTGCTGCTACCGCCGCTAGGGCATGTTGACAGTAATATTTACGCCGCGTTGCATGCCTGGGCAAAGTTGTTATCTTGCAGCTGCGTGAAAGTGTAGTTGCTGAATTAATCATTGCTGATATTTGGGAGTCAGGGCATTGCCTCGATATCTTGTATTAGGTTTATGCCTGCTGGTGCCAGTTGCAATGGCTGACAGCAACGACCAGGACCTCGCCTACAGCCTGGGCGCCAGCCTGGGTGAGCGGCTGCGCCAGGAGATGCCAGGCCTGCAACTGGATGCACTGGTCGAAGGCCTGAAGCAGTCCTACCAGGGGCAGCCCCTGAAGCTCGACAAGGCACGTATGCAGGCGGTGCTCCAGCAGCACGAAGCGCAGGAAGATGATGCCGCCACGCAGAAGTTGCAGGCAGCCGAAACACGCTTCATGGCCAACGAGCGTGGCCGTTATGGGGTACGCGAACTACCGGAAGGTGTGCTCTACAGCGAGCTGCAGCCAGGCACCGGCGCGCAGCCCAAAGCTGGCGGCAAAGTGCAGGTGCGCTATGTGGGCAGGCTGCCGGATGGCTCGGTGTTCGACCAGAACCAGGCACCCCAGTGGTTCAGCCTGGGCTCGGTGATCGAAGGGTGGCAGGTGGCCTTGCCAAGGATGCATGCCGGGGCCAAATGGCGCCTGGTAATTCCGTCGGCGCAAGCCTATGGCGCCGAAGGCGCCGGTGACCTTATCGCACCCTATACACCCCTGGTGTTCGAGATCGAATTGCTGGCGGTTGGCGACTGACGCCAACCCTCACGCCTGGACTGCACCCTCTTCCTTGTGTGCGTTGTGCAGCACCTCGATCAGGCAATCTTCAAGTTCGAAGCGCTCGTGCAACAGCCCGCCCAACTTGCCCAGCTTTTCGGCGAAGCGTTCGGTGTCCTTGCACTCACCCTTGGTGCATTGGTCATTGAAGGCCAGTGCGATCTGGGTACTGTCGTTGATCCGTGGGTTGATTTCTTCGGCCAGCCTCAGCGCCTTTTCGTCTCCGAAAGCCTTGGCCTCGCTGACCAGTTGCTCGCAAACTTCGAAGTGCCACGCCGAAACGTAGTCGACCAGGAGCGCGCAAAAGTCCCCGTTGGTGTCCTTGTCGGCGAAGGCTGGCTTCAAATCGCGCAGTGCGCCGAAAGACTGCACCAGGTCCTGGCGCGCCTTCAGCCAACGGTCGATCAGGTCGTGAACCCCACCCCAGCGTTCCTGGGCATTCTGACAACTATCGAGCATGGCAATCTCTTCCCTTCTGGGTAGATGCCGCTGCACCTCGCACCACGACCGCGCAGCACAAAGGTGAGATCAGCAGGACGGCATCGAGCAGTTGTATTTTCGGTATGCGTGCTGGGAGATTATTCCCGCGCGTGCTGCCCATCAAGGTACGCAGCGGACAAAGTTCATACAAGTGTTTAATACCCTGCCCAACCGCCATTGGTCGCACTAGTGACCCAGCCTTGTTCCAGGTCAACTTCTTGCCAGGGTGCGGAAACGATACGCCAGCAGGCAACTCAAGGGCAGCATGGCCAGCAACAGGAAGGCCAGCAGGCTCCACTCAGGCAGCGTCAGATCGAGAAAACTCCAGGTCAGCGAGCTGCAATCAGGCCCACCCAGCAGCAGTTGCCGTGCTGCTTGAGCCCAGGATTGCTCGAACACACGCCCGATAGGGGCCGGGCATACCGCAATAGCACCGCTGGCTCCTTGCACCCAGACATGCCGTGCCGCCAGCAACGCACCGGCCAGTGAGCAGCCCAGCGTCGCCCGCGCATAATGGCGGATGCCTTGCGTGCCCGGGGCCTGCAATACCGCCGCCAGGCTCAGCAGTGCGTACACGGCAAGCAGCAGCCGCTGGCTGAAGCATAAAGGGCACGGCACCAGCCCCAGTATGTGCTCCAGCTGGAATGACACGACCAGTACCGCCATTGCCGCCAGGCAGGCAGGAAGGAAAAAGGTGCGCAAACGGGCCGCAAGCATGGAGGGTGAAAGTCCCAGGGTAGATGTTGTGGTTTGAAACGGTAGAGGAAAGACACGCTTTGTTTCAAGGCACGACAGCAACGACAAGGCGCTGAATTGCGTAGGAAATTTCCAGCAATGCAGTAGGAAGCGGCGAAAGAAATGGACTGCAGATCTAACTGGCAGCAATAGATAAATTACCCGCCCCCAAAGCCCGCACCTTGGCGCGGGCGCTGGGGTGGGTCAGGCGCGTACGCCTTCTGGCAATGGCAGCGCCAGCAGGCGTTCGTCCAGCAGGCCAAGGCCCTCCTGGAACAGCTGGTTGCTGCGCTCGGTCTCGCCCAGGCCAGCCAGCAGGCGAGCCAGCTCGGCACAGGCCTCGGGGTTGCGCTCCATGCGCAGGCTGCTTTCCAGGTAATCACGCGCCTTGCCCCACAGGCGATTCTGCAGGCTCAGGCGGCCCAGGGTCAGCAGCAGGCTGGCGTCTTGAGGGTGATCCTTGAGCCAGCCTTCGGCGGTTTGCAGCTGGCGCGCCGGGTCATCACCGCGCACCAGGCCGTACAGCCGGGCCAGGTGGCTTTCGTATTCACGCTTGAGGGCGGTGCGCAGCACTTGCTCGGCCTCGCCCTGGGCACCCACCTGGCGCAATTGCTCGGCGTAGGCCAGCACCAGTTGCGGCTCCTGGCGCTGGGCTGCGGTCAGCTGCTGCCAAGCGCGCTCCAGGGCCTGACGGGCACTTTGCGCGTCTTCGCCCCGGGTGGTGGCCAGGCTGAGGTTCTGGCCCCAGGCACGTTGTTCCAGGGCGGCCAGCTCGGCGGCCGGCAGCACCTTGCCCTTGCGCAGGTCTGGCAGCAGGCGGATCAATGACGACCAGTCACCGCGCTGCCGGTACAGGCGCTGCAGCAGGCGCAGCACCTGGCCGTTGTGCGGGTGGCGTTCCTGCATGGCCAACAGGGTTTCCAGGGCGCCGTCACTTTCACCGCGGTCCATCTGCAACTGCGCATGGGTCAGGGCAATAGCCAGCTCTGCTTGCGGCTGACGCTCCAGGGCGCGCTCCAGCAGGTTGTCGCTGTCTTCGGTGCGGCCTTGCTCGTTGGCAGCGCGTGCGGCACCGAGGTAGTACAGCAGCGGTTGGCGCTCGGCCTCGGCGGCACGGTGCAAGTGGCGTTGAGCGCTGGCCCAGCGGCCTTCGGCAAGGTCCAGCTGGCCCTGTTCGATGGCCAGGCGGATGCGCCGGCTGCGGTTACGCCGCGACCACGGGTTGACCACGCCGCTGGAGGTCAGCACCAGGCCGACCAGGTAACGCACCAGCCACAACAGTGCGACCACGGCCAGCAGGCCGGCCAGTGCCGCCCACAACCCCGATTGATAGCGGAAGCTTCCATAGGAAAGCAGTACGTAACCGCTGTGCTTGGCGACCGCAATACCCAGCGCCGCAGCAATCACGATCGCCAGCACGGCCAGCAGGTAGACACGCTTCATGGCTTGCCCCCTTCAGCCTCGGCCGGCAGGTGACGGCGCTGGATGTAGGCCTGCACGGACGCCAGGCTTTCGCTGAGGTCGGGGGTAACCACCGACACCGGCTGATCGGCCAAGGCATTGAGGCTCTCAAGCATGGCCTTGCTTTGCGGGTTGTCGGCGTTGAAGTTGGCCAGCAACACGCTGCGGGCGTCGTCCAGCGCCTGGGTGTAGACCTTGGCGTCACCATTGAGCGCCGCCCACTGGGCCTGCTCGATGGTCAGGCTCAGGGCCAGGCGCAGCTGGTTCAGTTGCTGCCCGGCCAGCAGCGGCCGCACGTTTTCATCGGCATTGAAGTCGATCTGGAAGTACTTGGAGATTTCTGCCCACCACTGCGACAGCCGGCTGGCACCATCGCCGTCGGCGGTCAGCGCACCCAGCGCATCGGCATTGGTATCGAACTCGGGCGACTGCGCGCTCAGCTGCTGCACCATCTCACGCTGAGCGGCCAGTTTCAGGAACAGGCCGGTACGGTCCGGTTGCTGGGTGCTGCTGAGCGTGGCCAGGCTGCGCGCCAATTGCTCGCGGGCGGCGAATGCGCCTGGGTCGCTCTGCTCGCGCAGGATCTCGTCGGCGCCCTCGACCAGGGCCTTGGCGCTGGTGATGTCCTGCAAGGCCGACAGGCGCAGGGTAGCAAGGCGCAGCAGGTGCTCGGCTTCAGCCAGGCGCCACTCCTTGCGGCTTTCGCCCAGCACGGTTTCCAGGCGCTGGCTGAGGCGCTGCTGGTCGCCCTGCAATTGCGCCACCAGGCGCCGGCGATCTTCCAGCTCGCTGGCCGCCGGCAGGCTGGCCAGCTGCGCACTGATCTGCTGTTCGCGCTGCTGCAGGGCTTCGGCGCGCTGGTTCAGCGCCTCGATGTGCTGGCCCTGGTTGAACTCGCTGCCTTGCAGTTGACGCACCTGCCAGACACCCCAGCCACCTACCACCACCCCGGCCGCACCCAGCAGCAAGGCCAGCGCTGCCAGGCCACTGCCGGAGCGCTTGGCAGGTGGGGCGGTGACGGGTTCCGTCGGCGCCTGTGCCGACGGCTGATCGTTATTGGACAAGACAGTCTCGCTCACGTATCCATCCTTTGCATGGGGGCGCATCGCGTTCAGCTTAGCGCCTTAAGAGGCAGGTGCAGCGCTGCGCTGCACGGCTGCCAGCAAGGCCGTGGCACTGGCGCCACGGCAATCCACAACCTGTTGGGCCCCGGCGGCCCTGGCCTGTTCGGCGACCCGTGGGCTGGGCACGAACAACGGCAGGCGTGCAAGCTGCGGCCAATCGGCACCGGCCAGCTGCTGCAAATGTTCAAAACCCTGCCCACTGCTGACCACCAGGCCATTGAGGCGTTCCGCTTCGATGCGGCGCTTCAGGGTGCCCGCCGGGTAAGCCGGCAGGCAGCGACGATACAGTTCCAGATATTCGACACTAGCACCTTGCTCTGCAAGACGCTCTGCCAGCAGTTCGCGACCTCCGACGCCGCGCACGACCAAAACACGCGCGGCAGGCACGGCAACTGCCTGAAGCAGGGCCGGTAGCGCCAGCAAGGATTCGCTGTCATCGCCACGCGGCGGAGTGCTTACCGCCAGCCCCGCACCCTGCAGCACCGCAGCGGTTGCCTCACCCACGGTGAACCAGCCTTGCCGTGGAGGCTGCATGCCGGCTTCGGCCAGATGCTCAAGCAACAACCGGGCAGCCGGCTTGCTGACCACGATGATCGCCTGAAAGCCATGCAGGCCCTCCAGCAGCAGACGTTGCCGGGGCTCCACGGTGACGGGCTCTATGGCCAGCAGCGGCAGGCAACTGCTGCCCACCCCCGCTGCCGCCAGGCTTTGCGCCAGCGCCGCACAGTCCTCGGCAGGCCGGGTCAGCAACAGGCGCCATTGGCTCACGGGTGGCCGGCCTCGCCGTAGACTTCCTTGAGGATGGCCTCGGCACCTTGGCCCAGCAGGTCTTCGGCCACCTGTACGCCCAAGGTCTCGGCAGCAGCGCGAGGGGCACGGGCTTCGGCCACCAGCAGGGTACCCCCGCTCGGCTGGCCAACCAGGCCACGCAGCCAAAGCTGGTCACCTTCGAGCACCGCGTAGCAGGCGATCGGCACCTGGCAGCCGCCATTCAGGTGTTTGTTCAGGGCGCGTTCGGCCACTACCCGGTCGGCGGTGTCGGCATGGTGCAGCGGCGCCAGCAGTGCGTGGATTTCGAGGTCGGCACTGCGGCACTCGATGCCTACCGCGCCCTGTCCGCCAGCCGGCAGGCTGTCGTCAACGCTGATACTGGCGGTGATGCGGTCTTCGAAGCCCAGGCGGATCAGGCCGGCGGCGGCGAGGATGATGGCGTCGTACTCGCCGGCGTCCAGTTTGGCCAGGCGAGTGTTGACGTTGCCACGCAGAAAGCGGATTTGCAGGTCCGGGCGGCGCGCCAGCAACTGGGCCTGGCGGCGCAGGCTGGAGGTGCCGACGATGCTGCCGGCTGGCAGCGCCTCAAGGCTGTCAAAGGTATTGGAAACGAAGGCATCACGCGGGTCTTCACGCTCGCAGATGCAGTACAGGCCCAGGCCTTCGGGGAAGTCCATGGGCACGTCTTTCATCGAATGCACGGCGATGTCGGCTTCGTTGTCCAGCAGGGCGGTTTCCAGTTCCTTGACGAACAGGCCCTTGCCGCCGATTTTTGCCAGCGGCGCGTCGAGCAGTTTGTCACCACGGCTGACCATGGGCACCAGGGTCACCAGCAGACCGGGGTGGGCCTGCTCGAGGCGGGCTTTGACGTATTCGGCCTGCCACAGGGCCAAGGCACTTTTACGGGTGGCAATGCGGATTTCGCGAGTGGACATGGAACGCCCCGATCCAGAGAAATGCCGCCGATGATAACAGCATCTCCTTTATCGCTTGCAGATGTGGATCAGCTGAGGGCCTCTTCGCGGCTAAAGCCGCTCCCACAGGGTGAGGTGCCGCTCTACAGGCCAATGATCAACCTGTGGGAGCGGGTTTACCCGCGAACAAGGGCGCAGCCCTTGCCATGCGGGCGCCGTATCAGAGGGTCTGCATCATCTTGCGCACACCGGCCACATGCCGGCGGCTGACGGTCAAGGCGTCGCCGTCCAGGCCTTTCAGGTACAGCTGAAAGTGCCCCAGCGGGGTGCGCTGCAGGCGTTCTATGCGCTCGCGGGCTACCAGCGCATTGCGGTGGATGCGCACAAAACGCTCGCCAAATTCGTCTTCCAGGGCTTTGAGCGGCTCGTCGAGCAGCACTTCCCCGGCTTCATGACGCAAGGTCACGTACTTGTGATCGGCAATGAAATAGATCACCTGGGGCAAAGGGATCAACTCGATGCCTTTACGCGTGCGGGCACTGATGTGGCTGCGCGGGCCGCCACCTTCATTGGCCGGCCGGGTAAGCGCCGCCAACTGGGCACGGTTGGGTTTTTCGGCCTTGCGCAAGGCATCGCGCAGCGCCTGGGCCTGGAAGGGCTTGGTCACATGGCTGAGGGTACTGTCCTTGAATGCCTCGGCACCGTATTCATCATCCCCGGTGCAAAACACCACCGCCGGCGGCGCCTCGCGTTCGCACAAGCGAGCGGCTACCTGCAGGCCATCCAGGCCTGGCATGCCGATGTCCAGCAGGACGACATCGGGCTTGAGGCTCTCGATCAGCGCAAGGGCCTCCTCGCCGTTGGTGGCGCTAGGCTCCAGCACGGTGTAACCCTCCAGTTCTCCGAGCAGCCGGCTGAGGCGTTCACGGCCTTGGGGTTCGTCATCAACGATCAGGACATTCATAATTGCGCTGGATTCCTGAATGAGTCTCGCACAGGTATAGCGTAGACAGGTGTGGTTCGAGCGACACTGCGGTCACGCTCTAGACCGGTGCGATGGCCAAAGATTCACTCGGACGGCAGATTCACCGCCAGTCCTTTGTCCAACTGTAGACGGTCCGTGGAACACTGCCGTTCATTCCTTAAAATCCTTCTCTGCCATTTTCCGGGCATTTCTCTCGACCGGCGCCCTGCGGCAGCCAGCCCAACCCTGCTATTATCGGCGCCACTTTTTCGTTCACGCCTGCAATGAGTGAATCCATGAGCACCGACAAGACCAATCAGTCCTGGGGCGGCCGCTTCAGTGAGCCCGTCGACGCCTTCGTCGCCCGTTTCACCGCCTCGGTCGATTTCGACAAGCGCCTGTACCGCCACGACATCATGGGTTCGATCGCCCATGCCACCATGCTGGCGCAGGTCGGCGTGCTCAGCGATGCCGAGCGCGACACCATCATCGATGGCCTGAAGACCATCCAGGGCGAAATCGAAGCCGGCAACTTCGACTGGCGCGTCGACCTCGAAGATGTGCACATGAACATCGAGGCACGCCTGACCGACCGCATCGGCATCACCGGCAAGAAGCTGCACACTGGCCGTAGCCGCAACGACCAGGTGGCCACCGATATCCGCCTGTGGCTGCGCGACGAAATCGACCTGATCCTGGCCGAAATCACCCGCCTGCAGCAGGGCCTGCTGGAGCAGGCCGAGCGTGAAGCCGAAACCATCATGCCCGGTTTCACCCACCTGCAGACGGCCCAGCCGGTCACCTTCGGCCACCACCTGCTGGCCTGGTTCGAAATGCTCAGCCGCGACTACGAGCGCCTGGTCGACTGCCGCAAGCGCACCAACCGCATGCCCCTGGGCAGCGCCGCGCTGGCTGGCACCACCTACCCGATCGACCGCGAGCTCACCTGCAAGCTGCTGGGCTTCGAAGCCGTGGCTGGCAACTCGCTGGACGGCGTGTCGGACCGTGACTTCGCCATCGAATTCTGCGCCGCTGCCAGCGTGGCGATGATGCACCTGTCGCGCTTCTCGGAAGAGCTGGTGCTGTGGACCAGCGCGCAGTTCCAGTTCATCGACCTGCCGGACCGCTTCTGCACCGGCAGCTCGATCATGCCGCAGAAAAAGAACCCGGACGTGCCAGAGCTGGTACGTGGCAAGAGCGGCCGCGTGTTCGGCGCCCTCACCGGCCTGCTGACCCTGATGAAAGGCCAACCGCTGGCCTACAACAAGGACAACCAGGAGGACAAGGAGCCGCTGTTCGACGCTGCCGACACCCTGCGCGACTCGCTGCGCGCCTTTGCCGACATGATCCCGGCAATCAAGCCCAAGCACGCCATCATGCGTGAAGCGGCCCTGCGCGGGTTCTCCACCGCAACCGACCTGGCCGACTACCTGGTACGCCGTGGCCTGCCGTTCCGTGACTGCCACGAAATCGTAGGCCACGCGGTGAAGTACGGCGTGGACACCGGCAAGGACCTGGCCGAGATGAGCCTGGACGAACTGCGCCAGTTCAGCGACCAGATCGAACAGGACGTGTTTGCCGTGCTGACTCTGGAAGGCTCGGTGAATGCCCGTAACCACATTGGTGGTACGGCACCGGCGCAGGTACGCGCTGCCGTTGTTCGTGGCAAGGCGCTGCTGGCTTCCCGTTAAGGCCCATCGCGAGGGCTTTGCCCTCGATCGCCGGCAAGCCAGCTCCCACAGGTACTGCATGTGACTTGAAGGTTGCACTGTACCTGTGGGAGCTGGCTTGCCGGCGATGGGCTGCGGAGCAGCCCCAGGTTTTAGCGTTTACCGCTACGAATCATCTCCATGAAGGCCGGCATCGACGCTTCCTTGTCCGCCACGATCCGCGCCATGTGCGGGTTCTCGCCCATCAGCTGCAGCAACGCCTTGGCCTGCGGGAAGTCCGCCAAAAAGTCGATGTTCAGCACTTTCTTGCCCACGGCATAAGCCAGGTCGACCGAGAAGCAGAACATCAGGTCTGCCAGCGTCAGCTGCTCACCCGAAACATAGGGCGCAAAGCGACCGTTGCGCTTGAGCGTGGCAAAGCCGGCCAGCAAATCGGCACGCGCTTTCTCTTTGACCAAGGGCTCAACCGACATGCCGAAGAACGACTCGGCATAGCAAGTACGCGCCGGTAGCTCGATGTACAGCTCGATTTCCTTGAGCAGCTCACGCACCTTGGCCTGCCCGAACGGGTCGGCCGGCAGCAGTGCCTTGCCGCCTTGGGTCTGCTCGATGTAGTCGAGGATCACACTGGTTTCGCTGAGGTAACCGTGTTCGGTCTGCAGCACCGGCACCTTGCCCCGCGGGCTCACTTCCAGCGCCTGTGGCGCCTGGCCGCCATAGAAGGTGACTTCTTCGAAGGGCAGGCCTTTTTCCAGCAGGGCCAGCTTGACCATGTTGTAGTAGTTGCTGACCGAGAATCCATGAAGCTTGAGCATGAGGTAACAGCCTCCAGGCCGTAAGGGGTTGGCCCGGCTTTTATAGACCCTAAGCCCGCCCCTGACCAGCGTCATGCACCCCGTCAATGCCCGGGCATTGCCGCCACGGGCGTGGCACACTGTGCGCCCGGAAAAGGAGATTTGCCATGAGCGAGTATGACGACGACCTTTATGACGATGACGACGACGATCCAGAATTCGCCAGAGGAGCGCTAGTCGAAGCCGTCCAGAACCAAATCGACGCTGGAGATCCACCAGCGGCCAAAGCCACCTTCAACAAATTGACTCTGGTCGGCTACGAGCGTCAGGACATCCTGAACCTCATGGGGCAGGTGCTGGCGGTCGAGGTTTACAACATGATGACGGAAAAACGGGCGTTCAATCTGGAATGGTATGAGAGCGCTCTGCGCGCTTTGCCTGAGTTGCCTGCTGAGCTGCGTCAAGGCGAGGACGAATAACCCGACTACACTCGAAGGTCAGGCACCGTAAGCGGTGCCGCCATCCTTGTCTGGAAGTCAGGAGTCGCCATGTCCTTTACCCCCGATCTGATTGCTGAACTGGAAGTCCTCGCGCTGTTCAAACACGACAGCAGCCAGGAAGGCATCAAGATAAACAGCAACGCCGCCCCTGCCCTGGTCGCCGCTGCGCAACGCCTGCATGAAAAAGGGCTGACCGATCAACCCGATGGCGGCTACCTGACCAGCCTGGGTCACGACGCCGTTGACAGTGTCCAGTTGCTGCAGAACATCCTCAAGGCGCCACAGCCAGCCTGAACCGAGATTACAAGGGGCTGCCATGCAGCCCATCGCCGGCAAGCCAGCTCCCACAGGTATTGCTCATGGCTTGAAACTGATGCGGTCGGGGTGGGAGCTGGCTTGCCGGCGATGGGCCGCAGCGCGGCCCCCGGTCAGTTGGCCGTTGCCCTGCGCTTTTCCACCAGCCACGAGCGCCCATACAGGAACACGATGGCCAGCAAGGCCACCGCCTGTGCCGACAGCGAGTAGGCATCAGCGTGAATGCCCAGCCAATCGAACTCGAAGAACGCCACCGGCCGTGTGCCCAGCACCCCGGCTTCTTGCAGCGCCTTCACGCCATGCCCGGCAAACACCACCGACAGCGCGCACAGCAGCGCGGCGTTGATGCTGAAGAACAGCGTCAGCGGCAGCTTGGCAGAACCGCGCAAGATCACCCAGGCCAGGCCCACCAGCAGCACCAGCGCCGTGGCGCCACCCGCCAGCACTGCCTGGTGCCCGGCAGGGCCTGCCTGCAACCACAGGGTTTCGTAGAACAGGATCACTTCGAACAGTTCGCGGTACACCGAGAAAAACGCCAGCATGGCAAAGCCAAAGCGCCCGCCGCCGCTGACCAGGCTGCTTTTGATGTAGTCCTTCCAGGCGGCAGCATGGCGGCGGTCATGCATCCACACACCGAGCCATAGCACCATCACCGCGGCGAACAGCGCCGTGCAGCCTTCCAGCAGTTCGCGCTGGGCGCCGCCCACATCGATCACATAGGCCGCGACCGCCCAGGTGGCGAAGCCGGCAACCAGCGCCAGCCCCCACCCGATGTTGACGCTGCGTACCGCCGACTGCTGCCCGGTGTTGCGCAGGAAGGCCAGGATCGCCGCCAGCACCAGAATCGCCTCCAGGCCTTCGCGCAGCAGGATCAGCAAACCGGAGATATAACTCAGCGACCAGCTCAGGCCGTCGCTGCCCAATAGCTTGGCGGCCTGGTCGAGCTTGCCTTTTGCCTCAGCCAGACGCTGCTCGGCCTGGGCCACGGGCAGGCCATCCTGCAGGGACTGACGGTAGGCCATCAGGGATTTTTCGGTGTCCTTGCGCGCCTGGGTATCGATGTTGTCCAGCGAGCTTTCCACTAGCTCGAAGCCTTCCAGGTAGGCCGCTACCGACAGGTCATAGGCCTGGTCGTGGTCACCTGCGCGGTAGGCCGCCAGGCTTTTGTCCAGGGTGCTGGCGGTGTATTCGAGCAGTTGCGCCGGGCCGCGCTTGGCTTGCGGCGGCTCGGCACGCTGGGCACGGAACGCCTCTACGACCGCGTTGCCTTCGTTGGCGGCGACTTCGGCCGGGGTTTGCCGGGCCAGGTCGGCGATGTTCCAGGCCTTGTCACCTTTGCCGGCTGCCGGCTTGGCGGTGAAGCTGGCGATATAGGCAGCCACATCCCAGCGCTGACGGTCATCCAGCTGGTCGGCAAAGGACGGCATCTCGGTGCCGTCGATACCCAGGGCCAGGGTGTTGTAGAGGTCGAACAGGCTCAACTGGTCCAGGCGTGAAACATCGCGCAGGTTGGCGGGCGCAGGCTCCAGGCCCACGCCAGCCGGGCCGTCGCCTGCGCCGGTGTCGCCGTGGCAGATCGAGCAGTTTTGCGCGTACAACGCAGCGCCACGGGCCGGGTCAGGTGTGATTACCGGAGCTTGGCTGACCTCATAGGCCACGGCAAGGCGCGCGCCCAGTTGGCGCGCCTGCTTGGCGACTGCGGCGCCCTCCTGGCGTTGGTCGATGGCCTGGCGTAGCGCTTGAACACCTTGCTCCAGACCATTTTGCTCCGCGTTTGCCGGCAGGCCTTTGACCAGATCGGTCAATACCGCGCTGAACTCCTGTTGTTCGCGATACTCGCCATCGTCGATCACCTTGCCATCTTGTACGGTCGGCGGGTAGTCGGCGCCGATGTAGTCCAGCAGGTGCAGGGCTTTGCCGGCCTCGGCGGGGGCCTCGGCCAGTGCCAGGGAACTGCACAGCGCCAGCACTGGGCCGAGTAATAAAGCCGGCAACCAGGCAAGCAGACGTGAACGGGTTTTCATGGCCAGTCTCGAAGGGAATGCGAAAGAGAACATTGTTCACTCCGACTTGCCTTCCCTCAAGGGTGCTGGGAGGATTTCATGAAAAATCTTGCTACAAATCAGATGACAAGTATCACGCCGCCCTCATAACCTGCGCTAATCAGCGGGAGCTGGCTTGCCGGCGATGATGGGCCACGCCGATGTCACAGGAAACACCGGGTACCAATTGATTAATCGCCAATAGAGCCATTGCCACTAGCCTGATGGGCAAACCAACATAAGGCAGGGAACATGGATCGTCCCCATTCAGACCAGTTACGGCTTGGCCGGTTTTCGGAAACCAGTCACTTGTATCTGCTTACCAGCACAACCCTTGGTAGGGCACCGATATTCAGTGATTTTCACTCGGCCCGCTTGCTCGTGGCTGAGCTCCGCCAGGCTGAAGAGGAAGGTGCAATCAGATCTTTGGCCTGGGTAGTGATGCCTGACCACTTTCATTGGCTAGTCGAGCTTGGCCTGGGCAGCCTGAAGCGCTTGATGCGCCTGGTTAAGTCCCGTAGCACCATGATGATCAACAGGCATAACGGACGAAGCGGGCGGCTGTGGCAAAAGGGGTTTCATGACCGGGCTTTGCGCCGGGAAGAGGATGTGCAGACGGTGGCACGGTACATTGTCCTGAACCCGAAGCGAGCGGGTTTGGTCGCGAGGGTTGGGGATTATCCTCATTGGGATGCGATTTGGGTTTGAATTGGGCGTTGCCTGATAGGGCCCTATCGCCGGCAAGCCAGCTCCTACAGGTGACTCACGAGGCTTGAACGAAGTGACGTACCTGTGGGAGCTGGCTTGGCGGCGATGGGCCGCACAGCGGCCCCAGGTTTTTGAAGGCTATTGGAGAACCTTGTTCAGTCCTCGCTCCATATCATCGATCAATGCTTTGGCCATCTCGCTGAGTATCCGCGCAGCGCTCCCGGCAATGAGGTCGTTCTCCATTTCCGCCTCGGTAGTGAGGTGGCGGATGCAGTCAAGTAACACTGACAGTTGGGAGAATGCGTGATTGAACGGCACATTGGGCTGCAGGCGAAACAGGTCCCACGCCAACGGTGGAAGTGTCTCTTGGGTCGTTGCTCAGGGTTACGGCGCTGGTAACCAGCTTGCAGTCATCGATGCTGAGCGGGTCGATGAGTGACAAGTTTGGTGGGTCGAGTAGGAGCAGATCGGTGAGAGGTGGGTCGGGGACGAGCTTTTTCATAGTTGATTCCCTTGTGGATTTCTATGAACTGCACTCCTCCTCGTCTCACGGATTAGGGTGGCAGTCGTGCGAGGGGTGACACCCGGGCCACAGGGAAAACCCGACCAGGCTAAAGCCTGCCCGCGCACGACCGCCATGAAGCGGTGCAACTCTATATGGCCGGGGGGCTCAATCCCGATTGCCTTGCTAGGCGACCCAAGGACGTTATTCCCAACCCAACACGCCCGCTAACGGGGCAACATTAAAACCGTAGGGCGCATAGCTGAACTTTTCACAAGAGCGCTCAGCCCGCTCTTTCACAGTGCCATCAGGCATACCACACGTAACTTTTGCCATGTTCCGCCTACCTGATTAAGTCAGGCAGAGCATGGCGAACTCTCACTCGGACAAGTAACTAGCAGATCTACGGGCGTGGCGGCTCAGCCGTACCTGCCTTCCAGCCCCCACCCAATGCCAGAAACACCCCAATCTGCCCCATGGCTACCTGACTATTGGCCGCTGCCAACTGCGCACGCATGTCGGTATAGGTGCGTGTGGCCTGCAAATCCGCCAGGAACGACTCACGCCCGGCCTGATAGTACCGGTGAGTCTGGTCGGCCGCTTCCTTGGCCGACTTCTCTGCCTCGGCCAGCGCATCACGCCGGTCCAGCAGGGCGCTGTACTGCGCCAGGCGGGTCTGGGTTTCACGAATGGCGTTCAGCACCACGCCATCGAAGTTTGCCAACGCCGCCTGGGTAGAGGCTTCGGCCATGCGAATACGCGCACGGGTGCCGTTGGTGGGGATGGCCCAGCTGATCTGCGGGCCGAAGCCCCAGCGGTTGGTCGACGGTTCGCCGAGGTTTTCCAGGATGCCGATGGTGCCAACCTGGGCACCAATGCTGATGTCCGGGTACAGCGCGCCGGTGGCCACGCCGATGTAGGCAGTGGCAGCAGCCAACTGGCGCTCGGCCTGGCGCACGTCCGGGCGACGTTTGAGCAGCGCGGCGCCATCACCCACCGGGACCAGCTGGTTCAGGTGCGGCAGCTCGGCACAATCGGCGGTGCCGGCAGGCAACTGGTCGACCGGCTTGGCCAGCAGCGCAGCCAGGGTGTACATACCCGTCTCGCGCTCGGCCTTGAAGCGTGGCAGTTCGGCGCGCAAGGATTTGAACTGGGTCTGCGAGCGCGTGACCTGGGTTTCATCACCGCGGCCAGCATCGCGCAGGCGCTGGTTGAGCGTGACGCTCTGCTCCTGCAGGTCCAGCGACTCGCGGGCGATGTGGAGTTCCTCGTTGGCCGAACACACCTGGGTGTAAGCCTTGACCACATCCGCCACCAGGGTAATACGGGCGGTATCGGCAGCGGCCTGCACCGCGTCGGCATTGGCCTTGGCGGCCTCGGTGCCGCGCTTGAAGGTACCCCACAGGTCGAATTGGTACGAGGCACTGATGATAGCCTCGCCGATGTTGGCCACCGGAACCTTCTCGGGCTGCAGGAAGGCTTCGCCCGACTCCTGCAGGCGCTGGGCGCCGAGCTTGACGCCACCGTTGAAGCCCCCTTGCGATTCGGCTACTTCGACCTGGGCGCGGGCCTTGGCGATGTTGGCCGCCGCCACGCGCAACTCGGTGTTGGCACTCAGGGCCTGACGCACCAGCGTGTTGAGCCGCTGGTCCTGATACAGCTGCCACCAGTCCTCGGGCACCGGCGCCGAGACCACGCTGTCGGCATCCTGGCGCAGCGGGCCGCTCAGGTCGCTGCGTTGCACCGCCGCGTCCTTGGGCACCTCATAGTCGGGCCCGACCATCATGCAGGCCCCCAGCGACAGGCACAGGCCGGCCAGGATCAGCTGCTTCATGGGCGCTCGCCCTCGATGATCGACACCGTGGCCGTGCGCCCGGCAATCATGCGGAAGTCCTGCGGCACTTCATCGAAGGCGATGCGCACCGGAATACGCTGGGCCAGACGCACCCAGCTGAACGCCGGGTTGACGTTGGGCAGCAGGTTGGCGCCGCTGCTGCGGTCGCGGTCTTCGATGCCCGCGGCAAAGCTCTGCACATGGCCGCGCAGGCGGGTGTTGTCGCCCATCACGCGAATGTCCACCGCATCGCCAATGTGAATGCCACCCAGCTTGGTTTCTTCAAAGTAGCCATCAACGTGATACGAGGCACTGTCGACCACCGACAGTACTGGGCGGCCGGCAGTGACAAATTCGTGGTTACGCGGCGCGCGGTCGTTGAGGTAGCCGTCCACCGGGCTGCGCACCACCGAACGGTCGAGGTTGAGCTGGGCGGTGTCGACCGCCACCTGGGCCTCGCTGACAGCAGAGCGGGCGCGGGCCTCGCGGGACTGGCTTTCTTCCAGCTGCTCGGCGGCCACCAGGTTGCCCAGCTTGCGGTTGCGCTGCGCTTCGCGCGAAGCCTGGGCCAGGGTTTCCTGGCGCTCGCCCAGGGTCGCCTTGGCCTGGCGCAGGGCCAGGCTGAAGCGGTCCTGGTCGATGGTGAACAGCACGTCGCCGCGCTTGACGGTCTGGTTGTCGCGCACCTCGACCTTCTGGATCAACCCCGACACATCGGGGGCAATCTGGATCACGTCAGCGCGAATGTGGCCGTCGCGGGTCCAAGGGGCAAACATGTAGTACACCACCATCTGCCACACGAGCACGGCGGCGAAGGTCACTACCAGCAAGGTCAGGACCACACGGCCCAAGGTCAGCAAAGGTTTTTTCATGGCAGCATCAGGTTTCGGCAAAAGTGGTCCACCGCGCCAAGCAGCACGGCATACAGAGCAACGTTGAACAACGCCCGGTGCCAGACCAGGCGGTAGAAATGCAGGCGCACCAGCACCGCGTGCACCCCCAGGAACACCAGGTAGGTGCCAAACATCATCACCAGCAGCGTGGGCAGAAACACCCCGCTGATATCCAGTTCACCAATCACAGGGGCGCTCCGTCGAGGCCAGGGGGCAGTTGCGGTTGTTCGGCGGGTTCGAGCATCACTTCCACGCCTGGCAACAGCGCCAGCCGCAGGCCGCTCAGGGCATGCAGCAGGTGGGTGCGGGCATCGCCACGCTCGTACAGCTCATCCAGGTTCAGCGCCAGCCGCGCACGTTCCATGTTGCGCAGCAGCGCGGCTGGAGCATGCAGGCGCTCACCGGCACGCAGGCAGGCGGCGTAGTGCGCCCCGACTTCCTCGACCACCGTGTTCAGGCGCTCGCGAGCCAGCTGGCCGGCGCGCGGCATATAGGCCAGCAGGTCGAGCAGGTTCAGCCCCACACGCAGGTCACGCAGTGCCACCCCGCTGTCCTGGCCGGTTTGCGACAACCGCGGCAGGTGCTGCATCAGGCGGTCGAGCATCTGCACGCCAACCTGACGGTGTTCGGCCAGGGTCGCCGGTTCGGTCATTTCGACAATGTCGCGCCAGGCGAAGCGGGTCATGCGCTTGGCCGCCAGCTCCACGCCGAACGGGCGCATCACCAGGGTCCAGATGAAAGCGAACAACAGGCCTACGGGGCCGGCCAGGTTGGCGTTGAGGAAGGTGAAGAAGTCGGCGTCATAGGCACCCTGGATGCTGATGAACGTCGAAGTGTTGACGATGGTCAGCAAGGTGCCCAGGTAGAAACGCGGCTGCACGGTGAGGGTACCGATGCAAATGAACGGCACGGCAAACGCCAGCACCAGCATCGGGAAATCGTGCAGGTTGGGCAGCACCAGGAACAGGTACAAGCTGGAGAAGATGACCGACATCAGCGTCCAGAAGAAGAACCGGTAGATCTGCGGCGCGGGGTCGTCCATGGCGGCGAAGAAGCTGCACGATACTGCAGCCAGGATCACAGCGCTGGCGCCGTCGTTCCAGCCCAGGCCGATCCACAGGCCGCACGCGACCACAATCGCCAGTACGGTGGAGGCCACCGAGTACAGCATCAGGCCACGGTCGAAGAACGCCGTCAGGCGGCCCAGGCGCCAGTGGCGGTACACCGCGCGCCAAGGCTTTGCATCGTCGGTGCGCAAGGCGTGCTGCAGGGTGCAGCAGTCCTGCCACAAGTCGGCCCACTCGGTCAGGCGGTACAGAGCGTTGGACAGCAGCAGCTCGGCGCGCTGGTCGAGGGCGGCGGCACCGGGCTGCAAGCGATCGATCTGCTCGTGCAGCGCAGTCCAGCGCGCCACCGAAGCGCTGTCGGCAGTGCCTTTGAGCCACTCGCGCGCGGCTTCAAGCACGGGTTGAAGCTGGGCGAACTGGGCCGGGGCGCGGCCTTCCAGGGCCACCAGGGCGTCGTCGAGCGCGTCGATTACCGGCAGCAGGTGAATCATCCGCCCGCGCAGCTCACGGGCATTCTTCAGGGTATGGGGGCCGGCGCCTTCGTGGCCTAGCTGGCCGATCATCAGCTCCAGCGAGTTGAAGGTGGTAACCATCGACCCGCGCATGCCGCCGACCTTGTCGGCGCTGGCTTCGCGGGCAAGGTAGGTGTCGCTGTAGCGGATCGCTTCAGTGAACCAGTTACCGGTGGCACCGACCACCACAGGGGCCAGCCGGCGTGGCCAGAAAATGGCGCCGACCACTGCCGCGCAGACGATCCCCAGGCAAATTTCCTGGGCACGGGAGGACGCCACGTCGAACACCGCCAGCGGGTTGTCGACCACCGCCAGGGCGATCATCGGCAGGGTATAGCCAGCCAGCATCAGCACGTAGTTGTTGGCCGTGCGCAGGTTGAGCGACAGGAACAGCAAGGTGCCGGTCCACAGGGCGATGGCGACGCTCAGCAGCAACGGCGACTGCACCAGCGGCGGCACCAGGAAAATCGCCCCGCCGGCACCCAGCAGCGTGCCCACGGCGCGGTACAGGGCTTTGGAACTTGTCGGGCCGACGAAGGGGCTGGAGACAATGTATACCGTGGCCATGGCCCAGTAGGGGCGCGGCAACTGCATGAGCAACGCGATGTACAGGGCAATCATGGAGGCGGCGAAGGTACGCACGCCGTAGAACCAGTCGCGGGCCGGCGGTACAGAGCTGAAGAAGCCGTTCATGCCACCCCGCCCGCACTGCCCAGGCCGGCAGCTTCGAAAGCGCGCAGCACGCGCAGGGCAGCTTCCAGGTCGGCCTGGTCGATACCGTTGAGCACATCGCGGCGCAGGCGTACCAGTTCGGCTTCGATGGCTTCGGCCAGGGCACGGCCTTCGGCGGTCAGGCTCAGGGCCTTGGCGCGGCGGTCCAGTGGGTCCTCGCTGCGGCATACCAGGCCGGCCTTGCACAGTTGGTCAAGCAGACGCACCAGCGATGGGCTTTCCAGGCCGGCAGCCTGGGCCACGGCCACCTGGTGCACACCGTCGCCCAGGCGCACGATCATCAGCAGCGGCGCAGCGCAGGCTTCGGAAATGCCGTAACCGGTCAGGGCGGCATGGCAGATGCGCCGCCAATGACGGGCGGCGACCACCATGCCACTGCTGACTTGCAGGCGCAGGAGATCAAGGGACATGACGGGAACCAAGGATATTCATAGTTTGCTAACTATCAATATACGCCTTGCCCTCCCCCTGTCGTCAACAGCTGGCGATGAGGGGTAAGGATGAATTGTTGTTCATGATGGGCTTTGTTTCTGCCTGTGCTGGCCCTATCGCCGGCAAGCCAGCTCCTACAGGTACTCCACAGATTCTGAAGGCTGGGATTCCCTGTGGGAGCTGGCTCGCCGGCGATAGGGCCGGTACAAGCAGCAGAAATTTCAGGGCTGGATCTGGTCTTCCAGCTTCATGGTCAGTGCCAGTGTGCTGCCCATCTGCACCGCCCGGTCCCGCCACTCCTGATAGCGCGCTGCATCACGGCTGCTGAAGTGCACCGCCAGCTCCTCCGCCGCCTGCACCACCCCGGCCGCTGCCGCCAGCTCCAGCCAGTACAGCGCGGCCTTGAGGTCGGCCTCTACATACAGCCCGTGCATCAACCGGTAACCCACCTCGAAGCGGCAGCGTGCTTCACCCCGCTCGGCCCCGCGCATGAACCATTGGTAGGCCTGAACCAGGTCGACCTGCCAGTCCAGGTCGCCATCGCACACCTCCTCCTCATACAGGTCACCCAATGCCGCGGCCGCGTGGAGCATGCCCCGCTCGAAGGCCTGCCGGTAGCACTCCGCTGCCTGCACGTAGGAAGGGTCGATGCCTTTGCCAAAGTAATGCTGCTGCCCCAGGTTGAACCAGGCTGCGGCATTGCCTTGCAGGGCCGCCATGCGCAGCAGGTGGCCGGCCAGCACGGTATCGGCACGCCAGTACTTGCCGTTGAGCCAGATCCAGCCGAGGTCGTTGAGTGCCGCCACGCTGCCCAGCAACGCCTGGCGCCGCAGGTCGGCATATACCGCCTGCAGGTCGCTGGCCTCATCCAGTCGGTTGACCAGCATCGAGCGCTGGCTGGGCAAACCCACACCGGCAAACAGCCGCTGTCGCCTCCCGACCGGGGCCGGCGGCGCAATGACCCGCTCGGGAAGAAGGCGGGCAAGCAGCGAATGGATATTGCTGGCAGCAGACATGTTCATCCTCATTGAACGACGCACAACCCCAACCTTCGGCTGTGATGAGGCGTGATTCTGCGTGACGTCACGTCAAAACCTGTCGCGAACGATTCGGCACACGGCAACCAAATGCGAGTTCCTTGATCTGAGCAGGCTGTGGCCAATTGCCATACAACACGCGTGCCGCCATCCTATTGCGGCAAGCCTAGACAAGGACGTTACATTTTGCCGTTCGCCACCACTCGCGCCACCCTCAGCCGTCAGTGGGCGCTGCTGCGCCTGCTGCCCAGCCGCTCCCCAGGCATTACCAGCGCCGAGCTTGTCTGGGGCCTGCGCGATGTCGGCTTCACGGTCAGCAAACGCACTGTCGAGCGTGACCTCAACGAGCTGTCGCTGATCTTTCCGCTGGAGCGCAACGACAAGAGCATCCCGTTCGGCTGGCACTGGTCAGCGAGTGCGGTGGGCGAGTTGCGCGGTAACTTCGACTTGCTGACACACCTGCGGGGGGATGCGTTGCAACCGGCGCAGGGTGAGGGCGTTGAGCTGGTGGCGCGGATCAGCGATGCACTGGCGCGGCAGTTGCGCGATGCGCCGTTGAGCAGCGACATGCAGCTGACGGCGCTGGAGCATGGGCATCGGTTGCGGGCCACGGTGAGTGACGGCTGGCCATTGCGCTGGTGGCTGTTGAGCCACGGGGATGGGTTGGTGGTGGAGCAGCCTGCGGTGTTGCGGGAAGAGATTGGCAAGATCCTGAGCAATGCGGCAGCTCAGTACCTGAGTTGATAGCCTGTACTGGCCCTATCGCCGGCAAGCCAGCTCCCACGAAAGCCACAAGCCTCGCGACCTGTGGAGTACCTGTGGGAGCTGGCTTGCCGGGGATAGGGCCAGTACAGGTCAGCGCTGCATCCCCCAACGCCGCACGGTCAACCGCTCCAGGGTGTTGAACACCAAGCCTTCCACCAGCAAACCGATCAGGATCACCACCGCCAACCCGGCAAATACCTTGTCGGTATACAGCTCGTTACGGTTCTGGAAGATGTACCAGCCCAGCCCGCCTTTACCGCTGCTGGCACCAAACACCAGTTCGGCGGCGATCAGGGTGCGCCAGGCAAAAGCCCAGCCGATCTTCAGCCCCGACAGGATCGACGGCAAGGCCGCCGGCACGAGGATATGCAGCACCAGCCGCAGCCCTTTCAGACCATAGTTGCGGCCCGCCATGCGCAGTGTTTCCGAGACGCCAAGAAAGCCCGCGTAGGTATTCAGCGCCAACGCCCACAGCACCGAATGCACCAGCACGAAGATCAGGCTATTGTCGCCCAGACCGAACCACAGCAAGGCTAGCGGCAGCAGGGCAATGGCCGGCAGCGGGTTGAACATCGAGGTCAACGTGCCTAGCAGGTCGCGGCCCAGCTGGGTCGAAACCGCCAGGCTGGTCAGGCCGAATGCCAGAACGATGCCCAGTACATAGCCCTTGAGCAGGATCACCAGCGACACGCCAACCTTGGCCGGCAGTTCACCACTGATCATGCCGTCCCACAGGGCGGCGGCGGTTTGCAAAAAGCCTGGCAACAGCAGGTCGTTGTCCTGATAGCGGGCGACGGCCTCCCAGAGCACAGCGATCACCAGCAGGATAACTGCCTTGCGCAGCCAGCCTTGCTGCCACAGGCGCTGGGCCAAGGGCAGTGGTCGTTCCACAGGCACACTGAGCAGGGGCTCCAACTGCACCTCGTATTCCTGGCGTACAGGTGTAGTGGTCATGGCTGAAGCTCCTGTCAGTAGGCGATGCGAATATCGTTGAAGCCAATGTCGTCAGGCTGCTGCGGGGTATCCACCTCGTCAAACAGCAGACGGTGGATACGCCGGGCACTGGCCTGGAAGTCGCTGCCCCCCAGGCTACCCAGGTCGTACTGATGGCTGTGCACTTCGGCCCGTACCCGGCCCGGGTGCGGCGAAAGCAGCAGGATGCGGTTGCCGACCACCAGCGCTTCCTCGATGGAGTGGGTCACGAACAGCAGGGTGAACCGCACTTCCTCCCATAGCAGCAGCAGTTCTTCCTGCATCTTGCGCCGGGTCAGCGCATCAAGGGCGGCGAACGGCTCATCCATCAACAGGATCTTTGGCTGCGTGGCCAAGGCCCGGGCAATCGCCACGCGGGCCTTCATGCCGCCCGACAAAGTGTGCGGGTAGGCATCGGCAAAGGCAGCCAGGCCGACCTTTTCCAGGTAATGCAGCGCCCGCTCTTCGGCTTCGGCGCGCTTGAGCTGGCCCGACACCAGCAACGGGAACATGACGTTCTGCTTTACCGTTTTCCACGGTGGCAGCTGGTCGAACTCCTGGAACACCACGATGCGGTCGGGGCCTGGGCCACGGACCGCTTGGCCCTGCAGCAGAATCTGCCCTTCCTGCGGCTGGATGAAACCGGCCACGGCCTTGAGCAAAGTGGACTTGCCGCAACCGGAGGGGCCGAGCAGCACAAAGCGGTCGGCACGGTCGACTTCGAAGCTGACCTGGTGGGTGGCCCGCACCACGCGTTGCGCGGTGCGGTATTCAAGGCTGAGGTTATCCACCTTGAGCAAAGGCGGCGTTGCGACACGGCTCAGGTTGCTGGCCGTGTGGCCTGGCAATGGGGCGGTCATGATCGATCAGCTCCCCTGCAGCGGGCGTTCGTCCTGGAAGAAGTAGTCCTTCCACGATTCCGGCTTGTGCTTGATGGCGCCTACCCGATAGAGAAAATCGGCCAGCTTGTAGGTGTTCTTTGGTGTGACGGTGAATTCGTACTGCGGGTTGTCGATCAGCTTGATCAACGCGTCGCGGTCGATCTTGGCCTTGGTTACACGGATGTAGGTGTCGGCGGCAGCGGCCTTGTCTTTCTGGGCAAAGTCTGCGGCTTCGGCCAGGGCATCAACGAAGGCCTTGTAGGTTTTGGGGTTGTCCTTGCGGAATTTCTCGGTGGCAAACAGCAAGGTCGGCGAGTTGGGGCCGAGCAGGTCGTAGCTGTTGAGCACCACATGCACGTCCTTGTTGGCCAGTACCTGGTCCTGGAACGGTGGGTTGGAGAAATGCCCGTTCAGCTCGGTGCCGCCCGCCAGCAATGCGGCGGTGGCATCAGGGTGCGGTACGGCAAGGGTGTATTTGTCGAGGCGGTTGTATTCCTTGTCGCCCCACTGCTGGGCAGCGGCGTACTGCAGGAAGCGCGACTGCACCGAAACACCTACCGCCGGCACAGCGATACGGTCTTTGTTGGAAATGTCGGCGATGGTTTTCACGTTGGGGTTGCTGCTGACCAGGTAGTACGGAAAGTTGCCCAGCGAGGCCACGGCCTTCACATTCTGCCGACCCTTGGTGCGGTCCCACACCGTAAGCAGCGGGCCGACACCCGCGCCGGCGATGTCTACCGAACCGGACAGCAGTGCGTCGTTGATGGCCGAGCCACCCGACAGCTGGGCCCAGTCGACTTCGATGTCGATGCCCTGCTCCTTGCCGTGCTTTTCGATCAGGTGCTGGTCACGCACCACGTTCAGCAGCAGGTAGACGATGCCGAACTGTTCGGCAATGCGGATCTTGCCTTCGGCCTGGGCTACTGCAGGGGCAGCCAGGCTGCCGACGACCAGGCTTGCGCCCAGGCCGATGCTTGCCGCCAGGCGGCTGATGGATTTGCGCATGATGATGTCCTCAGTCGTCAGAACGGGGCGTCGCCCTGGATGGTGGTGCGGTACAGCTTGCGGCGCAGGTGCGCGGGGCAGCCGGTGGCCAGGTGAATGAGCGAGCGGTTGTCCCAGAACACCAGGTCGTGGGGTTGCCACTGGTGGCGGTAGATGTTCTGTTCCAGCACGCTGAGGGCGTACAGCTGTTGCAGCACGTCGCGGCTTTCATCATCTGGCAGGCCGACGATGCGGGTGGTGAAGCCCTCACTGACAAACAGCGCCTTGCGGCCGTTTTCCGGGTGAGTACGAACCACCGGGTGAATGACTTCCTGTACCTGCGCCAACTGTTCGGCGGTCAGGGTCGGGCGCCAGTTGCCTTCAAATTTGGTCTCGCCGTAGCGGGCGGTGTAGGAGTGAGCGGCACTGCGGCCCTCGACTATTTTGCGCAGGACGTCGGGTACGGCGTCCCAGGCTTTGTGCATGTCGGCGAACAGCGTGTCGCCGCCTTCGCTGGGCAGTTCCTGGGCATGCAGCATGGAACCGAGGCTGGGCAGCGCCTTGTACGACAGGTCGGAGTGCCAGAACTTGCCGGCATCACCCAGGCCGATGTTCTGGCCGTTTTCGATGATGTTGGAAACAATCAGGATCTCGGGATGACCTGTGAGCAGGAACTGCTTGAGCACATGGATCTGCAACTCGCCAAAGCGGCGGCTGAAGGCTATCTGCTGTTCCGGGCTGATGCGCTGGTCGCGGAACACCAGCACATGGTGGTCGAGGTGGGCGCGATGGATACGGGCGAAATCCTCGGCGTTGACCGGTTTGGCCAGGTCCAGGCCGATGATCTCGGCGCCTACGGCACCGGAGAACGGGCGGATTTCGAAAACTTGCGGCTGGGCGCTGTCGATGGTCGACAAGGCGTTCGAGGCGGCTGACATTTATCACTCCCACGCAGTGCGCGACTTCAATGGCGCGCAACGATCAGAAACGCACGGGGATTTCCCGTGTGGGTTCAAGTCGTGCGGCGCATCGATTGGTCGACGGGTACGCAGTGGTGTGACTATAAAGTCATAACGGCGATATTTTAAATACCTTTAAAGCATAACCATATCACTGTCGCCGGGCTGGCCTGCTGTCAGATCAGCCCGCCCTGCTCTTCTTCGTCAATCAGGTTGTTGAGGCTGCTGAGCGCCTTGCGCGCGGTGGAGCGGTTGAGCAGCTTGGCCTGTGCGCCAGCGGGCAAGTCGGTGATCTTGAACACACCCTTGGCGGTCAGCACGTCGATGAGGTCCTCAAGCACGCGGATCATGTCCAGGTCGCTTTGCTTGAGCTGGTTGAGGCTGTTTTCCACGACGTCATCGGCAAACCATTCCTGGATATCGGCATGGTCGGCGGGGAGCATTTCGGTGAACTGGTCAAAAGCGGCTGCTTCTACCCGCAGCAACTGGCCAGCGGCGTCGCGTTGCACGTAGAACATGGCGGTGTCCCTCGTCACGTTGGTTCCTTGTTGGTAGACAGCAGCATAGGCAAAGATCGCCGGGCGCGCAGGCCCGGCGCCAGAGTATGCGCTGTGGTGGGGGTTGCGGGAAAGAGCCGGTAATGGCCTTGCCTGCATGATGCCATCCCTGTAGGAGCGGCCTTGTGTCGCGAACGGGCCGCTCCTACAACGACCGCGCCCTGCCGGTTCGGACCATGCCAGCCAGCGATGAGCGAATGGGCCGCGAAGCGGCCCTTTAGCGCATCAGCTGTCTTTGTTGTGGATGATGATGGTCGGGTCAGCACCGCTGATCAACGAGTTGATCGTGGTGTTGGACCAGTTCACCCCTTCCAGCTTGATGGTCACGTCGGCGTTGGCGATACCACCTGCGGCGTTGAGCTTACCTTCGCTGCTGACTTGCAACGTGGTCGTGCCTTCCACCGTGGTGAGTTTCAGGTAGTTGTCGATCGTGCTGCCCTTCTCACCTTGCAGCAAATCGCTCAAGTCGATCTTGTCTTTCTCACCTACCTTGAAGTCCTTGATCACGTCGTTGCCGTAATCGCCCGCCTTCCACACGAAGGTGTCGGAACCGCTGCCACCGATCAGGATATCGTCGCCGTGGCCACCGATCAGGGTGTCATTGCCAGTACCGCCCAGCAGGATGTCGTTACCTCTGCCACCATCGAGCGTGTCGTTACCACCTTGGCCGAAGAGGATGTCGTTGCCATTGCCGCCGGACAAGAAGTCCTTGCCGTCGTTGGCACCGGAGATATCGAACTCGGTGTAGTGCTCGGTGATGTACTGGTGGACATTGCTGGTGGTAATGGTGCTGGCTTCGACACCGCTCTTCTGCGCAACGTAGGTCTGCAGGGCCTGATAGCCCTCGCTGACAACACCATTGAGGGTGATCAGGTCACCGAAGATGATGTCATTGCCGTTGCCGCCATCGATGGTGTCGGCGCCGGGCAATGTGGCCTCCGTATGCCCCAGAATCGCCTTGGCCAAATCAGATGGGTCAATGTTGGTCTGCGGTTTGCCGGCGCTATCGTAGGGCTTCAGGTCCAAAAGGCTGACATCATTGTTCAGGCCGATAGCCTGCACCTTGCTCAAGCCTGCTACGGTGTCGCTGCCGCCCAGCAATGTAAAGCTATCGGTCGTGCCAGATGCAGCATTGTAATAGTTGGTGTTGTTAGCCTTGCCGGTACCACCGAGGTTCGAGAACTCGTAAGTGCCGTCACCCTGGGCATGGATGGTCCCCACCGTGCGGTTGGAGATCTCGTACAAGTTGCCCCACCAGTCCTTGCCGTAAGTGGTGACTTTAACGACCCCGGCGCTGTTGATATCGACCTTGTGAGTCGAGTCCGCCCAATCGCTGTAAGTGCCGCCAACCTTGTAGTTGTTGACGTTCACGACTTCATCCAGGGTCTTGCCGCCAGACCACAGGCGGGCATCGGTAACTTCATCTTTCTGGTAATACGTCGGTTTACCGTCGGTAATGAAGTACGTGAGGTTCTCGGCGCCAGTGTTGCTGGTCGCGACCGCGCTCTTGAAGAAGTTGGCAGTGGTCTTGAACGCGTCTTCATAGTTCGTACCACCACCATCGTCCCCGCCCTGCATCGACCTCAGGACCGCTTGCAGGTCATTCAAGGCGTTAGGATCGGCAAGGTTCACAGCTACGTTCTTGTTGACCTGCGTGTCGAAGTCGACAAGGAAGATGTTGACCGTGCCCGAGGTGTCCGAGCCCAGGCTGGCTTTCAAGGTGGCAAACACAGACGCCAACTGGGTCTTGGCTGCGGCAATAGACGCATCGCTCATGCTGCCCGAGCTGTCGACGATAAACGCAATATTGTAGTTCTTGCCCGCCACCACGTTCAGGCCCGACACGTCGGCGACGATGATGTCGTTGCCTTCGCTGCCGGTCAGTGTGTCATTGCCCGAGGTACCCACGCTGGCCTTGTAGGTTGCGCCGTACACGGTGACCGGGATGTTGCCGGTGGTGATGGCCGAACCGCCGAGGCTTTCGGTGGCAGTCGAGGTGACCGTGATGTCGAACGAGCCTTTGTAGTAGGTCGGCGGGGTCAGGGTCAGGCCGCTGAGTTTCCAGCCGGTTACATCTACCGGTGCGCTGCCTACCGTGACCGTGTGGCCTGCACCATCGCTGAGTACAGTGCCTTTCGGAATGCCGCTGAGGCTAACGTTCAGGGTTTCGGAGCCATCGGTGTCGGTCAGGGCAGTGGTAATACCGACCAGTTTCACCGAGCCACCTTCCGGCCCTTCATTCAGTTTGTAGCCGTCGTAGTAACTCTGACCATTCACGGTGTGCAGGTCGGACACGCCCAGGCCAGCATTGGCCATCTCGGTCACGTTCTGATACATCTTGATGTTCGAGCTGCTCAGGTCAGTGACCGCACCCGAGCCTACCTGGATGTTCAGGTCATAGCTGCCTGGCCCAGACTGGTTGGCATGGTAGACCTCGATCGGGTAGTAGCCACTGGTGTTCGGGGTGAAGGTACCCGAAACCTGGCCACCGGCACCCCAGGTGGCCGTGACCACAGTCTTGCCACCAATGGTGACCACGAAGCTGTCGTCGGCAGTACCGCTGAAGGTGTAGGTCTTGCCGGCTTCCAGGTAGATCAGGCCCGACGTTTTCGAGCCGGTGCCAGCAGTGACGCTGCCATCGGACTGCACGTTGGTAGTGGTGGTGCTGGAGTTGGCAGTGCCAGAGTTGGTAAATACCGTCTTCAGATCATCACCGGTAATGCCATTGCCACCAGTACCCAGGCCTTTGAGGCTGGTCCAGACTTCCTTGGTCAGGCCCTTGGAGTCGATATCGGCGCTGCCGAAGCTGAGCGTCGGTTTGTCGGCTACCGGGCTGATGTCGACCTTCATGGTCACTTCGCTGCCCAGGTTGGTGCCATCGTTCGGCTTGTACTT
Source organism: Pseudomonas sp. BP01 (assembly GCF_022760795.1). Classification (NCBI taxonomy): domain Bacteria; kingdom Pseudomonadati; phylum Pseudomonadota; class Gammaproteobacteria; order Pseudomonadales; family Pseudomonadaceae; genus Pseudomonas; species Pseudomonas sp. BP01. The sequence goes on from NZ_JAFBKA010000020.1 coordinate 120,325, forward strand.
GAACTGTGCGTAGTCGGCCTTCTGGTTACCCACGCCATTGCCACCGTAGTTATCCGAGCCCGACTGGTTGAGAGCCGGCACGAATTTCAGGTTCTTGGCAGTGATATCGGCCTGGCTGACTACTTGGCCAACGGTCACATTCACCCACGCAGTACCGTTGAAGAACTGCAGGCTGCCGGCGCCAGGGATCGAGGTAATGGTCACGGACAGACCAGTGTTGCCATCGGCATCGGTGACTTTGAAATCACTCCAGGCGAACACGTAATCGGTGTCTTCCACGCCAAACACCGCGCCACCAGTTGAAACCGGCAGGTTGTCGTTGTCGAGGATGGCGGTAGTCACGCTCGATTTACTGCTATCAACCTGCAGGTTCTCGAAGTTGCCACCGGTGGCGGTCTCGATCTTCACCACAAAGTTCTCGGTACCTTCGACCAGTTTGTCGTCGATGGTAGCGATGTTGAACGTTGTGCCTGTGCTGTTGGCCGGGATCTTCACGGTGGTGACACCGGTGAAATCCTCACCGTTTTTGGCGGTGCCGCTGTAGCTGAGGGTGATCGTGACTTCGGCCTTGGAGGCGTTGCTCAGGGTCAGCGTGTACTGGCCTGTTTCGCCCTCGGTCAGCGAAGTGGTGCCGGTGATGCCGACTGTGGTGACGTCGCCTTGGTTGCCCGTGCCCGGAGTGCCCGAACCCGGTTCGTCGGTGACGGCGGTGCTGACTGGGGTCTTGTCCAGGGTCAGCTGCTCGAACTTGCCAACATCAGTGCCGCTGACCGAGGCGATCGCTTTGATCACAGGGTCATTGGTGCCCACATAGATGTTGTCCGGCGCGATAACAGTCGCAGTCCCCACTGTGCCATTGGCCGGTACGGTGATAACGGTCTTGCCGTCGCTCAGCGTGAAGGTCAGAGCGTTGTGGTTGTTGATCGGCAGGCCGTCTTTGTTGGTCAGCGTCACGGTGTAGGTGATCACGCCGCCTTCGGTTACCGACGGGGTCGCGGTCA
>NZ_JAFBKA010000021.1:0-101564 GCF_022760795.1 Pseudomonas sp. BP01
CCCCCCATCACCCCAGACACACCGCGACATATTGTCGGCTTGACTTTGCCTATTCCCAATCACTTGCTGTAAAGTTGACGTACAAGTCAGCTTTTCCCCGCTAGCACTAGAATCAAAATAGGGCAGGCCCCCCAACTGCCCAGAGGATCAAGCATGTCCAACCGTGATATTTCCCGGCGCGCCTTCTTGCAAGGCGGGCTGATAGCTGGTGTCGGCGTGACCATGGCGCCACTCGGCAGCCAGGCATTCGCCGCCCTGATGGAGGACCGCGTCACCACCTCGCCGCAGAAGTGGATGAACCATGACGGCAAGGCGCGCTTTCGTAACGATGCCCTGTCCAAGGTGTGCGGCGACAAGGTGTTCGCCCGCGATATCCGCGCCAAGGACATGCCCGGCTGGCCCACGCAGCAGGGCCATGCGCTGCTGCTCAAGGCGACCAAAGCCGACCGTATCTATGCCGGTCACGACCTCAGCCTGCTCGGTGCCGAGCTGCAGCCGGACCGTATCGTTACCGCCGCCGACCTCGAGAAAGACGGCATTGCCTGGCCCGAGGCGCACTCGCCCGACCCGCTGCTGCCGCCGGGCAAGGTGCCAATGTTCATCGGTCACCCGGTGGCGATCCTGATCTGGCACGACTTCGAGCGCTTCCGCCAGGCCAAGCGCAAGCTGCAGTTCAACGAACAAGCGATCCGTTACGGCGCCCAAGCGCCGCTGTACCAGCGCGACCCGTACGGCAGCTTCCGCTTCGTGCGGGTGGGCGGTGCCACGCCGTTCGACGACGATGAGTTCTCCAGCCTGAAGAATTCCATGCTGTTCCCGAGCATTCTCAACCGCAAGCCGGTGTGGTCGAAGCAGCCCAACCAGCACGGCGACCTGACCGAGCAGGGGCTGTTCTACGCCAATCGCATGGCCCAGCAGCTGGACAACCCGCCCGAGGACTGGCTGGTGTTCGATGAGCGCTACAAGACGCCGTCCATCGAACCCGCCGCGCTGGAGCCGGACAACGGCAACGGCTGGTACGACCCGGCCAGCGGCACGCTGCACTTTGTGGTTGCCACCCAGTGCCCGTTCGAAGTGGCGCAGGAATGCGTGCACATGATCAAGCCGTCGCGTTTCGCCCTGAACACGCTGAACATGCACCCGGGCTACACCGTGGGCTACGGCTCGAAAGACAACAACATCTTCGTCTTCTACGCCGCCGTGGCCGCGCTGTATGGCGCCGGCGTGCCGATCCGCCTGGCCAACGACCGTTACGAGCAGTTCCAGAGCGGCATCAAGCGCCATGCCTTCGATATCCGCTACCAGCTGGCCGTCGACAAGAAGGACAACAGCTTCAAGATCTTCCGCGCCGACATGAGCTGCGACGGCGGCGGGCGCATCAACTACAGCCCGTCGGTGGCAGCGGTAGGCGCCACTGCTGCGCAGTCGATCTATTACATGCCGCAGAACGACCTGTCGGTTACCGCCTACCATTCCCGCGGTGTCGAGGCCGGCTCCATGCGCGGCTACGGCACCTTGCAGAGCATGGCGGCCACCGAAATGATGGTGGATGAAATCGCCGGCCGTCTGGGCGTCGATGCCATCGACCTGCGCCGCGCCAACGCGCTGAAATCGGGCATGAAGAACACCCAGGGCGCGGTCCCGGCGGGCGCGCTGCGTCTGTACGAGATTCTCGACAAGGCCGCCGTGCACGACTGGTGGCGCAACCGCGACGCACGCAAGCAGCAGATGGATGCGCAAGACCAGGACCACTGGTACGGCGTGGGCTTTGCGATTTGCCAGAAGGACTTCGGCACCGGCTCCGAGGCACCGATGGCCAGCATCGAGTTCAGCCGCGACGGCCGCATCAGCCTGCGCCACATCGGCACCGAGCTGGGCACCGGCATGTCTACCTCCCAGGCCCTGGTAGTCAGCGACTTCCTGGGCCGCTCGGCTGACGAGGTCAGGACTGCGGTCACCCAATGGCCAGAGCTGCAACTGAGCACCAGCGGCAACCCGTACCTGATCAGCCAGCCCGAGCAGGACGCCGCGCTGCGCAACCCGCGATGGGTCGGCAAGTTGGCATCGCCATCGTCGGCAACCAACTCGGCCTTCTACTTCAGCCATGCCACCCGCGAAGCGGCGCGCGTGCTGTTCAACCACGGCCTGTGGCCGGCGGCCATGGCCATCTGGCGCCAGGGCCCGCATGGCGGCCAGGCCAACCCGCTGGTGGTGCGCCGCGAGAACGCGGTGTGGGTCAACGGCGAGCTGACCGGTAACGGCCTGCAGCCGATCCCGTTTGCCCAGCTGGCACAGAAGGCCCACGACATGGGCCTGGTCACCGGCGCCAGTGTGCACGGTTTCAACCGCTGGAGCTGGGCCGAGGCTGACTTCGTCATCGACGGCGTGCGCGAGCGCTTCCCGCTCGACGCCGTGGCGGTGAAATACGGCGATGGCGCGGTGAACGCCAAGAAGGCGCAGATGAACAGCCACGGTTACCACCTGCTCGACCGGCAGAACGCCGCCTATCCCGACACCCAGCTGAACAACGCCATGGTTACCTACTACAGCCCGGTGGCGACCATCGTTGAAGTCAAGGTCAACAAGGGCACCCATGAAGTGCAGGTGCTCAACCACCACAGCTGGGTCGAGTGCGGCCGAGTGTTGGTACCGGAGCTGGTCAAGGGCCAGCTTGAGGGCGGTATCGCCATGGGCATCGGCCACGCGCTGACCGAAGAAATGCCGATGTACGAGGGCGGGCCCGGGGAGGGCGACTGGAACTTCAACCGCTACCGCCTGCCGCATGCGCGCGACGTGGCGGTGTGGCAGCAGACCAGCGAAATCCTCCCGCCGCTGTCACCGACCGACCCGTCCAAGGGCATCGCCGAAGTGGTGATGATCCCGGTCGTTGGGGCCATCGGCAATGCCGTTGCCCATGCCATCGGCAAGCGCGTGCGCGACCTTCCCATCACCCCAGCCCGTATCAAGGAGGCCCTCAATGGCTAACCGTCCACTGCAACTGACCCTCAACGGTCAACCGGTCGGCCCGGTCGAGGTCCCTGCTGACCTGGCGATGATCGAATACCTGCACGAACACCAGAACCTCACCGGCTCGCGCCTGGGCTGTGGCCAGGGGATCTGCCATGCCTGTGTGGTGATCGTCGACAACCCCGACGGCACCAGCGAAGAAGTGCGCACCTGCATCACCGGCGCCCACTACTTTGAGGGCAAGAAGGTACGCACCATCGAGGGCCACGCCAAACCGGACGAGGCCGGTAACCTCACGCTGAACCCGATCCAGCAGAAGTTCGTCGACCTGTTCGCCTTCCAGTGCAGCTACTGCGCGCCGGGCTTTGTCAACGCCGCTACCGTGCTGGTGGAAACCGCCCAGCGCCAGCCATTGAAGAAGAGCGAAGTGGAAGCCCGCATCGAGGCCAGCCTCGGGCACCACATCTGCCGCTGCACCGGCTACGTGCGTTATTACGACGCCACCCGCAAGGTGCTCAACGATCTTGGCCTGGTCAAGGAGGGGTGAGCATGGGCTTCGTTCGTAACGCACTGGCATTGGCCTTGGCCGTCAGCTCAATGGCCCTGGCCGTCAGCTCGGTTGCCCAAGCGGCCGACGAGGCTCAGGTCAAGCGCGGTGAGTACCTGGCACGCGCGGCCGATTGCATGGCCTGCCATACCGCTGAAGGCGGCGCGCCGTATGCCGGCGGCTTGCCGATCCATTCACCATTCGGCACCATTTATGGCAGCAACATCACCCCGGACAAACAGTACGGCATCGGCAACTACAGCGCCGACGAGTTCTTCGCCGCAGTCACTGAGGGCAAGCGCAAGGACGGCGCCAACCTTTATCCTGCGATGCCTTACACCTCCTACCACCTGATCAAGCGTGAAGATTCGGACGCGATCCTCGCCTATCTGATGACTATCCCGCCGATCAATCGCCCGGCGCCACAGACCGCGTTGCGCTTCCCGTTCAACGTGCGCATGGGGCTGAGCGGCTGGAACATGTTGTATGGCAAGAGCGTGCAGCTGCAGCCAACCGAAGGCAAAAGCCCGGCCTGGCAGCGTGGCCAGTACATGGTCGAGGTCATGGGCCATTGCGGCGAATGCCATACCCCGCGCAACCCCATCGGCGCGCTGCAGCAGGACCAGCGCCTGATCGGTGGCCTGCTTGGCGGCTACCTGGCGCCGAGCCTGCTGGCCCAGGACCTGGCCGAACGCGGCTGGACACAGCCGGACCTGACCACCTTCCTCAAGCACGGCATCAGTGCCCAGGGCAGCATGTTCAACGAGATGTTCCCGGTGGTGCACCACAGCACCCAGCACCTGGAAGACGCAGACCTGGCGGCCATGGCCACCTACCTGCTGGGCGACCAGCCACCGCCGGCAAAGGCCATCCAGGCGGTTGCCCTGGAACAGATGAGCGACAGCGCCAAGCGCGGCCACCAGCAGTACCTGAACGTCTGCGCCGGTTGCCATGGAGTCGACGGCGAGGGCAAGCCGCACATCGCCGTGGCCATGCAAGGCAACACCGTGCTGCGCCAGGATGACTCGCGCAACCTGGTCAAGGTCATCCTCGAAGGCATCCGTGAACAGCAGTTCACCGGCTTCGAGCGCATGCAGCCGATGCCGGGCTTTGCCGACAAGCTCGATGACCAACAGGTGACGGATATGGTCAACTACCTGCGCCAGGCCTGGGGTGGATTGCCCGGTGACCTGAACGTACAGCAGCTCGCCGAGCTGAAGGTGGAGTAAACGTGCAGCATCTCGATCTACAGGTGGTTCGCCGGGCCTTGCAGTGGTCGTGCAACGGTCAGCGGGTGTGGTTATGCACGGTGCTCGCCACCTACGGCTCGGCGCCTCGCGCGCCGGGCTCGCTGCTGGCTGTCAATGCCAGCGGCCAATGGCTGGGGTCGCTGTCCGGTGGCTGTGTCGAAGACGATTTCCTCGAACGCGTGGCCCTGGGTGAATTCCCTGAGCCGGTTGCCATCGTGCGTTACGGCGATGGCAGCGACTCGCGTTCGAGCATCCGCTTGCCGTGTGGCGGCGTGCTTGAAGTGCTGGTGGAGAACCTGCCGGCCGAGTGCGAGGTGCAGGCGCACTTGCGTGAGCTGGAAAGCGCGCTGCTGGGCCAGCGTCGGCTGCTGCGTGAAGTGAGCTTGCCCGACGGTACCCGCCAGCTGGCCGATGACCATTGTCAGGGGCCACGCGTCGAGCGGGATAACGTCCGTGTTCGCCTGCGTGTCGGCGCTGCCCAGCGTCTGCTGCTGGCCGGCTATTCCAGCGTGGCGCATTTTTGCGCCGAGTTCGGCAAAGCCATGGGGTTTGAGGTCATCCTTTGCGAGCCGCGGGACGAAGTGCTGGACGGCGTGCGGTTAGACGGTATCGAAGTGCGCCGCGAGTTGCCGTCGGAGTTTATCCACCAGGGTGGTTGCCATGCCGACACGGCGGTGGTGGCATTGACCCATGACCCGAAGATCGACGACCTGGCGATGCTTGAAGCGGTGCGCACCGAGGCCTTCTATATTGGCGTGATGGGCTCCCGTGTGACCTCCGACAAGCGCCGCGAGCGCTTGCAGCGCATCGGCGGCCTGGGTGCAGTCGAGTTGGGCCGTATCCATGCCCCGATCGGCCTCAACCTGGGCGCCAAGACCCCGGCCGAGATCGCTCTGGCAGTGTTGGCCGATATCCTGCGGGTGCGCAACGGCATTGCGCGGGTGGCGCTGTGAGCGTGGTCGCCCTGGTGCTGGCGGCAGGGCGCGGTACGCGTTTCGGTTCCGACAAGCGCCGGGCGACCCTGGCCGATGGCCGCAGCCTGCTGGCGCACAGCGTGGGGCGGGCCCGAGCGGTGTTCGATGACGTGCGTGTGGTGTTGCGCGAGGGTGAACGGGGGGAGGATTTTGGCTTGCCAGGTGATTGCCGGGTAATCATCAGCCCCGAAGCTGCGTCAGGCATGGGGCATAGCCTGGCCGCCGGCGCTCGGTCTTTGCTCGACAGCCCGGCCCAGGCAGTGGCGATTTTGCTGGGTGACATGCCGTGGATCGAGTCGGCGACCTTGCGTCAGCTGGCCGCGGCGGCCTCGGCTTCCACCATCGTGTTGCCACGCCATGCGGGGCAGCAGGGGCATCCGGTGATTTTCGGGCGTGATTTCTGGCCTGCGCTGGGGCAATTGTCCGGCGATGAAGGGGCGCGGGCGGTGGTACAGGCCAACCAGGGCAGTTGTGTGGTAATCGAACTGGAGGATGCGGCGGTGCTGCTGGATGTGGACACACCGCAAGTTCTGACCGGTTGACGCGGCCCTTTGTAGGAGCGGCCTTGCGTCGCGAAAGGGCCGCAAAGCGGCCCCGGCAATCTTGAAGGGTTGCGAAGATCCCGGGGGTGCTTCGCACCCCTTTCGCGACACAAGGCCGCTCCTACACAGGATCGCGCTGGCCTGGCGACCTTTACCAACTGGCCGTCCCCCAACTCCCGCCAAAGGTCCATAATGCCCCCTTAATCCGCCCAAGGTGCAATGCCAGCCATACCATTCCGGGAGCCCCACCATGCACGTTCTGCTCTGCGAGGACGACGACCTGATCGCCGCCGGCATCTGCGCCGGCCTTACCGCCCAGGGCCTGACCGTGGACCGGGTGGGCAACGCCGCCGATGCGCGGGCGATGCTGCAGGCCGCGCAGTTCGACGTGATGATCCTCGACCTCGGCCTACCCGACGAAGACGGCCTCAAACTGCTGCGCCGCCTGCGCCAGCAGGGGGTAGACCTGCCAGTGCTGGTGCTCACTGCCCGCGATGCCGTCACCGACCGCGTCGATGGCCTGCAGGCCGGCGCCGACGACTACCTGCTCAAGCCGTTCGACCTGCGCGAGCTGGCCGCTCGCCTGCACACCCTGCTGCGGCGGGTGGCCGGGCGGGCGGTGAACGTGATCGAGCACGGGCCGTTGCGCTATGACCCGAGCAGCTGCGAGGCGACCCTGGCCGGCCAAGCGGTCGACCTGTCCCGCCGTGAGCAGGCCTTGCTCCAGGCGCTGCTGCAGAACCCCGGGCGGGTGCTGTCCAGCGAGCAACTGAAAGACTGCGTGTACGGCTTCAGCGACGAAGTCGAAAGCAACGCCCTGAACGTGCATATCCACCACCTGCGGCGCAAGTTGGGCAACGGCATCGTCGAGACCGTGCGTGGCCTGGGTTACCGGCTGGGCCCCGCGCAGGCACCGGAGGAGGCCGCATCATGAGCCTGCGGGTACGCCTGAGCCTGATCCTGGGCAGTGCTTTCGTGATCATCTGGGTACTGGCTGCCGCGTGGATGCTGCGTGACCTGCGCCAGCAGATGATGTTTTCCCTCGACCAGCGCCTGGTGGCATCGGCGCGCATGGTCGCCGGGCTGATCGACCAGTTGCCACAACCGCTGACCGCCAAGGGCGGGGAGGCGCACTTTTCCGCCGACCAGTTCAGTGTGCCGGACGGCATGGCCTGCCAGGTCAGTTCGCTGCGTGGCGAGATCCTCGCCAGCAACCACAAACACGATGGGGCCATGGACGACGAGCGCAGTGGCTTCCGTGACCAGACCATCGACGATGCGCTTTGGCGCACCTTCACCTACAACCACGGCGATGTGCGCATCACCACGGCTGACCGGCACATGGAGCGCGAGGCGTTGAACCAGTCGATTCTGCTGGCGGCTTCGGCACCCGTGCTGATGGCCTTGCTCGGCAGCCTGGGCCTGTTGTGGATCGGCCTGGGCAAAGGCCTGGAACCCCTCAACCGCATGCGCGACGCCTTGCGCCGAAGGCGCGCGGACAGTGTCGAGCCGTTGCAGGTGGCGGGTATGCCCAGCGAGTTGCAGCCCTTGCTGGAAACCCAGAACCAGCTGTTCCTGCGTATTGCCCAGACCATCGAGCGTGAGCGGCGCCTGACCGACGATGCGGCCCATGAATTGCGCAGCCCGTTGACCGCGATCAAAACCCACCTGCAGGTGGCACGCATGACCGATGGCGCCGTGCGCGAGCAGGCGCTGGAGCATGCCGAGCAAGGCACCGACCGCATGCACCGCACGCTGGAGCAATTGCTGATGCTGGCGCGGGTGGAAGGCAGCCTGTCGTTCGAGGATGGCGTGCAGTGCAGCGCCGAGCAGGTGGCCCGCCAGGCCGTGCAGGACGCCGGTGGGGGTGACAACCGCCGTATCGTGCTACGTCTGCCTGAAGCAGCCACGCAGATCTACCTGGGCATGCCCGCACCGTTGGCGGTGGCCGCGCTGCGCAACCTGCTGGACAACGCACTGCGCCATGGCGGCGACGAGGCGGTGGAGCTGGAGGTGCAGATGGCTGACGGCCAGGTGGGCTTCATGGTCCGCGACCACGGGCCAGGGATTGCCGAAGGCGACCTTGAGCACTTGACGGAGCGCTTCTGGCGAAATGGGCAGAGTGGTGGTTGCGGTTTGGGGCTGGCGATTGTCCAGGCGATCGTGCAGCGGTGTGCGGGTAGCCTGCGCTTTGACAGCCGTAGCGATGGGTTGCGGGTGCTCTTGCAAGTACCGGCGCGATCCGGGCATTGATCTTTACTGTCTGCACCGGCCCTTTCGCGGGCATGCCCGCTCCCACAGGGATCGTACGCACCTCAGCCCTATGCAGTTCCTGTAGGAGCGGGTTTATCCGCGAAAGGGCCGGTGCAGGCAAAGTAAAATCCAGTAACAACCGCTAAATCCTCCCGGCACTCAAGCGTTTTCCAAGCGATAACTGCCCATTCGCTTGCTTGCGAGGATTTACCCATGTCCACCGCTTCCAGCCTTGCCCAGGTTGCACCGGCCAGCGCGTCGCAACCTTTGTACGAGTTTACCGAATCACCCCTGCTGCAACGCCAGCAACAGCAGGAGTCCAACGCCCGCAGCTACCCGCGGCGCATTCCGCTGGCGCTCAAACGCGCCCGTGGCATCTACGTGGAGGATGTCGAAGGCCGCCAGTTCATCGATTGCCTGGCCGGCGCCGGTACGCTCGCGTTGGGCCACAACCACCCGGTGGTGGTCGAGGCAATCCAGCGTGTGCTGGCCGATGAGCTGCCCCTGCACACTCTGGACCTGACCACGCCGGTCAAGGACCGCTTCGTCCAGGACCTGTTCGGTATCCTGCCCGAGGCGCTGCGCCGCGAGGCCAAGGTGCAGTTCTGCGGCCCGACCGGCACCGATGCCGTGGAGGCGGCGCTCAAGCTTGTGCGCACGGCCACCGGCCGCAGCACGGTGCTGGCCTTCCATGGCGCCTACCACGGCATGAGCCAGGGCGCGCTGAGCCTGATGGGCAGCACCGGGCCGAAGCAGCCGCTGGGCGCCTTGCTCGGCAACGGCGTGCAGTTCATGCCGTACCCCTACGACTACCGCTGCCCGTTCGGCTTGGGCGGCGAAGCTGGGGTCAAGGCCAACCTGCATTACCTTGAAAACCTGCTGCTCGACCCAGAAAGCGGTGTGCCGCTGCCGGCAGCGGTGATCCTCGAGGTGGTGCAGGGCGAGGGTGGGGTGATCCCGGCCGATATCGAATGGCTGAGGGGGGTGCGCCGTATCACCGAGCAGGCCGGTGTCGCGCTGATCATCGACGAGATCCAGAGCGGCTTTGCCCGCACCGGGCGCATGTTTGCCTTCGAGCATGCCGGCATCGTGCCGGACGTGGTCACCTTGTCCAAGGCCATTGGCGGCAGCCTGCCGTTGGCGGTGGTGGTGTACCGCGACTGGCTGGATACCTGGAAGCCGGGCGCACATGCCGGCACCTTCCGTGGCAACCAGATGGCCATGGCGGCGGGGTCGGCGGTAATCAACTACCTGGTCGAGCATCGCCTGGCCGAACATGCCGAGGCCATGGGGCAGCGCTTGCGCCAGCACCTGCTGCAGTTGCAGCGCGATTATCCGCAACTGGGTGATGTGCGCGGGCGTGGCTTGATGCTTGGGGTCGAACTGGTGGACCCACAGGGCAAAACGGATGCATTGGGTTGCCCGCTGGCCAACCGCGAGCTGGCGGCCAAGGTTCAGCGTGAGTGCCTCAAGCGCGGCCTGATCCTGGAGCTGGGCGGGCGCCATGGTGCTGTGGTGCGCTTCCTGCCGCCACTGATCATCAGCGGCGAGCAGGTCGATGAAGTGGCGCAGCGTTTTGCCGAGGCATTGATCGCGGCGGTCTGAACCATGGCGGGGGCCGCCTTGCGGCCCTTTCGCCGGCAAGCCAGCTCCCACAGCTACAGCGTAAGCCTTCTGGTCGGCGCTGTTCCTGTGGGAGCTGGCTTGCCGGCGAAAGGGGCGCAAAGCGCCCCCGGCTATTTCCAGTCAATCAAAGGTCCGCCCGGCCCGCCAATAGCCCATCAAGGTCAGGCACTCGCGCTGCAGCCCGCGTTCCTTGATCAGGTAGCGGCGAATATCCATGACTGTCGCCGATTCCCCCGCCACCCAGGCATGGAACGCACTGTTGGCGCTACTGGCCTGCTCCCACAGTATCCGCGTGTCGATATCCACCGCTTCCAGCTTTACCTGCGGCGCGGCTTGCCCCTGCGGCAGGCTGGCCAGTTCGCGCACCGCCTGTTGCATGGCCTGGCCATGCTCGCAATTGAGCAACTCGCGCGGCAACCAGTGAATGTGGCTAGCATTGCCATGGCGCAAAGGCAGGCAGTCAGCCTCCAGCGGTACCTCGATGAACGCCTGCACGGCCAGCTCGGGCTGGTCGTCGGCCAGTTGCTCAAGAATGCCGGCAATGGCCGGCAGCGCGGTTTCGTCACCGACCAGCAGAATGTTGCGCACTCCCTGCGGCGGTTTCCATTCATAGCCGCCGTTGTCACCCTCATAGGCCAGGTTGGGCGCCACCATCTGCAAGCTGTCACCCACCTGCGCGTGGGTGGCCCAGGCCGAAGCAGGGCCGTTGACGCCATGCAGCACGAAGTCGATATCCACCTCCAGCGCCTCGCGGCGCAAGGTGCGGATGGTATAGGTGCGCATTGGCGGGCGCTGGTCTGGCGGCAAGGCGCTGTGTGCGGTCTTCCAGTGCAGATCGTTCCTCAGGTTTGGCGGTGAGCCGTCGGGCGCGGGAAACAGCAGCTTGACGCGCTGGTCCGGCGCCAGGGTGGTCATTTCGGCAATGTCCGGGCCGCCGAACACCAGCCGGGTCAGCGAAGGGCTGAGTGCGATCCGCCGCTTCAGCTGGACATCGAACATCCGATAGCTGGGGCGTTTGCCGGGGAGCGCTTGAGTGACCCGCTTGCGCAGGGTGTTGGCCAGGGTGGAGAGCATCGCGAGGGCCGCCTTCTGGAGGATGGGTATGACGTACAGACGAGTCGCCCGCCCGCCGATTTAATCGGGCGGCCTGGGGGCATCGTTGGTGGCGGCCGCTAATTTTCGCCGACCACGATCCGTTCATTGGAGACCACCGAGCCCAGCTCCACGCCCACGTGACGGAAAATCGCCGATGAACCCAGAACACGCCATGAAACTCGCCAGCCGCTTTGTCAGGTTGCCCCTTGAAAAGCGCAGGATGTTCCTTGACGGTCTGCGCCGGGAGGCCATCGACTTCGCGGTGTTTCCGATCCCTTCGGGGGCCAGCGAGCCTGGGCGTGCCGAGCTTTCCTACGCCCAGCAGCGCATGTGGTTCGCCTGGCAACTGGCGCCGACCGGCAGCGCCTACCATATTCCCATGGCCGTGCGCCTGCTCGGCCCCCTCGACCGGGCTGCGTTGCAGCGGGCCTTCGATGAGCTGCTGCAGCGTCATGAAAGCCTGCGCACGGGTTTCTTCGAGGATGAACAGGGGGTGTACCAACAGGTTCTGCCGAAAGCCCAACTGAGCATGCAGGCATTCGACCTGTCCGCCCTCGAGCCCGCCGAGCGTGAGTCGCGTCTGGCGGCCCTGAGCCAGGCGCAGGGCGACAGCCCCTTCGACCTGGCGCAGCCACCGCTGCTGCGGGCTGCGCTGGTACGTCTGGGCAGCGACGAGCAGGTGTTGCTGCTGACGCTGCACCATATCGTTGCCGACGGCTGGTCGATGAACCTTTTGATCAGTGAGCTGATCGGTGCGTACGAGCGAGCCTGTGGCGTGGCCCGGTCCGAGCCTGCGGTCTTGCCTATCCAGTACCGGGACTTTGCCCTGTGGCAGCGCCAGTGGCTGGAAGCCGGTGGTCGCCAGGCCGACCTGGATTACTGGCTGGCACACTTGGGTGACACCGATGGCGCCCTGCGACTGCCCCTGCGCCGAGCCCGCTCTGCTGGCGAAGAGCTGCAAGCGGCGCGCCTGGAAATCGACCTTGATCCGACGCTGACGGCACGCTTGAAGGCCCTTGCCGGACAGGAGCAGGTGACCTTGTTCATGCTCTTGCTAGCCGCCTACAAACTGCTACTGCAGCGTTATGGCGGCCAGCGTTCGATCCGTGTCGCGGTGCCGGTGGCCAACCGCAACCGCGCCGAGGTCGAAGGCCTGATCGGCTGTTTCATCAACACCCAGCTGCTGCAGACCGAGCTGGACCCGGAGCTGGACCGTCGGGCCTTGCTGGCGCGGATCAAGGCCACCGCTCTGGGGGCCCAGGCCCATCAGGACCTGCCATTCGAGACCCTGGTGCGGGCCATGGGCAATGAGCGCCATGGCGAGCCCTTCCAGGCCCTGTTCAACCACCAGGCCCAGGTGCTCGACGTCACCCGGCTGCAGACTGCTACCGGGCTGGTGCTCGAAGCGCTGCCGGCGCAGCGGCGTACCTGTCACTGCGAACTGATGCTGGAGAGCCATGAGCGCGGCGACCAGTTGCAGGCCCGCTTCACCTATGCCGCCGAGCTGTTCGAACCTGCCACCATTGAGCAGATGGCCGGCCACTGGCGGCAATTGCTGGAGCAACTGGTCGCCGCCACACCTGGCCCGGTGGGTGACTGGGCATTGGCGACGGCCGAGACGCCAGCGGTATCGAGCACCCTTGCCGAGGTGATGGTTGACCAGCTCATCGATCAGGCGGCCCGCCGGCAGCCACAGCGGCTGGCTGTGGTGAGCGCCGGGCAATCCCTGAGCTATTCGGCCCTGGCCAAGCGCGCCGAGCGCCTGGCCATCGAACTGCAAGGCCTGGGCGTTGGCCCGGAAACCCTGGTGGCGGTGCTGGCCGACCGCTCGGTGCAGATGGTTGCAGCGATCCTGGCCGTGCTCAAGGCCGGCGCGGCGTACCTGCCCCTGGACCCGGAGCTGCCCCGTCAGCGTCAGCTTGAGCTGCTGCGTGGCGCCGGGGTCAAGGTGCTGATCGCCAACGCCGATGTCGACCTGGGCTGCACCCGGGTGGCCCTGGACCAGCCGCTTGGCGAAACCACCGCCCGCTTACAGCCGCTGCCGGCCCGTTGGCCGGCGCAACTGGCCTATGTCATCTACACCTCAGGCAGCACCGGGCAGCCCAAGGGAGTGGGGGTTTCCCATGGCGCATTGGTGAATTACCTGGAGGGCATCGCCGGCCGACTGCCGCTGGCTGAAGTCGAGCAACTGGCGATGGTCTCCACCCCGGCGGCGGACCTTGGCCATACGGTATTCTTCAGCGCCCTGTGCCAGGGCAAGACCCTGCACCTGCTGGGCAAGGAGCAGGCCACCGATGCCGACGCCATGGCTGCCTACCTGAGCGAGCAGGCCGTCGACCTGCTGAAGATTGTGCCGTCCCACCTGCAGGCCTTGCTACGGGCCGAGGGCAGCGCAAAAGTGCTGCCACGCCGCTGCCTGGTGCTCGGCGGCGAGGCGCCAGGGCAGGGCCTGCTGGCCAGTGTCCGGGCCTTGGCGCCGAACCTTGAATTGGTCAACCACTACGGCCCCACCGAAACCACTGTCGGGGTGCTGACCGCCAACCTGAGCGCGGCCGATGCGGTGGTCGAGCTGGGTAAGGCGCTGCCTGGCACTTGCGCCCGGGTGCTCGATGCCGGCCTGGCTCAGGTGCCGGAGCAGGGCCATGGCGAACTCTACATCGGCGGCGCTTGCCTGGCTCGAGGGTATCTGGGCCAGCCGGGGCTGACCGCCGAACGCTTCGTACCCGATCCCCAGGGCCAGGGCGAGCGCCTCTATCGCAGCGGCGACCGCATCCGTCGGGCTGCTGGATTGAGGTTCGATGGGCGCGGCGATGGCCAGGTGAAGATTCGTGGGTACCGGGTTGAACTGGGCGAGGTCAACAGTCGCCTGCTGGCCCTTGCGGAGGTTGCCAGCGGCTGTGTCCGCGTTCATGAAGGCCGCCTGCTGGCCTGGGCCGTGCCTGCGTTGGCAGTGCCTGATTTTGCCGCGCGGGTGCGCCAGGCCCTGGCCGCCTGCCTGCCTCAGGCCATGGTCCCGGAACAGGTGATTGAACTGGCCTGCCTGCCGTTGACCGCCAATGGCAAGGTCAACGGCAAAGCCTTGCCCCTGCCCGAACAGGATGCCGGCGCGGCTCGTCATCGGCCTGCTGAAACGCCCTTGCAGCAATGCCTGGCGCACATCTGGGCCGAAGTGCTGGAACGCCCTGAGGTGGGCCTGGACGATGGCTTCTTCGAGCTGGGCGGGCATTCGTTGCTGGCCACCCAGGTCATTTCCCGGGCCCGGCGGGCGCTGGGGCTGGAAATCCCCCTGCGCAGCCTGTTCGACAGCCCCGACCTGAAAGGCTTCTGCGCGGTAGTGCAAGGCCTGTCCGGGCAGGGCCGGGCGGCTTCCGATATCCCGCGGCTGAGTCGCGAGCAGGCGTTGCCGCTGTCCCACGCCCAGCATCGGCAATGGCTGTTCTGGAAGCTGCAACCCGAGAGCAGTGCCTACCACACGCCTTTGTTGGTGCGCTTGAGCGGGGTGCTCGATGTGCCTGCCCTGGAGCAATCCTTGCAGGCCCTGGTGGACCGCCACGAAACCCTGCGCACGCTGTTCGAGGAGCAGGCCGGCGTACCCATGCAACGGGTACTGCCCCGTGTGAACCTGGTGCTGGCGCAGCAGGCCGCGGCCCGCGACGAGAGCGCCCTGCACGAGCAGATCGAAGCGCTGGTCCGTGAACCGTTCGACCTGGCCCGGGGCCCACTGATCCGCGCCACGTTGCTGCGTCAGGGGGCCGACCAGGCCCTGATGGTGCTGGTATTGCACCATATCGTCTCCGATGGCTGGTCCATGGGGGTGATGGTGCGCGAGTGCCTGGCGCGTTACAACGCGGTTGTCAGCGGCCAGCCGCTGCAGCCGGTGCCGTTGGCGGTGCACTACGCCGACTACGCTGCCTGGCAGCGTGAGCAATTGGCCAGCCCGGCTTTGCGCGAGCAGTTGGATTACTGGAAAGCGCTGCTGCAGGATGACCTGGCGTTGCTCGACCTGCCTGCCGACCGGCCGCGGCCGCCGCGCCAGAGCCATCGGGGCGAGCGCGTCGAGGTGCGGGTGCCCGCCGAGCTGGTGCAGGGCTTGCGCCAGCTCGCAGTGCAGGCCAACGCCACCCTTTTCCATGTGTTCCTCGGCGCCTTCGCCGTGGTCCTCGGCCGCCACGCCGGGCGTGAGCGCCTCAACATCGGCGTACCGATGACCAACCGCAACCGCCTGGAGCTCGAAGGCCTGATCGGCTTCTTCGTCAATTCCGTGGTGCACCGTATCGAGCTGGACAACGCGCGCTCGTTCGACGACTTGCTGGCGCGGGTCAAGGAACAGGCCCTGCAAGCACAGGCCAACAAGGACGTGCCCTTCGATCAGGTGGTCGAGCAGTTGCAGCCGGAGCGTGGCCTGGACCACAACCCGTTGTTCCAGGTGATGTACAACCATCTGCGCGATGTTGGCGCCCGGGTCGACGGTGGCAGCGCCACGGGCCTGCGTATTGAAGAAGTGCCGCTGCCGGAGCGCACCGCCCAGTTCGACCTGACGCTGGATACCCTGGAGCGCAGCGATGGGGTGCTGGCGTCGTTCAACTTCGCCCTCGACCTGTTCGACCGCGCTCGCATCGAGCAACTGGCCGAGCACTGGCTCAATGCCTTGCGCGCGGCGCTCGCCAGCCCAGGGCAGGCCATCGGTGAGTGGCTGCTGTTGGGCGAGCCAGGCCTGGAGGCCAGCGTCTACCGCGCCCAGCCCGCCGGCTGGCGTCAGCAGGCGACCATTCACGGGCTCATCGAAGAGCGGGCAGCGGCCAACCCCGAGGCCCTGGCCCTGTGGTACCAGGACCGCCACTGCAGCTACGCCCAGCTCAATGCCCGGGCCAACCAGCTGGCCCGGGGCCTGCAGGCCCGGGGCGTGGGGGCCGGCAGCAAGGTCGCGGTGGCGTTACCGCGCACCCCGGACCTGGTCGCCGCGCTGCTGGCGATCTTCAAGCTGGGCGCGGCCTATATTCCGCTGGACCTGGCCTATCCCCAGGAGCGCCTGGCCTACATGCTCGAAGACAGTCAGGCGGGGCTGCTGCTGACCAGTCAGCACGTGGTCGATAGCCTGGCGCTGCAAGCGGGCCTGGAGGTGCTGGCGCTTGAACGCCTGGAGGTCAGCCACCTGGATGTCGACAACCTGCCGGCGGCTGCCGGCCCCGAGAGCCTGGCCTATGTAATCTACACCTCAGGCTCCACGGGCCGGCCCAAGGGCGTGATGATCGAGCACCGCAACCTTTGTGCCCTGATCGGCTGGAGTGCCAGCGTCTATGAGGACCTGCAAGGGGTACTGGCCAGCACCTCGATCTGTTTCGACCTGTCGGCCTGGGAGCTATTCGTGACCTTGGCCCTGGGCGGCTCCTTGGTGCTGGCCGACAACGCCCTGCACCTGCCGCAACTGCCGGCACGTGAGCGGGTGCGGCTGGTCAACACCGTACCCTCGGCGATTCGCGCCCTATCCGAGGCCGGGCAGATTCCCGCCTCGGTGCGGGTAATCAACCTGGCGGGGGAACCCCTGGCCCAGGGCCTTGTGGAGGACCTCTACCGGCTGCCCGGGGTGGAGCGGGTGTTCGACCTGTACGGGCCATCGGAGGACACCACCTATTCCACCTGCACCCTGCGCCAGGCTGGGGGCCAAGCCAATATCGGGACGCCGATCGACAATACCGTCGGCTACATCCTCGACCAGGGCGGCCAGGTGGTGCAGGCCGGCTGGCCAGGCGAGCTGTACCTGGGCGGTGCCGGGTTGTCCAGGGGCTATCTGGGGCGTGCGGCGCTGACCGCCGAGAAGTTCGTACCCGATCCGTTCTCGGCTCAACCCGGGCAGCGCGTGTACCGCACCGGCGATCAGGTCCGGCGCAATGCCGAAGGCGTGCTGGAGTACCTCGGGCGCCTGGACCACCAGGTTAAGATTCGCGGCTTCCGCATAGAACTGGGCGAGATCGAGAGCCGCCTGGCGGCCCTGCCAGTGTTGGCCGAGTCGACCCTGCTGGCCGTCGACACGCCCACCGGCAAGCAACTGGTGGCCTACCTGGTGCCTCGCGACCCGGCCTGGTTGCAGGCCGCCGGCGAACAGCGTCTGGCGTTGTTCCAGCAGATACGCCAGCACCTGCAGCAGACCTTGCCCGAGTACATGCTCCCAAGCCAGTGGGTGCTGCTCGACAGGCTGCCGCAGACCCCCAATGGCAAGCTCGACCGCAAGGCCTTGCCCGCGCCGGAACTGGACGCCGGGGCGCGCCGCTACCGGGCGCCCGCCAGCGAGCTGGAGTGCCAGCTGGCGGCTGTCTGGTCTCAGGTGCTGGGCCTGGAGCGGGTGGGCCTGGACGACAACTTCTTCGAGCTCGGCGGGCACTCCTTGCTGGCCACCCGGGTCAGTGCCCAGGTACAGGCACAACTGGGGATGGACCTGCCGCTTTCGGCGTTGTTCCAGGCCAGGGATCTGGCCGCCTATGCCGAAGTGGTGGCTGCCTGCCTGCCCGGCAGCCGAGCCGATCTGGACGAGCTGGAGGACCTGCTCAGCGACCTGGAAACCAGCTGATTCCGGGCGGGTTCCGGGCGCAATTCCCACCCCCTCGAAGGCCGCCGGCGGATTGGCTAAATCCCCGGCGGCCTTGCTCGTTCTCCCAAGTACATTCTGACGTGCGCCAGCCAGCAAGGCCCGCCGCGTCGGCGCCAATACGGATTTGAGGAGGGGCGTTTTTCCATGCTTTCTGACCAGAATGTGGAACTAGTACAGCGGTTCATTCGGCTGCCCATGCAGCAGCGCCGAGTGTTCTTCGAAAGGCTCCAGGCCAAGGGCATGAACCTGTCGCAGTTTCCCATTCCCGTGGTGCGCCACGCGTTCGAGGCCGTGCCCCTGTCCTATGCCCAGGAACGCCTGTGGTTCCTCTGGCGCCTGGACCCGCTTAGCCCGGCCTATCACATCCGTACTGCCCTGAGCCTCGATGGCGAGCTGGACGGCGCAGCGCTGCAGGCCAGCCTGGATGCCTTGGTGGCGCGCCACGAGGGCCTGCGTACCCGCTTCGTCGAGGACAACGGCCAGGTGTTCGCGCAGGTCGACGCAAAGGCGAAGATCAGCATCGAACAGCAGCCTTGGAACGGTTCGGATACCGAGCTGGATGCCTTTGTCGGCCAGTGGGCACGCCAGCCCTTCGAGCTGGACCAGGGCCAGCTGTTGCGCGGCCTGCTGCTGCGCCGCAGTGCCCGTGAGCATGTGCTGGTGCTGGTACAGCACCATATCATTTCCGATGCCGCTTCCATGCAGGTGATGGTCCAGGAGTGGCTGAGCCTCTACGCTGCTCACCTTGCAGGCCAGGTTCCGGCGCTGGCGGCCCTGCCGATCCAGTACGGCGACTACGCGATCTGGCAGCGCTGCTGGATGGAGGCCGGCGAGCGTGAGCGCCAGTTGAAGTATTGGCGCGAGCGGTTGGGTATGGACCCAGGCCCGCTGCAACTGCCCCTGGACCACCCGCGCCCACTGCGCGCCAGTCACCGCGGCGAACGGGTCAAGGTGCGGTTGCCGTCAGCGTTGGGCCAGGGCTTGCAGCAGCTCGCCCGTGAGCAAGGGGCGAGCGTGTTCATGGTCCTGCTGGCGTCGTTCCAGGCTCTGTTGCAGCGCTACAGCGGCCAGGACCAGGTACGGGTCGGTGTACCGATCGCCAACCGTCACCGCCAGGAAACCCAAGGCCTGATCGGCTTCTTCGTCAACACTCAGGTGCTGCAGGCGCAACTCACACCACAGATGAGTTTCCTGGACCTGCTCGAGCAGGTGCGTGCCAGCGTGGCCGAGGCCCAGAGCCATCAAGACCTGCCGTTCGAGCAGCTGGTCGAAGCCCTGCAGCCCCAGCGCAGCGCCGGCCACAGCCCGCTGTTCCAGGTCAGCTACAACCATCAGGGCCGCCAAGGCCCGTCGCTGGCGCTGCCCGGCTTGAGCCTGACGCCCCTGGAACTCACCAGCGAAACGGTCAAGTTCGACCTGACCCTGGAAACCCAGGAGCAGGCCCAGGGCCTGAGCGCCTCCTTGCTCTACGCCACCGACCTGTTCCAGCGAGCCACCATCGAGCGCCTGGCCAGCGATTGGGCGGGCCTGCTGCATGGGCTTTGGGCCAACCCTAAGGCCGCCCTCTGCGAGCTGCCACTGCAGCCTGCGCAGCCGCCACAACGGCTGGAAGCCCGGCAGGCCGCGCCGCAGGTGCATCGACTGATCGAAGCGCAGGTCGACCGTGACCCCGAGGCCTTGGCACTGGTGGCCCAGGGCCGGCGGCTGAGCTACGGCCAGCTGGAGCAACAGGCGAACCACTGGGCTCAACGCCTGCTGGTCGAGGGGCTGCAGGCCGAGGAGCGGGTAGCGGTAATCGCGAGCCGTTCGGTAGCCTTCGCGGTGGGGGTGTTGGCAGTGCTCAAGGCCGGGGGTGCCTATGTGCCGCTGGACCCGCAGGAAAACCCCGAGCGCCTGGCGTTTCGCTTGAACGATGCGGGCGTGCGCCGGGCCCTGGTCGAGCCCGGTTTCGACGGCCCGTTGCCTGAAGGGGTAGGGCGGCTGGAGTTGCGCGAGGTCGAGCGGCCGAGCGCAAAACGCCCCCACGTGGTGGTAGCGGCCGAGCAACTGGCCTATGTGATCTACACCTCCGGGACCACTGGCCTGCCAAAGGGCGTGGGGGTGTCCCATGGCGCGCTGGGCAACTATGTCCAGGGTGTTTCGGCGCGCTTGCCGCTGGCCGGCATGTCCAGCCTGGCCATGGTCTCGACCCCGGCGGCAGACCTTGGCCATACCGTGTTCTTCGGTGCCCTGTGCGCAGGCAAGGCCCTGCACCTGGTGGCCGCCGAAACGGCGGTGGACGCCCTGCGTTTCGCCGAGTATCTGGAACGCGAGCAAATCGACGGGCTGAAGATCGTCCCGTCGCACCTGGAAAGCCTGGTCAATGCCCAGTGCCAGCAGCCGGTGCTGCCACGGCGTTGCGTGATACTGGGTGGCGAGAGCGCCTCTGAGGCCTTGCTAGGCACGCTGGCCAGGGTTGCGCCACGGTTGACGGTGATCAACCACTACGGCCCCACCGAAACAACGGTAGGGGTGCTCACCGCCGAACTGGCGGCAGGCCAGCCGGTGTTGCTGGGCCGTGCCTTGGCCGGCAGCCACGTGCAGGTGGCTTCGCCCTGGCTGCTGGCGATGCCCGCCGGCGCCCAGGGCGAGCTGTATATCGGGGGGAGCGGCCTGGCAAGGGGTTACCTGAACCAACCGGGGCTGACGGCCGAGCGCTTCGTGCCGGACCCGTTCGCCACCGAGGCGGGTGCACGCATGTACCGCAGCGGTGACCTGGCGCTGTGCCAGGCCGATGGCAGCTTGCGCTACCTTGGCCGCGCCGACCAGCAGATCAAGATCCGCGGCTTCCGGGTGGAACCAGAAGAAGTGGCGGCGCGTCTGCACCAGAGCGGTCAGGTTCGTGACCTCTGTGTCGTGGCCTGGCCGAGCCCGTCGGGGCCGCGACTGGTGGCCTATGGGGTGCCGGTGGACAACAGCCTGCTCGATGATCCTTTCCGTGCTCAGGCCCTGAGTGAGCAGTTGCGCCAAGGCCTGGCGGGGCAACTGCCGGACTACATGCAGCCGGCGGCGCTAGTGTGGCTGGCACAACTGCCGCTGACCAGCAACGGCAAGCTCGACCGCCAGGCCCTGCCGGCGCCTGACCTGCAAGGCACCCACAAGGCCTACCGGGCACCCCAGGGCCCGCTTGAGCAGCAAGTGGCGCAGGTCTGGGCCGAGGTGCTCAAGGTCGAGCGGGTCGGGCTCGACGACAACTTCTTCGAACTGGGCGGGCATTCGCTGCTGGCGATCTCGGTGATCGCCCGGCTGCGCCAGCAACTAGGCCTGGACCTGGGGTTACACAGCCTGTTCGACACGCCGGACCTGGCCGCCTTCGTGGCCGCCGCTGGCCAACAGGTGGTCACCGCCGGGCGCATCGCGCCGCGCCCTGCCGGGCAGCGGCGGGTGCCGTTGTCCTATGCGCAGCAGCGCCAGTGGTTCATCTGGCAGATGGACCGCGATAGTTCGGCGTATAACCTGCCGATGGCGTTCCAGGTGTCAGGCGAACTGGACCTGATGGCCCTGCAGCGGGCCTTCGACAGCCTCGCCGAGCGCCATGAGGTGCTGCGCACCCGCTTCGAGCAGGCTGACGAGGCGTTGCTGCAGGTGATTGAGGAGCCCGCGCCAGTGGCCCTGGAGGTCGAGGATTGCACGGGCGCCAGCGAGGCGCGGATCCGTCAGCGTGTGGAGCATGAACTGCACCGGCCCTTCGACCTGGAACGCGGCCCGCTACTGCGGGTACGGGTGTTGCACTGTGGCGCCGAGCGGCATGTGCTGACCCTGACCCTGCACCACATCGTCGCCGATGGCTGGTCGATTCCGCTGCTGGTCGGTGAGCTGTTGCAGGCCTACAGCGCCCAGCGCAACGGCCAGCCCGTGGCGCTGCCGGCGATGCCGATCCAGTACGCCGACTACGCACTGTGGCAGCGCGAACCGGAGCAGACCGAGGAATACCGCCGGCAGCTGGTCTACTGGCGCAAGCGCCTGGGCGGTGAACAACCCGCCCTGGAGCTGCCCCTGGATCACCCGCGCCCAGCCGTGCGCGATGCGGCGGGGGCCACCTTCAAGCTGGCGCTCGGCCCGGAGCGCCTGGCGGCCCTGCAGGCCTTGGCCCGCCAGGAAAAGGTGACGATGTTCATGCTGCTGCTGGCCTCGTTCAACCTGCTGCTGCACCGCTACAGCGGGGCAGGGGACATTCGCGTCGGGATTCCCACCGCCAACCGCAACCGCCTGGAAACCGAAAACCTGGTGGGTTTTTTCGTCAACACCCAGGTGATCCGCACCGACCTCAATGGCCTCGACAGCGTCCAGGGGCTGCTGGCCCAGGTCCGCGATTCGGTGGTGCAGGCCCAGAGCTGTCAGGACCTGCCGTTCGAACAGCTGGTCGATGCTGTGCGCCCGGAACGCAGCCTGAGCCTGAACCCGCTGTTCCAGGTGATGTTCAATCACCAGTCCGGCGTTGCCGAACAGGCCTCCGAGCACCTGCGCGCGGCCGGCCTGCAATTGCGCAGCCTGGACTGGGACAACGGCAATACCCACTTCGACCTGACCCTGAACACCGTCGAGGATGCCGCTGGCCTGCGTGCGTCCTTCACCTATGCGACCAGCCTGTTCGAGGCGGCCACCATAGAGCGCCTGGCCGGGCATTGGCTGGCACTGCTCGACGCGCTGCTGGCGCAACCGGATGCCCGGCTCTGCACCCTGGAACTGGAGCCGACCCGCGCCGCTGGGGCGCTGGCCAGCCGCTTGACGGTGCCGGCCCTGGTGCATGAACTGGTTGCCCGTCAGGCCGAGCTGCAACCCGATGCCACCGCACTGATCGCGTGTGACCGGCGGCTGACGTTCGCCGAACTGGAGGTAGAGGCCAACCAGCTGGCCTGGCGCCTGATCGAGGCCGGTGTTGGCCCAGAGACTCGAGTGGCGGTGGCCTTGCCGCGTCATTCGCTGAGCCTGGTCGCCTACCTGGCAGTGCTCAAGGCCGGTGGCGCCTATGTGCCGCTGGACCTGAACTACCCGCCCCAGCGCCTGGCCTACATGCTTGCAGACAGCCGCGCCAGCCTGGTGTTGAGCCAGACCGGGCTGCTCGATAGCGGCGCGCTGCCGGTCCTGTGCCTGGACCAGCCTCATGGGGGGGCTCTGCGCAGCGATGCGCCGGTGGTGGAGCTGTCGATGCACAACCTCGCCTATGTGATCTACACCTCCGGTTCCACCGGCCAGCCCAAGGGCGTGGCAGTCAACCATGGGCCGGCGGCCATGCACTGCCTGGCCACCGGTCAGGTCTACGAGATGCGCGCAACCGACTGCGAACTGCATTTCCTCTCGTTTGCCTTCGATGGCGCCCACGAGCGCTGGCTCACCGCGCTGATCCACGGCGCCAGCCTGCTGCTGCGCGACGACGAGGTGTGGAGCCCGGAGCGGCTGTGCGAAGAGATGCAGCGCCACGCCGTCAGCGTTGTCGCGCTGCCGCCGGTGTACCTGATGGCGCTGGCCGAGCAGGTCGAGCGCGCCGGCAACAGGCCGGCCCTGCGGGTCTGCTGCTACGGTGGCGACGCGATGCCCAAGGCGGGTTTCGACAAGGTCCAGCGGGTGCTGGCGCCGCAGATCATGATCAACGGCTATGGTCCCACCGAGGCAGTGGTCACCCCGTTGATCTGGAAGACCGGTGCCGATGACCGCTGCGATGCTACCTACGCGCCGATTGGTGAGTGTGTCGGCGAGCGCAGCGCCATGCTGCTGGACGACTACCTGGCGCCCAAGCCGCTCAACTGTGCCGGCGAGCTGTATCTGGGCGGCCATGGCCTGGCCCGTGGCTATCTCGACCGCCCGGGCCTGACTGCGGAGCGCTTTGTGCCGGACCCTTACGGCGAGCCGGGGGCGCGGATGTACCGCAGTGGCGACCTGGTGCGCGAGCATGATGGCAACCTTGAGTACCTGGGGCGTGCCGACAATCAGGTCAAGGTCCGTGGTTTCCGCATCGAGCTGGGCGAAGTGGAAGCCCGGTTGAACCGCTTGGAAGGGGTTGCCGACGCGGTAGCTTCTGTTCAGGAGGGCGCCAGCGGCAAGCAACTGGTGGCCCACGTGATCGCCGCCGATGCAGGGGTGCTCGACAGCGAGGCGCGCCAGAGCGAGTTGCGCGAGGCCCTGCGCGCCGCCTTGGGCGCCGAACTGCCGGACTACATGGTCCCGGCCTTCGTCGTATTCCTGGGTTCCTGGCCCCTGACCGCCAACGGTAAGCTCGACCGCAAAGCGTTGCCCAAAGCCGATGCCAGCGTTGGCCAGCAGGCCCACGAAGCCCCGGCCAACGCCCACGAACAAATGTTGGCGCAGATTTGGGCGGCGGTGCTGGGGTTGCCCCGGGTCGGCGTGCAGGACAACTTCTTCGAACTCGGCGGCGACTCGATCGTTACCATCCAGGTAGTCAGCCGCGCCCGTCAGGCCGGCCTGCACTTCAGTGCCCGTGACCTGTTCCAGCACCAGACGGTGCGAGCCCTGGCACGGGTTGCGCAGCTCAGCGAGCAGAACCTTGCTGTCGGCACCGAAGTACCCCAGGGGGCCGTGGAACTGCTGCCGATCCAGCAACTGTTCTTCGCCCGGCCGATGAGCCAGCGCCAGCACTGGAACCAGTCCATCGTCCTGGAGCCGGCCCAGCGGGTCGAGTCCGAACCCTTGCGCCAGGCCCTGGCAGCCCTGCTGGCTCATCACGATGCCCTGCGCTGCCGCTTCCTCGAGGGTGTTGACGGCTGGCACGCCTGCCTGGGTGCCACTGCCGAGGACAATCCATTGCTCTGGTGCCGGGACTTCGCCGACGAGGCCCAGTGGCTCGAACTGTGCGAGCAGGCCCAGCGCAGCCTCGACATCGAACGGGGCCCATTGCTGCGGGCCTTGCTGGGGCAGGGCGCCGATGGCGGCCAGCGCCTGTTGCTGGTTATCCATCATCTGGTGGTGGACGGGGTCTCCTGGCGTATCCTGCTCGAAGACCTGCAGAACACCTACACCCGCCTGTGCCAGGGCCAGGCCCCGGCGTTGCCGGCGCGAACCAGCTCGGTGCAGGCCTGGGCCCTGCATCTGCAGGACTATGCCCGTGGCCGCGCAAGCAGCCAGCTGGAATTCTGGCACGCGCAACTGCAGGACGTCGACGCGGCCTTGCCGATGGCTCGCACTGGCGCCAGCGGGCTTAACCAGGACGCCTGCAAGCTCGGGGTTGCCCTGGACGCCGAGACCACCCGGCGCCTGCTGCAACAGGCGCCTGCGGCCTATCGCACGCGCATCAATGACTTGCTGCTGACCGCCCTTGTCCGGGCGTTCGCTCAGGAACTTGGGTTGCCGGCGTTGCCGGTGCTGCTTGAAGGGCATGGCCGCGAAGACCTTGGTGGCAACCTCGACCTGACCCGCACGGTCGGCTGGTTCACCAGCGTCTATCCGCTGCGCCTGAGCGCCGGCCCAGACCTGGCCGAGTCGATCAAGCAAGTCAAGGAACAACTGCGCAGTCTGCCGGACAATGGCCTGGGCTTCGGTGCCCTGCGCTACCTGGGCAGCGACGAGGCCCGCGAGCGCCTGGCCGGGCCACTGCCGCGCGTCACCTTCAACTACCTGGGCCAGTTCGACAGCAGCCTGGACGCCAGCGACAACCTGTTCAGCGCCAGTGCCCATGCCCGTGGCGCCGATCAGAGCCAGCAAGCCGGCCTGAGCAACTGGCTGACCCTCAACGGCCAGGTGTTCAAGGGCGTGCTCAGCTTCGGCTGGAGCTTCAGCCGGCATCAGTTCGAGCCCGAGGCCATCGGCCGCCTGGCCGACGCCTTCATCGACCAGTTGCAACAGATCGTCCAGCATTGCTGCCAGGTCGAACACCAAGGGTTGACGCCCT
The DNA here is from genome assembly GCF_022760795.1 of Pseudomonas sp. BP01. Lineage (NCBI taxonomy): Bacteria > Pseudomonadati > Pseudomonadota > Gammaproteobacteria > Pseudomonadales > Pseudomonadaceae > Pseudomonas > Pseudomonas sp. BP01. The sequence continues at coordinate 25,723 of NZ_JAFBKA010000021.1, forward strand.
CCGACTTCCCCGCTCTGCAACTGACACAGGCACAACTGGATCAACTCCCGGTCGCGGCCCGGGACATCGAGGATATCTACGAGCTGGCGCCGATGCAGCATGGCATGCTGTTCCACACGCTGTACGAGCAGCAGCGCGCCCAGTACGTTAACCAGCTGCGCATGGATGTCAGCGGCCTGGATCTGCAGCGTTTCGTCGACAGTTGGCAGGCGGCCCTGGACGGCCATGCCATTCTGCGTACCGGGTTCATCTGGCAGAACGACCTGGCCGAGCCGCTGCAGGTGGTCTGCAAGCCGCTGCCGCTGCCGTTGCAGGTGCTTGACTGGCAGGGTCGCGAGGACCTGCCAGGCGCCCTGGAGGCGCTGGCCCTGGACCAACGAGCTCAAGGTTTCGACCTGCAGCGGCCGCCGCTGCTGCGCCTGACCCTGGTCGCCACGGCACCGGGCCGGCACCACCTGATCTACACCGTCCACCACATCCTGATGGATGGCTGGAGCAACTCCCAACTGCTCGGCGAAGTGCTGCAGCGCTACAGCGGCAAGGCCCTTACGGCCGGTGCCGGGCGCTACCGCGACTACATCGACTGGCTGAAGCGTCAGGATCCGCAGGCCAGCGAGGGCTTCTGGAAAGCCCAGCTGGCACCACTGGCCGAACCGACCCTGCTGGCCCAGTTGCAACCGCCGCTGCTCGAAGCCGCGGAGGGTTATGGCGATGCCTTCGAACTGCTCGACGAGGCCCGTTGCACCCGGCTGGCCCAGGCTGCCCGGGACATGAAAGTGACCTTCAACAGCCTGCTCCAGGGCGCTTGGGCCGTGCTGTTGCAGCGCTTGAGCGGCCAGGATTGCGTGGCCTTCGGCGCCACCGTGTCCGGCCGCCCGGCGGAGCTGGACGGCATCGAACAGCAGATCGGCCTGTTCATCAACACCCTGCCGGTGATCAGCAGCCCGGACCCGAGGCAGACTGGCAGCGACTGGTTGCGCCAGGTCCAGGCCCTGAACCTGGCCCTGCGCGAGCAGGAGCACACGCGCCTGGCGGATATACAGCGCTGGGCCGGCAGCAATGGCATGGCCCTGTTCGATACCTTGCTGGTGTTCGAGAACTACCCGGTATCCCAGGCTCTGCAGGAGAAGGCCCCGCACGGCCTGGCCTTCGACGGGCTGATCAACGAGGAGCGCACCAGCTATCCGCTGACCCTGCTGGTCCATCAGGGCCAGACTTTGAAGATTCACGCCAGCTACGAGCGCGCGCGCTTCACGCCGGCCAGCATCGCCGGGTTGCTGCAGCAGTGGGTGCACCTGGCCGAGTCCCTCGCCTTGCTGCCGCAGCGGCCATTGGGCCAGCTCGGGGTCTTGCCAGCGGTCCAGCACCAGCACGTGCTGGCGGACTTCAACCGCACCGGCCATGACTACCCCGTGCAACAACCCCTGCACGCCATCATCGAGGCCCAGGTCGAGCGCACGCCGGATGCCATCGCTGTTGTCTTCGAGGGCCAGCGCCTGAGTTACCGCCAGCTCGACGAACGCGCCAACCACCTGGCCTGGCAATTGATCGATGCCGGCGTCGGGACACAGACCTTGGTCGGGGTTTGCGCCGAGCGCAGCCTGGAACTGGTGGTCAGCCTGCTGGCGGTGCTCAAGGCCGGCGCCGCGTATGTGCCGCTGGACCCGGACTACCCGGCCGAGCGCCTGGCCTACATGGCCGAGGACAGCGGCATTCGCGTGCTGCTGGGGCAGGCGTCGGTGCTGCAGCGACTCGGCGCCTTCGATGGGGTCAAGTGCTTGCAACTGGAGGCCCTGCAGGGGCGGACCCCACAGCGCCCGGCCATCGCCGGCCTGGACGGCGAGGGGCTGATGTACCTGCTCTACACCTCTGGTTCCACCGGCCGGCCCAAGGGCGCCGGCAACTGGCACGGGGCGCTGATCAACCGTATTGGCTGGATGCAGCGGGCGTATGCCTTGCACAGCGGTGATGTGGTACTGCAGAAAACGCCGTTCAGCTTCGACGTTTCGGTCTGGGAGTTCTTCTGGCCGCTGATGGTCGGCGCCCGCCTGGTGCTCGCCGCCCCCGGCGACCACCGCGACCCGGCGCGGCTGATCGAGTTGATCGAGCGTGAGCAAGTCACCACCCTGCATTTCGTGCCGTCGATGTTGCAGGTGTTCCTGCAGGAGCCGCAGGTCGACCGTTGCGCCTCGGTCCGCCGGCTGTTCTGCAGCGGCGAAGCGCTGCTGGCCGATACCCAGGCCCAGGTCTTCGACAAGCTGCCTGACACCGGGCTGTACAACCTATATGGCCCCACGGAGGCGGCCATCGACGTTACCCACTGGACCTGCCGGGAAGAGGGCCGCGACAGCGTGCCGATCGGCCAGCCGATCGACAACCTGGCCTGCTACATACTGGACGACAGCCTGCAGCCGTTACCAGTGGGCGCCCGTGGCGAGCTGTACCTCAGTGGCATCGGCCTGGCCCGCGGCTATCACCGCCGCCCGGGCCTGACCGCCGAGCGTTTCCCGGCGGACCCGTTCAACCCCGGTCAACGCATGTACCGCACAGGCGATCTGGCACGCTACCGGGACGATGGGGTGATTGAGTACCTGGGGCGCACCGACCATCAGGTCAAGCTGCGCGGCCTGCGCATCGAACTGGGGGAAATCCAGGCGCGGCTGTTGGAGCATGAGTTGGTCCAGGATGTCTGCGTGCAGGTGCTTGATGCCAGCCAACTGGTGGCCTGGCTGGTGCTGACCGAACAGCGGGATGACTGGAAGGCGCTGTTGCAGGTGCACCTGGCGGCGCAACTGCCCGAGTACATGGTGCCGGCGTACTGGCTGGCGCTCGAACGCATGCCCCTGAGCCCCAGTGGCAAGCTCGACCGCAAGGCCCTGCCGGCGCCTGAGCGCCAGGCCAGCGCCGAGCACGTCGGCCTGTGCGGCCCGGTGGAAACCCTGTTGGGCGAGATCTGGGCGCAGGTGTTGCGGGTGCCTCAGGTCGGCGCGCTGGACAATTTCTTCGAACTGGGCGGTGACTCGATCTTGTCGATCCAGGTGGTGGCCCGGGCCCGTCAGGCGGGGCTGGAGATCAACCCCCGGCTGGTGTTCCAGTTCCCCACCGTGCGTCAACTGGCGGCCCAGGCCAGCGAGGCGCGGGAGCAACCGGTAATCGAGGTCCCGGCTGTGCTACATCGCCTGAACGATGAGCAGGTGGCACGGCTGCCGGTGTCCCACGCACAGTTGGCTGACCTTTATCCGCTGTCGCCGATGCAGCAGGGCATGCTGTTCCAGTGCCTGAACGAACAGGCCGGCGGCGTGTACGTCAACCAGCTCAGCATCTCGGTCAAGGGCCTGGACAGCGAGCGCTTCGGCGCCGCACTGGCTGAGGTGTGCCGACGCCACAGCATTCTGCGCACTGGCTTTATCTGGCAGGAGCTGAATGAACCGCTGCAGTTCGTGCTCGACAGCGTGTGCACCCCGCTGCGGGTAGTCGATGGCCGCGAATGGACAGACCAGGAGCAGGGCGTTGCCGAGCTTGCCGCCCAAGAGCGGGCACAGGGCATTGCCCTGGACCAGCCATCCCTGCAGCGGGTGCTGCTGGTGCGCACGGGCGAGCACCAGCACCAGTTGATCTGGACCTACCACCATATCCTGGTGGACGGCTGGAGCCTCTCGCAGCTGATCGGCGAGGTGCTGGGCCTGTATGCCGGGCGCGACCTGGTCGCAGCCACCCCGTACCGGGACTATATCGCATGGCTGCAACGCCAGGATGCCGGCGCTGGCGAGCGCTTCTGGCGTGAGCAGCTGGCGAGCCTGGAGGAGCCCTGCCTGCTGGCCAGCACCGTGCCAGTGCAAGCCGGACGCCAGGGCCACGAAGCCCTTTATAGCCACCTGGACGCCGAGCCCCTGAGCGCCTTCGCGCGATCCCAGCACGTGACCCTCAACACGCTGGTGCAAGGCGCCTGGCTGATCCTGCTTAGCCGCTTCAGCGGCCAGCGCAGCGTGGCCTTCGGCTCCACTGTGGCCGGGCGTTCACCGACGTTGCCCGGCGCCGAACGGATCATGGGGCTGTTCATCAATACCCTGCCGGTGGTGCGCGAGCTACACCCCGAGGCCCATGTCGGTGCTTGGCTGCGCGAGCTGCAGGACTGCAACCTGGGCATGCGCGATCACGAGTACGTGGCCCTGGCCGACATCCAGCGCTGGGCCGGGCAGGCCGGGCGGGCGCTGTTCGACAGCATCATCGTGTTCGAGAACCAACCGGTGGATGAGGCTTTGCGCCAGTTCAGCGACGCCTCCCTGGAGTTCGGCCCGAGTACGGGCAGCGGCCTGACCGACTTCCCCATGGACTTGATGGTCACCGTGGAACAGGGGTGCCTGTCGATCGAGTACATGTACTTGCGTCGCTGCTTCGAGGACGAGACCGTGCTGGCCATCCGCGCCGCCATGGAAAGCCTGCTGCAACGCCTGTGCGACAGCCCCGACCAGCGCTTGGGCCAGCTTGGCCTGCCGGTGTCGGCGCCGCAACCCCTGGCGGTCGAAGCGGCCCCGGCGCAGTGGGTGCACCAGCGTATCGAAGGCTTGGCTCGCCAGCAGCCTCAGGCCTTGGCCCTGAGCTGCGCCGGGCAATCCCTGAGCTATGCCGAGCTGGACCGGCGCAGCAACGCCCTGGCCCACCGACTGATCGCCGCCGGCGTCGGCCCGGAAGGGCGGGTGGCAGTTGCGTTGCCACGCAGCGCCGGTCTGCTGGTCAGCCTGCTGGCGGTGCTCAAGGCCGGCGGCGCCTATGTGCCGCTGGACCTGAACTACCCCCGCGAGCGCCTGGCCTACCTGCTCGAGGACTGCGCCGCGCAATTGTTGATCACCGATAGCGCGGCCCGTGCCAGCCTGCCGGTTCCGCCCGGGCTGGCCTGCCTGGAGCTGGGGACGCTGGCATCCATGCCCGAGGTGGAGCAGGCCCCGAGCGTGAACTTGCATGCCGATAACCTTGCCTATGTGATCTACACCTCCGGCTCCACCGGGTTGCCCAAGGGCGTGGCGGTCAGCCACGGCCCGTTGGCCCGACATTGCCACGCCATCGGCCTGCGCTACGAGATGAGTCCGGTCGATTGCGAGCTGCATTTCATGTCGTTCGCCTTCGACGGCGCCCATGAGCGCTGGTTGACTGCGTTGACTCACGGGGCCCGCCTGCTGGTGCGTGACGAGCAACTCTGGACCCCGGAACAGACCTTGCGCGCCCTGGATCAGCATCAAGTGACGGTGGCGGCTTTCCCGCCGGCCTACCTGCAGCAACTGATCGAGCAGGCCCGCCTCGATGGTGCGCCAGCGTCCATGCGGGTCTACTGCTTTGGTGGCGACGCCTTGCCCCAGGCCACTTATGAGCAAGCCCGGGAGGTACTGGGGGCCCAGTACCTGATCAACGGCTACGGCCCCACCGAAACCGTGGTCACTCCACTGCTCTGGCGCGCCGACGCCCGACGCCGCTGCACCAGCGCGTATGCACCGATCGGCGAGCCTGTGGGGCCGCGCCGGGCGCTGGTGCTGGACAGCGACCTCAATCCGCTGCCGCCGGGCGTGGCCGGCGAGCTGTACCTGGGCGGCGAGTTCCTCGCTCGCGGCTACCTGCACCGTCCGGGGTTGAGCGCCGAACGGTTCGTCGCCGACCCGTACGGCCGTGGCGAGCGGCTGTACCGCACCGGCGACCTGGTGCGCGAGGACGCCGACGGCACCTTCCATTACTTGGGGCGGGTCGATAACCAGGTCAAGATCCGGGGCCTGCGCATCGAGCTGGGCGAGATTGAAGCCCGCCTGCTGGCCCAGCCCGGGGTCCGCGAGGCGGCGGTGATCGCCCGGGAGCTGCCTGGCGGCAAGCGCCTGCTCGCTTATGTGGTGGGTGCGCCCGAGTGGCTGGCCGACCCGTCCATCGGCCCGGGCCTGCGCGAGGCCCTCAAGCAGGCCTTGCCGGAGTTCATGGTGCCTTGGCAGATCAGCGTGCTGGCGGCGATGCCGCTGAACCCCAACGGCAAGCTTGATCGCCGGGCCTTGCCCGACCCGCAATTGGCCCAGGCGACGGGTGGCTACGTGGCACCCCGGACCGAGTTGCAGATCGCACTGGCCGAAATCTGGGCCAAGGTGCTCAAGGTCGAGCGGGTCGGCCTGCACGACAACTTCTTCGAGCTGGGTGGCGATTCGATCCTCAGCTTGCAAGTGGTGGCCCGCAGCCGACCGCTGAAGGCCCTGGGCCTGACCCTGAAGCTGCGAGACCTGATTCAGAAGCCGACCATCGCCGAGCTCAGCGGCGAATCGGCTGCCACGGCCGGTGCCAACGCGGTGCTGGCGCTCAACGGCCCGGCGCCGGGGCAGCCGCCGCTGTTCTGCGTGCATGCCGGCTACGGCACGGTGTTCGACTACGAGCCATTGGCCCGTAGCCTCGATGGACAGCGCCAAGTGCTGGCGATCCAGTCGCGGATGCTGCTGGATCCAGGCTGGAGCGACGAGTCGTTGCTGGCCATGGCCCAGGACTACGTCGGCTATGTGCGCGAGCGTCAGCCCCTGGGGCCTTACTGGCTGGCCGGTTGGTCGCTGGGTGCGACCCTGGCGGCGCTGATGGCTGCGGAGCTGGAGCTCCAAGGCCAGCAGGTGGCGTTTCTGGGGATGCTTGACGGGTTCGTTCCGGGGGCCGAGCCGGTTGCCCGAGCCGAGGCGCAGGAACAGCCGCGGCAATTGCCGGCAGGCCTTAGTACCGAGGACCTGGCCCTGGGCCTGGCCACCGGCCGGCACTTGCGTGGATTGTCCTCGGCCCTGACGGCCTGTGCACCGGTCCAGGCCCGTGCTCACTGTTGGTGGGTCCATGGCCGAGAGGCCGAGGCCCAGGCGCTGTATCAGCAGCTGGGCCAGGGGCCGGCGGCGAGTGTCTGGCTCGACTGCGGTCACTATGAGGTGCCGCACCATCGCCAGGTACTGGACGCCTTGCTGCAACTGCTGGATGCGCCGGTCACCAGCCTGTCTTGAACCCCTTTCGGCGCCCGCAAGGGCGCCTTTCTCTGATTCTCAGGATGTTCCCATGACCTTGAACCCGGATATCGCCGCTTACCTGGAGCTGGTGGAGGCTGGCCGCGATGTTGGCAAAAGCATTGCCATGCACCAGATGAGCCCGGAACAGGCGCGCGCCCAGTTTGACGAATCATCGCTGCTGATGAACCTGGTCCCGGTGGAGATCGAGCACGTCCAGCCCCTGCGTTTTCAGACCCGTGACGGTCACTGGCTGCAAGGCCGGCTGTACGCCCGGCAGGCGCCGGGCATCACGGAGCAGGGCGCCTTGCTGTATTTCCATGGCGGCGGCTATGTGGTTGGCAGCCTCGATTCCCATGACAACCTGTGCCGGACGCTGGCTCAGCAGTCCGGGCAGGTGGTGATCGCGGTGGAGTACCGATTGGCGCCGCAATGGCGCTTCCCCACCGCCTTCGAAGATGCCGAGGACGCCTGGGCCTGGCTGCTGGAACAGCGCGAGCTGAACCTGGACCGGGCCCGGCTGGCGGTCGGCGGCGACAGCGTCGGGGGCAGCCTGGCCGCAGCCTTGGCCAACAGCCTTGGTCAGGCGCTGGTGCGGCCTTGCCTGCAAGTGCTGCTGTACCCGGTGACCGATGCCAGTTGCTGGCGCGAATCCCACCAGCGCTATGCCAGCGGCTACCTGCTCGAGCGGCAGAGCCTCGAGTGGTTCTACAGCCACTACCAGCGTCGCCCCGAGGACCGCGCCGACCCGCGCTTGTCGCCACTGCTGGGGGCGCTGCCGGCGGGCCTGGCACCCACCTGGCTGCTGCTGGCCGGCCACGACCCGCTGCTGGACGAGGGCGTGGCCTATGCCGCGCACCTGCGTGAGTCGGGCGCGCCGGTGCAGCTTCAGGTCCACGAGGGCATGACCCACGACTTCATGCGCATGGACGCGGTGGTCGAAGACGTTGTGGCCATCCAGACCGATCTCGGCGAGCGTCTAGCTCAGGCCCTGGGAAGCCACTGAGGGGGCTGGATAACTTTTTTCAAAAAGTTCATCCGGTTTTTCACGATGTTCCGTCTTATTTAGAAATACGAAGCATTGTTATCCGCTATTCGCTCTCAGGACTTTATAAAATCATGCCGACTCAACAACAGAACCGGTCCCTGCTCAAGGCGCTCTGCATGCGGCGGGCTCTGCGTTCACCTTTCCACCTCAGCGCCCTGACCCTCGGCCTGATGGCCTCCAGCGTCAGCTACGCGCAAGCTTTGGCGTTCGACATTCCGTCGCAGAGACTCTCCTCGGCGATCCAGGCCCTGGGCCAGCAAGCCAATATCCAGGTGCTGTTCAACCCGACCGACGTCGACGGCAAGCGCAGCACCGCCGTGCGCGGTAGCCTGGAAGTGCGGGACGCCATCGCCCAGATGCTGGCGGGCACCGGTGTGCGCTACAGCCTGCAGGACGGGGTGCTGATGATTCACGCGGTCGACTCCTCAGTGATGGAACTGAACCCCACAGCCGTCAGCGCCGTAGCCCTCGGCGCCACCACCGAAGGCACCGGCACCTACACCACCGGTGTCAGCACCACCGCCACCAAAATGGCCATGAGCCTGCGCGAGACGCCGCAGTCGGTGACCGTTGTGACCCGCAAGAAGATGGACGATCAGAACGTCCAGAACCTCGACGACATTGCCCGCACTGTCACCGGGATCACCCTGACCAAGCTCGGCACCGATCGCTCCACCTACTACGCGCGCGGCTTCGAGATCAACGACCTGCAGTACGACGGCATTCCGACCAACATCTCGGAAAACTACTCCATGGACGTCATGTCCACGGCGAACATGGCCATCTACGACCGGGTTGAAGTTGTGCGCGGTGCCAATGGCCTGATGCAGGGCACCGGCAACCCCTCGGCGGCCATCAACCTGATTCGCAAGCGCCCGACGCGCGACTTTCGCCTGGGCGCGGAACTGGGGGCTGGCTCCTGGGACAACTATCGCAGCCAGGTGGACGTATCCGGCCCGCTGACCGATGAGGGCAACATCCGTGGCCGAGCGGTGGCCTACTACAACACTGCCGACAGTTACCGTGATGGTGCCCAGCGCGACAACCAGCTGCTGTACCTGATCGGCGAAGCAGACCTGAATGATTCCACCGTCCTCACCCTGGGCGCCACCATCCAGAAGGACAACCAGAATGGCTATGACTGGGGCGGCTTGAATACCCGCGCCGACGGCTCGTTCTACCCGCTGTCGCGTTCCACCAACCTCAATGGCAAGTGGGCGCATCTGGACCGCAACAACTACAACCTGTTCAGCGACATCACCCACTACTTCGACAACGAGTGGAAGGTGACGCTGGCGATGAACTCGATCTGGTCGAACGCGGACTTTCTGTCGTCCTACCCGAACCGGGTATCCGGTGACAACACCAGGTTGACTGTTTCGCAAGCAGACTACAAAGACACCCAGTTTGGTGTGGATTTGTACGCCACCGGGCCGTTCCAGCTGTTTGGCCGCGAGCACCAACTGATGTTCGGCGCCAACACCCGCAAGGACGATTTCGACGCGGTCATCAAGACTGCGACCAACAACCCGGTCGTCGATATCACCGATTTCGACTACAGCTCGCTGCCGCACCCGATCCTTTCTGCCACCGGGAGCGATTACAACTACATTCGCAAAGAACGCGGGCTCTACCTAGCCTCGCGCTTCAGCGTTACGGACGATTTGAGCCTGATTCTGGGTACCCGTTTCAGTTGGTCCGACTATAAGGTCAGCAGCCCGTATACAAACGACCAATACAAAGAAAACGGTCGTATGGTGCCCTATGCCGGCCTGGTGTATGACCTCAACAAGAACCACACCTGGTATGCCAGCTACACCGAGATCTACAAGACTCAGAGCTACTATGGTGCGGGGAACACGCTGCTGGATCCGATCGAAGGCGAGAACTACGAGACCGGTATCAAGAGCGAGTATTTCGATGGTGCCCTCAATACCTCCTTCGCGATCTTCCAGACCGACTTGCAGAACATGCCGGAGGCACTGTCGGTTGCGCCGACTTGTGGCGTGACCGGTACCAGCAAGTGCTACAAGACCGGCGCCAAGGTTCGCAACCGCGGTTTCGAACTGGAGGTCTCGGGTGAACCCGTACAAGGTTGGAACGTCAGTGCCGGCTACACCTACAGCGACCCGGAGTATGTGGCTGGCAGCAGCAAGGGTAGCGACTATTACAGCAAGATCCCCCGCCGTTTGCTGAAAGTCTCTACTGACTACCGTCTGCCTGGCGTGTTGGACCAATGGAATGTGGGTGGCGATGTCTACGCCCAGAGCCGTACCTCCGCCGACACCACCGGCTATGATATCAAGCAGGGCGGCTACGCCTTGCTGAATCTGCACGCCAACTACCAGATCAACCGCCAGTTCAGCGTTCAGTACAACTTGAACAATGCCCTGGACAAGGTCTACTACCAGTCGTTGCCGACCTCCAACAACTGGGGTGGCTTGTACTACGGCGACCCGCGCAACTTCTCGGTGACCTTGCGTTATCAGTACTGAGTCAACTGCCTTTACCAGCCCTGCCCGGCGTTGTCGGGTGGGGTTTTTTATGCGCGTATGTCTTGAAATCTGGATCGGGCTGGCAGGGCTTGCCACAACATCTAGAGGTCAGGTTGGTGAAGGGGAAGGTGAAGGTGAAGGGGAAGGTGAAGGTGAAGGTGAAGGGGAAGGTGAAGGGGAAGAGGAAGAGGAAGAGGAAGAGGAAGAGGAAGAGGAAGAGGAAGAGGAAGAGGAAGAGGAAGAGGAAGAGGAAGAGGAAGAGGAAGTTGGAGGGGAAGGGAAATGTGATGCAGGGGGACGCCAGTCAAGTCCCCCGCTTCCAGTGAATCAGGCGACACACGCCTCGACCACCACCTTGCCGGCTTCCATGCGCACCAGCTGGTCGGCGACATCAAAATAGCGGTCATCATGGCTGATGACGATGATTGTCTTGCCCAGGCGCTTCAGCTCGGGGAGCAGCTCGGTATAGAAAATGCGTCGGAAGGTCGGGTCCTGGTCCGCAGCCCATTCATCGAACACCAGCACCGGGCGCTCTTCCAGCCAGGCGTTTATCAGCGCCAGTCGCTTGCGTTGCCCGGTCGACAAGTCGGTGGTGGTGAAACTGCCGTCGCGAATGCTCACCTTGTGTGCGATTTCCAGTCGCTTGAGATAGACCTCGGCGCTTTCCGGCACCTGCTGGGCCCCCAGGAAGGGGTCGTCGAACAGGTAGTAATCGGAAAAGATGGTAGTGAAGAGCTGGCGATAATCATCGCGGTTCAGCGCGGTGATCGCCTGGTCGTTGATGCGTATCTCGCCTTTTTGCGGCGGGTACAGCCCTAGCAGCAGCTTGATCAGTGTGGTCTTGCCACAGCCGTTCTCGCCAACAATGAAGACGATGTCGCCCTGGCGGATCTGCAGGTCCACCGGCCCCAGGGTAAACGGTGCGTTGCTGTCGACCGGCGGGAAGGCAAAGCGCACGTCATGCAGTTCGAGGGTGCGCAAGGCGGGCAGCTGGCTGGCCTTGTCTTCGAGCAGCAAGTGCGGCTCGGGGGAGGAGAACTGCTCCGACAACTCGGCAATCCGGCGAAAGGCGATCTGAGCCCGGCTGACGATGGGCAACGTGCCTATCAGGTATTCCAGCGGGCCCTTCATGTACAGCAGCACCAGCACGAAACCGCTCATCACTGCCTTGTCGCCGCTAGGCCACAAGGATTGCAGAGCGAGTGCCAGGCCGATGACCACGAAGAACAGCATCGAGCCGAAGGTCTTGGCGATGACGAAGGTATTGATGGAGCGGATCTGGGTGTCGCGTATCTTGTCGGCCGTCCCTTGGATGTTGCGGCTGAACATGCGCTGACGGCGTGTGCGGTGGATACGCAGCTCCTTGGCGCCGCCGGCAATTGCATTGTAGTGCCGTTGCAGTTCATCTTCGGCATCCCGTGCCGCGACGAACCCTCGAATGCCCTTGGCTCGGGCGATGTACTGCACGGCGGTACCCAGTGCGATGGCTGCCAGCATCAGCAGGAACATCGGCCAGGACAGCACTGCCAGATAGCCCAGGCAGCCCAGGGTAACGGTCAAGGCAATTGCCAGTGGTGCGAAGGCGAAAGCGAAATCGCTGACGGTGTCCACGTCGTGGGTCAGCACCGGGATGAGTCGATGGCTGCGATAGCGCTCGATCTGTTCGATGGGGGCCGACAGCACCTTCTCGCCCAGTTCCTTGCGCAAGGCGGCGATGATGTTCTGGCCCACCCGGTTGCTACCGATGTCGGAAAACACCGAGCTGGCCAGGGCCACCAGGCAAAGCCCGGCGAATCCCCAGACCACGCCCTGGGTCAGGCCGGTGTCGTCGTTCAGGGCCCGGTTGATGGTGGCCAGAAGGAAGGTGATGCTGAGGCCGCCGACTATGCCCAGGATGACGGACAGCGCGACGGTATATTTGAACGGCTTGAGCAGGGCGAAAAGATCCTGCACGGCGCCGCGGGTGGGCTGGGACATGATGGGCTCCTGGATTGATCAGCCGACGCTGGCAAGGGATTTGCTCGGCGCCTTGTGAGCGCTGCTGGAAAGATTCAGGGCGGCATAGAGTGCTTGCCCGATCTCTTCGCTTCGCATTGGCAGCACCGAAAGCAAGGTGTCGCTCAAGCCGTGGGTGGCCTCGCAGAAACCTTGCAGGAACACTGGCGCCTTGAGCTGTGGGGTGGCCAGGGCGCGGTAGGTACGGTCCACTTCCAGGCCATGCAGGTAAGGCAGAAGCGGCTCGAGCAGGTGCTGATGGCTCTTGCGCTCGTAGCCTGTGGCCAGGATCACGGCATCGTAGCGGTGGGTCTGCTGCTGCCCGGTGGCGAGGTCGCGCAGGGTCAGTTCGATGCCACCCCCGACGTCGACCGCCGCCGCCACGTGCTGCCGGCAGAGCACCGCGTGGCGGGGCTGACGGGTGATCTTCTGCCGGTACAACACGGCATAGATGCGCTCGATCAGCTCCAGATCGACGACGGAGTAGTTGGTATTGTGGTATTCGCCGATCAACTTTTCGCGGTCTGCCGGTGCTTGCTGGAACACCAGGTCGGTGTAGGCTGGGGCGAAGATCTCGTTGACGAAAGGCGAGTCGTCGGCGGGCTTGAGGGCTGAGCTGCGCAGGATCATTTCAGCCTGCACCGAAGGAAAGCTGTCGTTCAGGTCGATGAACGCCTCGGCGGCACTCTGCCCGGAACCGATGATCGCGACACGCATCGGCTTGCCATGGCCGGGGGCCAGGTTCTGCATGCCGGAGAGATAGCGAGAATGGTGGAAAACCCTGGCATCGTTGCGCAGCGGCGCGAAAATGGCTGGAATCTTCGGTGAGCCACCGGTGCTGATCACCACCGAACGGGTGCGACGGGTCCGCTGCATGCCTTGTGCATTGCGCGAGATCAGTCTGAGGTGATGAATGACCCCGTTATCGAGTTCGGGCTCGATGCGCAGCACTTCTTCGCCATACAGTGCCTGCTCGGCGAACTGCCCGGCGACCCAGCCCAGGTAGTCGTTGTACTCCAGTCGGCACGGGTAGAAGGTACCCAGGTTGACGAAGTCGACCAGGCGGCCCTGCTGCTTGAGGTAGTTGACGAAGCTGTACGGGCTGGTGGGGTTGCGCAGTGAAACCAGGTCCTTGAGGAACGAAATCTGCAGTTCGCTCTGCGAGGACAAGGTATCGCCATGCCAGCGATAGTGCTCCTGTTTATCCATGAACAAGGCATCAATGGCCTTGCCATGGCTCTGGGAAAGCTCTTGCAGGGCGATGGCCAGCGCCAGGTTGGACGGGCCGAAGCCTACGCCGATCAGGTCGTGGAGAGTTGAGGCGCTCATGTCGTTGACTCCTTGTGCGGGGGGGCAGAGGTGGGTAAAGATCCTTCTCTGCAGTGGGTCAGTTGTATTCGCCGTCCTCGAGCGCGCGCGCTACGCGAAAGCCCAGCCAGTCACCGCGCACTTCAGGTTTGCGCTCGTTACGGTTGCCCGAACGCGAGAAGATCGGGGGTTCCAGGTAGTCGTTACCGCGGATCTGCCGGTGCGTGCAGGTGTCACCGGTGGTCCAGGCGCTACCGTCGGTGGGCGCGCCGACATAATCGGTATGCCAGCAGTCCTCGACCCACTCGTAGACATTGCCATGCGTGTCATACATGCCGAACGCATTGGCCGGGAAGCTGCCGACCGGTGCCGTATAGGTGAAGCCATCGCGCGGCCCGTAGGTGTTGGCATGCTTGCTGATCTGATACTCGCCTTCCTCGTCGAAGGGGAACGGGAAGGGGCCGGTGGAGCCGGCGCGACCGGCGTACTCGCGTTCGGCTTCGCTGACCATGCGGTAGGGCTTGCCGGTTTTCTTCGCGAGCCAGCCGATGTAGCCGCGTGCTTCCTCCCAGGTCATGCAGACTGCAGGCTGGCTCGGGCCTTGCGGGTAGCTGGGCTTGCCGTTCTTGCACAAACGGCCCGGGCGGTTGTCGCCGTCGGGCAGCACAGTGTGGGTTTCCCTGGCATAGGCCTGCCATTGCCCGGCGGTCACATGGAAGCGACTCATGGCGAAAGCCTTGGCGAATGTCACGGTGTGCAGCGGACCTTCATCGTCCTGTTTGCCCAGTTCGTCATCGGGCGTGCCCATCACGTAGCTGCCGGCGGGCAGTACGACCATTTCCGGGCAATCCTTGCAGTCCTTGAAAACCTTGCCCGGTACCGCCGGGTCGGCAGCGAGGGCTTCGAGCGAAAGCGAGAGGCAACCGATGGCAATCAGTGAGGTCAGCCGTTTCATGGGGTTCCTTGCAGGTTGTGGGCAACGGGAGGAGGGGTCGGCCTGGCGGCCTTCTGGGCGGCTTCCCACACACGCAGGAAGTTGGCTCCCCAGAGCTTGGCGATGTCTTCATCGGAATAGCCACGCTGTATCAGTTCGGCGGTGACGTTGCGGCTCTGGCTGGCATCTTCCCAGCCGACCACACCGCCGCCGTCGTTGAAGTCCGAACTGATGCCGACATGGTCGATACCGATCTTCTTCACCGCGTAATCGATCGAGTCGACATAGTCGGCCAGGGTTGCCTTGGGCTCGGCGCCGACGATGTCGTAAAAGGGCGTGAGGTATTCGCCGAACTTCTTCTCCGACCAGATCGAGAACACCGGGTCGGTGGTGGTGCCCATCTGGGTCTGGCTTTGTATGTCGGGCAAACCATACCTGGCGCGCAAGGCATTCATCTTCTCGATGGTCGGGCGCGAGAACGGCTTGAGGTAGTGGGAGTAGGCCACGATATTGACCAGCCCGCCGGTAGCCTTGATGTGTGCCAGGTCGACGTCGCTGAGGTTGCGGCGGATGTCCATCAGGCCTTGCACGCCGGTGTGCGAAGCCATCACCGGTGCCCGGCTCAGTTCGGTGACCTGGGTCAGGGCCTGGCTGGACATCTGCGAGACATCGATGACCACGCCGAGGTCGTTGAGCCGGGTGATGGCGCGCCGACCAATGTCGGAGAGCCCGCCCAGCGGGTCCACCGAATCCCCCAGGAAGGGCAAGGGGCGTGCCGAGTCGGCCCAGCTGTTGTTGCCGACGTAGCCCGGGCCGAACACCCGCATGCCGCGTGCGGCCCAGTGGTCGAGCTTGTCGATGTCATCGCCAAGGGGCGCGGCGTTGAGCAGGCTGATGATGATGGCGAACTTGCCTTCACTGGCCAGTCGGCGGAAGTCGGCAGGTGTGTAGGCGATCCCCGCCTGTGCCGGGAAATCCTTGGCGATGCTGGTGATGATCCGATAGCGCACTTCCAGTTCGTTGGCCATCGCAGCCTTGAACCCGGGGGTGGGCCGGTGCGGCCAATTGGGCCCGCGCCAGAACTCCGGCCATGACCAGATCGCGATCGACGCGCCACTCAGGCGGCCCTTGGCAGCTTTCACCAGGTCGAACTGGGTCGGGCCGTCACGATTCGCTTCCCTGCCACTGGCGCCGTAGTTCAACGGCACGTCAAGGTGTGCATCCAGCGCCGGGATGCGCGCCTGCAGGGCGTTGGCTCGCTCTTCGATTTCGCGGCTGTACGGGTGCTTGGCAAGGTAGGCCCGATACCCCCAGGCACCTGCGGCTACCAGGAGCAGGAGCAGAAGCAGAAGTGCCAATGCCCATGGCCATCTGCGCGAAAACAAAGCCTGTTTCTTCATTGCGTACTCGGTCGCCTGCACGACGGCCCCATGCCGTTCGAACTTGTTGGGTGAAACGAGCAGACGCCAAGAGAATTTAGCGTCCCTCTAAATCGCTTCCTCAACCATTCGTTTTTGCAGCAGGAGTCACGTCATGAGTACAGTGGATGAAAGTGTCACGTCGAAAGATCCTGGCCGGCCTGGTGGCCGCTGGTGTTGCACTGCCTGCCGCCTATTACGCACGGCAGGAGTGGGAGCGGGCCCAGGAAGCGGAGCTGAGCAGTGACGAACCAGCGGTGCCGGTCGACGACCTGCCCAATGCGCTGTTGGGTGAGCGCCTGGTCGGGATCTGGGACTGGCGCCTGGTGGGCGATCACCCGGCGCTGGCAGAGCTGGCCGGGCCGCAACAGCTGTTGCTCGACGTAGGGCAGGGTGCCCGTGCCGTGCGCGGTTACCTGGGCACTGCGCCATATGGCGACCAGGGCTTGCAGGTTTACGGTCCGCTAGCGGCCGACCGATTGCCGAACGTGCGGTTGAAGATGATTGCCGGCTCTGGCGAGGCCTATGACTGCGATGCCGTGCTGGATGAGATATGGGGCGACTGGAGCCAGGGCGGAGGCAGCGCGACCCTTAGCGGGCAAGTACGCCTGGCAGGGACCCAGGCAGGGCATTCCGGAGCAATGGCGGGCTTTGTCGCTGTGCGCCGACCCTTCGTGCTGGCGCGTGAGCGGTTGCCGTTCGTGGCGGCCCTGCACGAGGACCTGATTTCGCCGCAGCGTCGTTACTATCATCAGCTCTGGCATGCCAGCCGTGATCGCTGGCACCGCATTGATGAGTCTCGACGGCAGATGGTGCGTGCGCTGGGCTGGCAGGTCGGCCCCCTGGGCAAGGAGCGCAACGCCCGCGGGCATGATCGCCATCGCAACGGCTCCGGCGAGGATTTTCTGTTCATGCACCGGCACATGCTGCATGGCGTGCGCGAGGTCCAGGACCTGCGCTCCTGGATAAGCCTGCCCGCGGCACGTCCATCGATCGGGCAGGGTACCCAGGCGTTCTTCGATTACCTCGATAACCGAGACGGCTACAGCGTCCCGCCCAATTGGCAGGCGGCCGGCGATGATGCTTTCAGCCAGTGGCTGTACTACGTCAAGAGCAGTCAGGGGCTGCACGCCAACTTCCAGCTGTGGGAAGCCCAGCTGCATGACCCGCAATACCTCAGCAGCTTGTGTCTGGGGGAGTTGGGGTCGCGCATCGAGTTGGGGGTCCACGACTGGCTGCACATGCGCTGGGCATCCCTGGGGCGCGATCCGAACTCGGATCTTCCAATGCCCTACGGGCGTCGCAACTATGATTTCTCCGAACGCTGGTTCCGCGCCGAGAACGACTTCCTTGGCGATCCGTTTTCCTCCCACGTGAACCCGGTGTTCTGGGCCTTTCACGGCTGGATCGACGACCGCCTGAACGACTGGTACCTGGCCCACCAGCAGGCGCACCCGGGGGAAGTGAAACTGCGGATGATCGATGGCGTTCCATGGTTTGCCCCGGGGCGCTGGGTGCGTGTGGCCGAGCCTTGGCTGGGGCCCACCCGTGACGGTTGCGGCGCCTGGGGGCTGGGCAATGGTGGCGGCACCGGGAAACTGGACATCGAGACCATGAAGCTTGCCTTGCAGGCCATCTTCAGCCCGGAAGAAGATGCCGATCGCCTGGCCGACAGGGTGCCACAGCGGCCCTGGTACGCTCGCCATCTGGCACCCGGCCCGAGACGTGACGGTTTGTAGCGCACCTGGCGCTATTTGCTGGTTTTGTGCCAGATAGGCCCCCGGACAGGGGGCATGCCTACTTCGCCGTCATCAGCGTGTCGGACGCTGTCCAGCCGCCGCCCAGTGCCTTGTAAAGGGCAACACTGGCCTGCAGGCGCGCCTCGCGCAGTCGTACCCGCTCGGACTGTGCGGTGAACAGGCTGCGTTGCGCCTCCAGCACGCTGAGCAGGTCCTCGGCGCCGGCCCGATAGCGGTTCTCTGCCAGATCGAAGGCGCGCTGGGCCTGGGCAAGCTCTTCATTCTGCCAGCGTGTCTGGCGGTCCAGGCCATCGACATTGTTCAGCGCCTTCTCGACTTCGCCGAAGCTGGTGATCAGCACGCTGCGATAGGCTTCGAGCAGTTCGTCCTGGCGAGCGATGGCGCGATCGCGCTCGGCGCGCAAGGCGCCATTGTTGAAAATGGGGGCTGTCAGGCCGGCACCGAGGTTGAACGCCGGATTGCGCAGCAGGTCGATGGCCTTTCTGTCGCCGGTGGCCAGGCTGGCCGTCAGGCTCACCGTGGGGAACAGTGCCGCCCGCGCAACGCTGACATCCGCCTGAGCCGCCGCCAGGCGCGCCTCTGCGCCGGCGATGTCCGGGCGGCGGGTCAGCAACTGGCTGGGGATGCCGGCGGCAATGCTCGGGCCGCTCAGTTGATCGAAAGGTTGATCGGCAAGCGCGAGTGCCTGCACCGGCACACCAAGCAAGGTTGCCAGGGTGATCTGCGCATCCCGGGCTTCTTGCTGGTAGAGCGGCAACTGGCGTTGCTGATTGGCTACAAGGCTTTCTTGCTGGGCCAGTTCAAGGGCAGTCGATGACCCCGCCTGGAAGCGCGTGCGCACCAGTTTGAGGATCTTTTCGGCGTTTTCCAGGTTGAGCGCGGCGATGCGCGCCTGCTCACGAGCGGCGAGGGCGCTCAGATAGGTATCGGCAAGGCTGCTCGTCAGGCTCAGCTCGAGCGTGTCACGATCAAGTGCAGTGGCTTGCAGGCCCAGACGGGCACTGTCACGAGCAGCCGCATTCTTGCCCCAGAAGTCCAGCTCGTAGCTGGCCGTCAGGGCGGTGTTGAAGTAGCGGTAAGTCCGTTTACTGCTCGAAGTATCCTGTTCGCTGTAGCCTTGGCCTCGCAGCAAGCGCTGCTGATAGGCGTCGGCACTGGCATCGAGGCGCGGCAGCAGAGGGCCGCCGGCAATGCGCAGGTCGGCCCGTGCCTGCCTGACCCTGGCCATGGCGGCGCGCAGGTCATGGCTGCCTTGGCGCGCCTGCTCAATCAGCTGGCTCAGTTGAGCGCTGTTGAAGGTTGTCCACCATTGCGCCGAGGCCGCCGTGCCGCCAGTCGGGCCTTGCCAGTTGGTGGGCGCAACGATGCCGCTGTCCAGGGGGGCAGCAGTGTGGCTGCAAGCGCCAAGCAAGGTCAGCAGCGGCAGCATAAAAAGAGCGGTTCTGGTCATGGTCATTCACTGGTCAGGGCGGCGACAGGGTCGAGGGCGGCAGCCTTGCGCGCGGGCATGAAGCCGAAGATGACGCCGGTGGCTACCGAGCAGGCGAAGGCACCCACTATCGCCAGGGCGGAAAACGCCACGGCCACCTGGGCCAGGCTGAGTACCAAGCCGATCAGCAGCGCCAGGCAGACGCCGATAAGGCCGCCGGTCAACGAAAGCACCACGGCTTCGGTCAGAAACTGGCGCAGGATGTCCCGCTGTCGGGCACCGGTGGCAATGCGGATGCCGATCTCGCGGGTGCGTTCGCGGACGGTCATCAGCATCACATTCATCACGCCGATCCCGCCGACCAGCAGCGAAATGGCGGCGATGGCGCCAAGCATCAGGGACAGCCCGTTGCGCGTCGCAGCTTCGGCCTGGATCATCGCCGCGCTGTTGTCGATCTCGAAGTCTTCCATGCCATCGTGCAGGCTCAGCATCAGTTGGCGTATCGCCCGTTCGGCTTCATGCACCTGGGTACTGTCGGCGGCGCCGATGATCACGTATTCCGGGTGTTGCGTGCCGGACAGGCGGATGGATGCCGCTGAGTACGGGACGGCGATACGCAGATCGTTGCGCTGGTTTGCACCGCTGGAGCCTTTGCTGGCCAGCACTCCGATCACCTGGAAAGGCACGTTCTCGATGAGGATGTACTGGCCGATCGGGTCCTGGCCGTCGACGAACAGTTTCTTGCGTACTTCCGAGCCGATCACGGCCACGGCCGCGGCCGTGGCCAGGTCGTTGTCGGTAAAGAAGCTGCCTTCGCTGACGGGCCAGCTCATGAGGGTCGGGAACACAGGCGTATAGCCACCGATGGTCGACTCCAGGTCGCGATTGCCGAAGCGCACCTGAACCTCAACCGTCATGGCCGGCATGATGGACTTCACCTGGGGCAGCTCGGCCAGCGCCTGTACGTCGCTGAGGCGAACGTCGCCGGGTGGGGCGCGCGGAGCGGGAGAGGCGCCGTTCATGAAGATGATGTTTGAGCCGAACGCGCCCATCTGGGCCATGACCTGACGCTTGCTGCCTTCGCCCACCGCCAGCATCACCACCACCGACGCGACGCCGATGATGATCCCCAGCAGGGTCAGCGCGGTGCGTGTGCGGTTGCTCCACATCACCCGCCAGGCGGCCTGCAGGGCGTCCCGGGTTTCGCCCAGCCAGGGGCTGCTCTGGTTGTCGGCGCGGACCAGGCGCCGGGCCAGATCTTCGGCTTGCAGCGCCCCCGGGCGAGCCTGTGGCGGCGCCTGGTCGGCGCCGCTGTCGCTGATCACTTCACCGTCGCGGATCTCGATGATGCGGTGCGCGCGAGCGGCCACATCGCGGTCGTGGGTGATCAGGATCACCACATGGCCTTGCTCGGCCAGCTCATCCAGCAGGCGCATGACCTCGGTGCCACTGTGGCTGTCCAGCGCGCCCGTTGGCTCGTCCGCGAGGATGATATGGCCGCCGTTCATCAACGCCCGGGCAATGGATACCCGTTGTTGCTGGCCACCGGAAAGCTGGCGCGGGCGATTGCCGGTGCGTTCTCCCAGGCCCAGGCGTTGCAGCAGCGCCTGGGCCCTTTCGGCCCGTGGGTCGGCGGTGGTCCCGGCATAGATAGCCGGCATCTCCACGTTCTCCTGCGCAGAGGCGGAAGGGATCAGGTGATAGCCCTGAAACACGAACCCGAACGCTTCGCGGCGCAACCAGGCCAGTTCGTCATTGTTCAGGCCGGCAACGTCCTGGCCCGCGAAGCGATAATGCCCGGCGCTTGGGCGGTCGAGGCAACCGAGGATGTTCATCAGGGTCGACTTGCCGGAGCCTGAGGTGCCGACGATGGCGATGAACTCCCCGGCATGGATCTTCAGGTCGATGCCACGCAACACATCGACCTGGGGGCTGTCGCCGCCACCATAGGATTTACGGATACCGATCAGTTCTATCAGCGGGGTGCTCATGTCAGCCCTCGCCGCCGA
This sequence comes from Pseudomonas sp. BP01, assembly GCF_022760795.1. NCBI lineage: Bacteria > Pseudomonadati > Pseudomonadota > Gammaproteobacteria > Pseudomonadales > Pseudomonadaceae > Pseudomonas > Pseudomonas sp. BP01. Next base: position 47,114 of record NZ_JAFBKA010000021.1, read on the forward strand.
CAGGGCCGATCAGCAGCTTGTCACCTTCTTCAAGGCCGTCGAGGATCTGCACGCGCAGCCGGTCGCTGAGCCCGGTGCGTACCTGGCGCGTCTGCACGTCGCCCTTGCCGGTCAAGACGTGGGCAGTCTGCAGCGCCTCGCCCTGGCCGCGCCCCTGAAGCGCGGCGATCGGTACCGTCAATACATCCTTGGCAGATCCGGCGACGAAGAACACCTGTGCGGTCATGTCGGCCATCAGCGCGTTGTCATCGTTGTCGACGTCCAGCAGCACGGTGTAGAGCACCACGCGGCCGGTCCCGCTGCCGCTTGCGCCACCGGCGGCAACCGGGCTGCCGCCGCCTTGACTGAGCTGGTCCAGCGGCTTTGGCGGAATCGGTAATATTTGCCTGACGGTACCGGTCCAGCGCCTGCCGCCACTGCCCAAGGTGGTGAAGTAGGCCTGCATGCCGGTCTTGACCTGGCCGATATCAGCTTCCGAGACCTCGGCCCACACCGTCATCGGCGACAGCTTGGCGATCCGCAGGATCAGCGGGGTGCGCTGTTGCGCGTTCAAGGTCTGCCCTTGACGTGCATCGACAGCCACCACCGTGCCGCCAATCGGGGCATAGATACGTGTGTAGCCAAGCTCGGCCTCTGCGCTGCGCAACGTGGCCTGCGCCTGGAGAATCTGCGCCTCATACATGTCGATACGCGCCTGGGTCGTCAGCACCTTGGCCTGGGCTGTTTGCACATCCTCTTCGCGGGTGGCGCCGTCGGTGGCCATCCGCTGCTGGCGACGCAACTGCTGCTCGGCCAGGACATGTTCGGCGCGTTGCTCCTTGACCTGTGCTTTCAGGGTCTGGATGGCATAGCGCTCGGCATCCAGCCGGGCCTGTTGCGTGGCAGGGTCGATTTCCACCAGCAACTGCCCCTGCTTGACGGTGTCGCCTACCTCGACGTGCAAGGTGCGGATCTGCCCAGAGGCCTGCGCGCCGACATCGACGTACTGGCGGGGCTGCAGGGTGCCCAGCGCGGTGACGCTGGCTTCGATGTTGCCACGGCTGACGCTGACGGAAGGCCGCTGATCAGCCTCGCCTGGCAACAATTGCCAGGTGGCGAATGCGGCCAGCGGGATCAGGCACAGCACGAGGGTTACAGCGCGACGGGGAAGGCGTTGAGGCATCATGCAGGGGTTCCGACCATGAGAGGGCCGCTGTCACCAGGGAACAGCTAGGGAGGCTGCCGATTAAACGAAAGCGACAAGGACGGATTTAGCGGTAAACGCCTGTTGCGGGCGGGGGAAATGTAACAACGTCTTTAAACTTGATGAGAATTATTATAATTTAAGCGCCGGCAATGCCACTACTTGGCCTGCATCAGATTTCTATCATCATCGGAAAACAGGGAAAGCGCTTCGATGCCGTCTTCGGGTGTATTGCTAGAGCATTACTACCAGGAACTGGTCCGGTACCTTCGTTCGCGTCTCGGCAGCCGCCATGCGGCCGAGGATATCGCTCAGGAAGCCTATCTGCGGATAATCGAGCGGTGTGACGACACACAGATTTCCCATCCGCGCGCTTTCCTTTATCGCACGGCCCTGAACCTGGTGACCGATGGCCATCGGCGTAGCAAGGCCCGTCGCGCCGAGCCCCTCGAAATACTGGAAACCGACGAGCGATTCTTCGTCACGCCCGTGCACGGCGTCTGTCGTCAGGAAGAACGCCTGGAGTTGCTGCAGCGTGCGCTGGCGGAACTGGGCACCACCTGCCGGGAGTGCTTTTTGCTGCGTAAGCTCGAAGGCCTGTCCCATGGCGAGATTGCCACGCGTATGGGGTTGTCCAAGGCCACGGTAGAAAAGCACATCGTCAACGCCATGAAACATTGCCGCCTGCGCATGCGCGAGTGGGCCGAGACCTGAGCACGTGCCCGGCAGCGCAGCCCACTTTCCGATAGCTTCAGTTGCCTGACGATGTACCGAACGTCAGGGCACCTTTCATCATGGTCGAATGGAACGGGTAGGAGCAGAAGAACTCATACGCCTGGCCTGCCTGCAGCACGCGGGTGTCGAAGGTGACCGAGTCTTTTTCTCCACCTCCGATCAGCCGGGTATGGGCGAGCACGCGCTTGTCTCCCGGCTGGATGTAGTTGTTGGCTTCACCCGCCGCGGCGCCATCGGTGGTCACGCCTTTGATGTCTTCCTTTTTGGCCAGCACCCAGTTGTGGCCCATGATGTTCCTGGGCATCGTGCCCGTGTGCCGCAAGTTCACCGTGAAGCGTTGGCAGGTTTGCGGGACGCTGATCGTCTTCAGGTTGTAGGTCATCTGGTCGGTGCTGTGAATGTCCACCGAGCAGGGCTCGTCGGACCACGCGACGCTGGACAGGGTCAGGGCGAAAAAGGCTAGGGCAGGGCGAAACATCTGGGTACTCCGAAAAGGTATGAGGCGATGCCTTGGGGCATGCGCCTTTTTTATACGAAGCCCGAGCGTCAGGGTTTAGGGCCTGCGGTTCGCTGCCCGGCTTAAAGGTAAATGCAAATTCCGTCAGTCAATCACTTGATTTATGCGGGGTTCCCGACTTCTATCAAAGAAGACCGCTGCCAGGCATGGCCTTGGCAGTAGCCTTTACCGGCGCAGTATGGTCATGGAGCGTACCCATTACCCAACTGCCCAGGTCCCACCATGGCAAACAAGACCCTGCGCATCCTCATCGCCGACGCACACCCGTGCCAGCGGCTGCAGCTGGAACGGTTGCTCAATGGCCTGGGCTATTACCGGATAGCCCCCGTGGAGAGCTTCGAGGAGCTGCAGCGCTTGGTGCATTGCGCCTTGCAGCCTTTTCATCTGCTGCTGGGCAATATCGAGCTGGCAAACCATGCAGGGGTTGACCTTGAGCGCTTCTGCCGCGTCAGCACCCAGATCCAGCACGCCCTGCTTTACCACTCCAGTCAGCTGAAAGTGCCTTCAGTGCCGCAGACCGAACGCCAGGCCGTCAGCCTGAGCCTGCCGCAGGTGCCTGATAACGAGGCGCTGGAGTCGTTCATGGCGATCATCGACGCGCCACTGCTGGTCGGCAAGTTGCCGCTGCCGGGCAGCATGCCGGCTACCGCGGCGCGGCCACGGCCGCGGGCCAACTACGCGCACACGGTGTTCAACCGCTAGCGGCGCAGCGGGCAGGGCAACGGGGCAGCTATTTGTTATCCTCTTGCCCTTTGCCGATTTGCGGACCCCTGCCATGACTGCCATCGATACCGCTCGCCCGCCCCGGTTCAGCCGCGGCGATCACCGGACCCTGGGCCTGGCGGCACTGGGCGGCGCGCTGGAAATCTACGACTTCATCATTTTCGTGTTCTTTGCGCTGACCCTCAGCCAGCTGTTCTTCCCGCCCGAAATGCCCGAGTGGCTGCGCCTGCTGCAAAGCTTCGGCATCTTCGTCACCGGTTACCTGGCGCGGCCGCTGGGCGGCATCCTGATGGCGCACTTTGCGGACCACCTGGGGCGTAAACGGGTGTTCAGCCTGAGCATCCTGATGATGGCCCTGCCGTGCCTGTTGATCGGGGTGATGCCGACCTATGCCGACATCGGTTATGCCGCGCCGCTGATTCTGCTGGCCTTGCGTATCCTGCAGGGCGCGGCCGTGGGGGGGGAAGTGCCGAGCGCCTGGACCTTCGTCGCCGAACATGCCCCCGCCGGGCGACGCGGCTACGCCTTGGGCTTCCTGCAGGCCGGGCTGACCTTCGGCTACCTGCTGGGGGCGCTGACCGCAACCTTGCTGGCGCAGCTGTATACCCCGCAGGAAATCCTCGATTATGCCTGGCGTTACCCGTTCCTGCTGGGTGGGGTGTTCGGTGTGATTGGCGTGTGGCTGCGCCGCTGGCTCAGCGAAACGCCAGTGTTCCTTGCCCTGCGCGCACGTCAGGAGCAGCCGGTGAAGTTCCCGCTGCGACGGGTACTGGGCGAACACCGCCGGGCGCTGATCCCGGCAGCGCTGTTGACCTGTGTGCTGACCTCTGCCGTGGTGGTGCTGGTGGTCATTACCCCAACGGTGATGCAGCAACGCTTTGGCATGAGCGCCGGGCACACCTTTGCCCTGAGCAGTGTGGGTATTGTCTTCCTCAATATTGGCTGCGTGCTGGCCGGCTTGCTGGTTGACCGCGTGGGCGCCTGGCGTGCGCTGATGCTGTACAGCGTGCTGCTGCCGCTGGGCATCGGCACGTTGTACGCCAGCCTGAACGGGCAGTGGGGCATGACCTGGCTGGCCTACGCGCTGGCGGGGTTGAGTTGCGGTGTGGTGGGGGTGGTGCCGTCGGTGATGGTCGGGCTGTTCCCGGCCGAGATCCGGGTTTCGGGCATTTCATTCACCTACAACGTAGCCTACGCACTGTGGGCCAGCACCACGCCGCTGGCGCTGATTGCGCTGATGCCGTGGAGCCCGTGGGTGTGTGTCGGGTTTTGTCTGATCATGGGCACGGTGGGGCTGCTGACGGCCTTGTATTTCGGGCGCCGAGAGCCATTGGCGTTTACGGCAGAGCCGATGCCGATCATGTGTGGTGACAAATGAGAGGGTAACGCTATTGGGGCGCTGAGGCAGACTTCCAGGCGGGGGTTATTGGAATAACCTATTGGCCAAATTTAACCTGGAAGGTTAATTTCTCATGGAAAAGAGAACGCCTCATTGTCCGCTGGAACGGGTAAAAGTCTTGGCTGCTGCAAGGCGCATCAGCCCTACAGGCGCTGCACTGAGAGGCGCCAAAGCGCTGGGTATAGATTATCCGGGCATGCTTGAAGTGATCTCCAGTTTGGAGCGCACTGATTTTTACAAGAGCATGACCAGCCATATGGATCACCGGGTTTGGCAGGACGTCTATCGTCCGCTTACAGCAGTTGGGTACGTTTATCTAAAAGTGTCCGTGGTAGACGACGTGCTCATCGTGTCTTTCAAGGGGTTGTAACCATGAGATGTCCAATATGCGGCGGAGCGGAGCTTGCACCTGATGTTCAGGGCATGCCCTATAGCTATAAAGGCGAGGCGACCGTCATCCCTGACGTAAGTGGCGATTACTGTTCCGCATGTGGTGAATGTGTACTTAGCCACGATGAAGCCATGCGTATCAGTAACCTGATGACGGCATTCGAGCGCCAAGTCAACGCAACTGTTGTAGATCCTTCCTTCATTGCTTCAATGCGCCGGAAGTTCGACCTCGACCAGCGTGAAGCGGGGGAAATTTTCGGTGGTGGCGTCAACGCCTTCTCCCGTTATGAAAACGGCAAGACCACACCACCCGTGGCGTTGGTGAAACTGCTCAAGCTGCTGGATCGCCATCCAGAACTCTTCGAGGAAGTGCGTACTGCCTGATTTTGGCACGTAACAAAAAGCCCCCGGCTCATGAGAGCCGGGGGCTTGTTGTTACGGCAAGGGCAGGGCCTTACATGTTCGGGTAGTTCGGCCCGCCAGCGCCTTCAGGGGTGACCCAGGTGATGTTCTGGGCCGGGTCCTTGATGTCGCAAGTCTTGCAGTGCACGCAGTTCTGCGCGTTGATCTGGAAGCGCTTGTTGCCGTCTTCCTGGGTGACCACTTCGTACACGCCCGCCGGGCAGTAGCGCTGGGCCGGCTCGTCGTACAGCGGCAGGTTGCTGGCGATCGGGATACTCGGGTCGGTCAGCTTCAGGTGGCAGGGCTGTTCCTCTTCGTGGTTGGTGCTGGAGAGGAATACCGAGCTGAGCTTGTCGAAGCTGAGCTTGCCGTCCGGTTTCGGGTAGTCGATCTTTTTCGAATCCGCGGCCAGCTTGAGGCAGGCGTAGTCCGGCTTGGTATCGTGCAGGGTGAACGGCAGCTTGCCGCCGAACCAGTTCTGGTCGACGTAGTTGAACGCACCGCCCAGCAGTGGCCCGAACTTGTGCAGGGCAGGGCCGAAGTTACGGCTGGCAAACAATTCCTCATACAGCCAGCTGGCCTTGAAGGCGCTGACATAACCGTCGAGCTGGTCACCGCCTTCGCGGCCAGCGGCCAAGGCATCGGCCACCGCTTCAGCGGCAAGCATGCCGGACTTCATCGCGGTGTGGCTGCCCTTGATCTTGGAGAAATTAAGGGTGCCCAGATCGCAACCGATCAACGCGCCACCGTTGAACACCATCTTCGGCAACGAGTTCAGGCCGCCCTTGCAAATGGCCCGGGCGCCGTAGCTGATGCGCTTGCCACCTTCGAGGTACTGGCTCATCACCGGGTGGTGCTTAAGGCGCTGGAATTCATCGAACGGGGACAGGTAAGGGTTGGCGTAGGACAGGTCGACGATCAGGCCGACCACCACCTGGTTGTTTTCCAGGTGATAGAGGAACGAGCCACCGGTGTTGTCCTTGGCCACCACGTCCAGCGGCCAGCCGGCGGTGTGCACCACCAGGCCCTGCTCGTGCTTGGCCGGGTCGATTTCCCAGATTTCCTTCAGGCCGATGCCGTAGTGCTGAACGTCGGACTCGCTGTCGAGGTTGAAGCGCTTGATCAGCTGCTTGCCGATGTGGCCGCGGCAGCCTTCGGCAAACAGGGTGTACTTGGCGCGCAGTTCCATGCCCGGGGTGTACAGGCCGTCCTTCGGGTTGCCTTCGCGGTCGACACCCAGGTCACCGGTGACGATGCCGCGGACCACGCCGTTGTCGTCGAACAGCGCTTCCTGGGCGGCGAAGCCCGGGTAGATCTCAACGCCCAGGTTCTCGGCCTGCTGGGCCAGCCAGCGGCACAGGTTGCCCAGCGAGATGATGTAGTTGCCATGGTTGTGCATGGTCTTGGGCACGAACAGGTCAGGCACCTTGGTCGCGCTGCCGGCATCCTTGAGCACATAGATGTCGTCGCGTTTCACTTCGGTGTTCAGCGGGGCGCCGAGCGCTTTCCAGTCGGGGAACAGTTCGTTCAGGGCGCGGGGTTCGAACACCGCGCCAGAGAGGATGTGGGCGCCGACTTCAGAGCCTTTTTCCACCACGCAGACGCTGATTTCGCTACCGGCTTCGGCGGCCTTCTGCTTCAGGCGGCAGGCGGCGGACAGGCCTGCCGGGCCGGCGCCGACGATGACCACGTCGAATTCCATGTATTCGCGTTCCACTGGTTCTCTCCTACTCATCAAGGCTCGTGCTGTTGCTTTGTCTTATGGGTGCTTGCGCGCAGTGGCTCATCACGGGAGCGAAACTGTAGCTGCGCAAATGACGGACTACACCGTTTTGTCTTGGCCGCGCATTATATCTACACCACTTGGCGGGTCCAATACAAACGTTTGTTTGAATTTGCCGCAGGCCAGTAAAATCACAGGAACGCGGCTGGAGGGTGACCGATTTGCCGTATTGACCGGATGGGGTGTTACGGTCAAGATACGAGCGGTTTTACGTTCGCCGTAGGCTTGCAGCCGGGCGCAGGTACACCTCTAAAGACCAGGTGTGGAGCAGGGTTTTGCGGCCTTGGGCCGGTTTGTAGTGGAGTTTACACGCCACGACAGAAAATCACCCGTGAGTATTTGTCGCAAGAGTCCGGACAAGACTGTTCGGTCACTGTGAAGATGCTGGCTCCCGGTACGTTTTTAGAGGTGCCCTTGTACCCACGCGCATCGCCGGGCTCAGCCCCAGGCGACTATCTATTCACCGGAGAGTAACGAGGAATCCATGAAGGTTCTTGTAGCTGTCAAACGAGTGGTCGACTACAACGTCAAGGTTCGCGTCAAAGCGGACAACTCCGGCGTCGACCTTGCTAACGTCAAGATGTCCATGAACCCCTTCTGCGAAATCGCCGTGGAAGAGGCCGTACGCTTGAAGGAAAAAGGCGTTGCGACCGAGATCGTCGTCGTTTCCGTCGGCCCGACCACTGCCCAGGAGCAACTGCGTACCGCCCTGGCCCTGGGTGCCGACCGTGCCATCCTGGTAGAGGCCGCTGACGAGCTGAACTCCCTGGCTGTAGCCAAGGCCCTGAAAGCCGTTGTCGACAAGGAGCAGCCGCAGCTGGTCATCCTTGGCAAGCAGGCCATCGACAGCGACAACAACCAGACCGGCCAGATGCTGGCCGCGCTGACCGGCTACGCCCAGGGCACCTTCGCCTCCAAGGTCATCGTTGCTGGCGACAAGCTGAACGTCACCCGTGAAATCGATGGCGGCCTGCAGACCGTATCGCTGAACCTGCCAGCCATCGTCACCACCGACCTGCGCCTGAACGAGCCACGCTATGCGTCGCTGCCGAACATCATGAAGGCCAAGAAGAAGCCGCTGGAGATCGTCAAGCCTGACGATCTGGGCGTTTCCCTCGCCTCCACCAACAAGACCCTGAAAGTCGAAGCGCCGGCTGCCCGCAGCGCGGGCATCAAGGTCAAGTCGGTGGCCGAACTGGTCGAGAAGCTGAAGAACGAAGCGAAGGTAATCTAAATGACTATCCTGGTTGTCGCTGAATACGAAGCCGGCGCCGTTGCCCCGGCCACCCTGAACACTGTCGCTGCAGCCGCCAAGATTGGTGGTGATGTGCACGTGCTGGTCGCTGGCCAGAACGTCGGCGGCGTTGCTGAATCCGCTGCCAAGATTGCTGGTGTGGCCAAGGTGCTGGTTGCCGATAACGCCGCCTACGCCCACGCCTTGCCGGAAAACGTCGCGCCGCTGATCGTCGAGCTGGCAAAGGGCTACAGCCACGTGCTGGCCCCGGCCACCACCAATGGCAAGAACATCCTGCCGCGCGTTGCCGCGCTGCTGGACGTGGACCAGATCTCCGAGATCATCTCGGTCGAGTCCGCCGACACCTTCAAGCGCCCGATCTATGCCGGTAACGCCATTGCCACCGTGCAATCGAGCGCTTCGATCAAGGTCATCACCGTGCGTACCACCGGCTTCGACCCAGTCGCCGCCGAAGGTGGCTCGGCGGCTGTTGAAGCGGTGAGTGCCGCGCACAACGCCGGTATCTCGGCCTTTGTCGGTGAAGAGCTGGCCAAGTCCGACCGCCCAGAGCTGACCGCTGCCAAGATCGTCGTTTCCGGCGGCCGCGGCATGGGCAACGGTGACAACTTCAAGCACCTGTACAGCCTGGCCGACAAACTTGGCGCTGCTGTGGGTGCGTCGCGCGCCGCAGTCGACGCAGGCTTCGTGCCGAACGACATGCAGGTCGGCCAGACCGGCAAGATCGTTGCGCCACAGCTGTACATCGCCGTCGGTATCTCCGGCGCGATCCAGCACCTGGCCGGCATGAAAGACTCCAAAGTGATCGTTGCGATCAACAAGGACGAAGAAGCGCCGATCTTCCAGGTAGCCGACTACGGCCTGGTCGCCGACCTGTTCGAAGCGGTTCCGGAGCTGGAAAAGCTGGTCTGATCCGCCTGCTTCACTTATAAAGAACCCGGCCCTCGCATTGAGGGTCGGGTTTTTTTATGGGTTGAGGAGTGAGGGATGACGTTGCGCGGAACGGGCAGGGTGCTGGCATGCATGGCGGCGTTGGTGTCGCCACTGGCCATGGCAGCAGGCAAGTGCGAGCGCCTGGTGGCAACCGGCAGCCCTGATGCACCGCCCTATTCGTGGCAGGACCCGAAAGACCCGAAACACCTGATCGGTGCCAACGTGGACCTGTTGCGCCAGGTGGCAGGCGAGCTGGGTGTGAAGGTGGAGGTGCTGAATGCCGGCCGTCGCGATCAGGCCCTTGAGGAAGTGCGCAGCGGGCGAATGGACCTGCTGCTCGATACGCCCCTGCAGGTCGAGCAACTGACCGCGCTGGACTACATCCACCCACCCCTTCAGCTCAACGAGTACCTGGTGTGGACACGCCACGACGCCGAGCTGACCTTCGAGGGCCCGGCAGACCTGGCCAGATATCAGGGCAGCTTGTCCGAGCGCGCGCGCCTGACCCCGGCCTTTACCGCGTTTGCCAAGGCCCAGTTGAAGCTGATGCCGGCGCAGAACCTGACCCAGGCGTTCCAGAAACTGGTGCTTGGCCAGGTGGATTATGTACTCGCCGGCCGCTATTCGGGCATGGCCATGGCCCAGAGCCTGGGTATGAGCAATGACCTGATTGCCCGCGGCCTGCCGGTGGATCGGCCAGGCCTGTACCTGGCGCTTTCGCACAACTCGGCATGCAATGACAGCTGGTTGCGTGGGCAACTCGCAAAAAAACTGACAGAATTGCCGATCTCCGGTGCGTCCGAGGCTGTCCTGCAACGTAATGTCGAGCGCTGGAAAGCGCAACTGCAGGTGCCGGCGGACGCCCCCAAACACTAGGAAGATTGCGTGAGAACCCAACCACTAATCCTTGCCTTGGCCGTGCTCGGCCTGGCTGGCTGCGCCAACGATCCGGCCCCTGACGAGCAGATGCGCATTTCCGAGCAGGCACTGGAGCAGGCCAGGGCCGTAGGTGCCACCGAGCAGGTCGAAACGCTGAAGCTGGCTGAAGACAAGCTGGACCGTGCCAAGGCCAACATGCTGACCCAAGACTACCGTGATGCGCGCATGCGCGCCGAGCAGGCCGAACTGGATGCTCGCCTGGCCGAGGCCCAGGTACTGAACCTGAAGAGCGAAGAGCAGCTGCAACTGCTGCAGTCGCGGGTCAAGCGCTTGCGCAAGCAACTGGAGGTGCAGCCATGATCCGTCGCACGCCATTGGCCGCGCTGGCGCTGCTGGCGCTGGCAGCAGGCTTGCAAGGTTGCGCTAGCCAACGCAGCGCTGCAGCACTGGATGAAGCCAGTGCCACCTTCGCAAAGGTCAAGGATGATTCCGATGTGCTGCGCAGTGCGCCGCGGGACGTGATTCGCGCGGGCGAGTCGCTGGCCCGTGCCGAGCGCCTGTCCAGCTACATCGGCACCGGTTCCGATGTGCGTCATTACGCTTACCTGAGCCAGCGCTACAGCGAGATTGCCAGTGAGCATGCCAAGCTGGCGCTGAACCAGGAGCGCCAGGCCAAGCTTGACCTCGAGCGTCAGCGCCTGCAGCTGGCTTTGCGTGAGGCCAAGCTGGCCAGCGTGCAGCAGCAGGGCAAGTGGGTCGAGTCGCAGATCGCTGCACTGGCTTCGGAGCAGACCGACCGTGGCCTGGTGATGACCCTGGGGGATGTGCTGTTCGATACTGGCCGTGCCGACCTGAAGAATTCGGCCAGCCGTACCGTGCTCAAGCTGGTGCAGTTTCTTCAGCTCAACCCGCGAAGGGTGGTGCGTATCGAGGGTTATACCGACAGCACTGGCGCAGCCGAAGACAACCTGAAACTGTCTCGCGACCGGGCGCAGGCCGTGGCCGACATGTTGGTGGACCTTGGTATCGACGAAAAGCGCCTGCAGGTCGAGGGCTATGGCGACCAGTACCCGATCGAGGCCAATGCCTCTGAGCGGGGCAGGGCGCAGAACCGCCGGGTGGAGATCGTCTTCTCCGACGACAAGGGCAGGCTCGCGCCTGCGCGCTGATCGCTGGCGTGCGGAGGATGGCACCGGCTTTGCCGGTGTTCACGGCTAAAGCCGCTCCCACAGGGGTAGTGTCAAGCCCAAGACATGTGCAGAACCTGTAGGGGCGGCCTTGTGCTGCGAAAGGGCCGCAATGCGGCCCCGCTTTTTGTCGGCTTAGTCGTTTCGATAGCTGTCACGCTGTTGTATTGTCGACTATGTTGCATTCTGTCCCAGTACACTTTGCAACTGTTACGGTATCCTCTACCGTCACTGAGCCGCACAAGAACAACGAGCCTGCCGCCATGACCAACCTGCTGCTGTACCAGCGTATCGCCCAGCAACTGGCCGATGACATCCGTCGCGGTGTCTACCAGCCAGGCGAGCGGGTACCCTCCGTGCGCAAGATGAGTGCCCAGCTCAATGTCAGCCATGCCACGGTGCTGCAGGCCTATGCCAACCTCGAGGACCAGGGGCTGATCCGCGCGCGGCCGCAATCGGGCTACTACGTGCACCAGACGCCGGCCCTGACCGCGCAAACCCCGGACATTGCCCGGGTGGAGCGCCCCGGCCTGGTCACCCGCGCCAGCATTATCCAGCAAGTGCTGACCGAGGCGCGCCGGGACGGCGTGTTCCCGTTCGGCGCTGCGGTGCCGCATGTAGACTACCTGCCGGTCCGTGCCCTGCATCAGCAAATTGCCAAGGTCACCCGCTTTCACAGCCCGCGCGCGTTCAGCTACATGTTCAGCCCCGGCTTTGAGCCGTTGCGCCGGCAGATCGCCATTCGCATGCGCGATGCCGGGGTGCTGGTCGACCCTCGTGAAGTGATCGTGACCCATGGCTGCGTCGATGCCCTGCAAATGTCACTGCGCGTGCTGACCCGCCCGGGCGACCTGATCGCTGCCGAGTCGCCGACGTATTACGGCTTGCTGCAACTGGCCGACCTGCTGGGCCTGAAAGTGATTGAAATCCCCAGCGACCCGTCCACCGGGATCAGCCTTGAAGCCTTGCAACTGGCGGCCAACCAGTGGTCGATCAAGGCCCTGGTACTGACCGCCCGCCTGAGCAACCCGTTGGGCGGCACTGTTCCGGAAGAACGGCAAAAGCAGCTGCTGCGCCTGGCATCGGACTTTGACATCCAGATCGTCGAGGACGACATCTACGGCGAGTTGATGTTCGAGCAAGGCAAGACCAAGGCGCTGAAGGCATTCGACCGGCTGGACCGGGTGATCTACTGTTCAAGCTTCTCCAAGACCCTGTCCCCCGGTGTGCGCGTAGGCTGGATGATCGCTGGGCGCTATCAGGACGAAATTCAGCGTCTGCAGACCTTTACCACTCATTCGGCCTGCAGCGTGACGCAGATGGGGGTGGCGGCCTACCTGGAAAATGGCGGTTACGACCGGCACCTGCGTTACATCCGTCAGGAGTATCGCAAGAACCTCAGCGCCTATCAGTTGGCGGTGCAGCAGCACTTCCCCGAGGGCACCCAGATGACTCGGCCGACGGGCGGTTTCATCCTTTGGATAAGCCTGCCGGGGCGGGTCAATACCCAAGAGCTGCATGTGCGTGCGCTGGAGCAGGGCATCAGCATTGCGCCGGGGCTGATATTCAGTAACACAGAACAGTTCAACCACTGCATCCGTCTTAATTGCGGCATTCCGTGGAACAAGGAGGCCGAGCGGGCAGTGATTACGCTCGGTTTGCTGGCTCAGCAGTTGTGCAGGGAGCCTGCGCTCACACTTTTGTAAGGCTTGCCAGCCGCCTGTGGAACATGGAGCATACGCACCTTTAATGCCGGTCTGTCCATTTGCCATGATTGCTTTGCGCCGTTTTGCCCTGATCTTGTGCCTTGCACCGCTCTGCTACCCGGGCAGTCCAGCTACGGCTGCGCAGCCGGCAAGCCAGGCGCAGGCAACCCAGGGCAAGCACGTGCAAAAAAAAGTGGCAGCCAAGCCCGCGCCGCAGCCGGTGGTGAAAAAGGCCGGCAGTAGCAAGGCCAAGGCGCATAAACCGGTAAGCAAGGCGGTTGCCAAACCATTGCCCAAGGCAAAGCTGGACCTCAGCCTGCCAGTCGATATGGTCGATACCCTCGAGCCGAATGTGGGCACCCCGTCGCCCATCCAGCGGCGCAAGCCTTTGCTGCCGCCCATGTTCACCGAAAAGCCGGAAACCGACAGCCCGTTCCAGCTCAATGGCCGGTTGATCAATAACGAAATGCAGCTGCAGTTGCGCAATGACAGCCGTCATGACGTGGAAGGGGCGGCGATCGATTTCGAGTATCGGCAGTAGCCGGGAACTGACTGCCGGGTCACGGCAGATTTCATCGTGCCAGCAATTTCAAACGCCTGTTTGAGCGGTTACTATCCAGGGACGTTCGTCCCGTTTTGTTCCAGGGAGTCCTGATTTTGGTGAATAACCATGAACTGCCGTGAGGGTTGTGGTGCCTGCTGCATCGCCCCGTCCATCACTTCTGCGATGCCGCGCATGCCCAATGGCAAGCCGGCTGGCGAGCGCTGCCTGCACCTGACGGCTGCCAACCTTTGCGACCTGTTTGGCAAGCCCGAGCGGCCGGCGGTATGTGGCGGCTTCAAGGCGGATGTCGAGGTGTGCGGCAGTGACCGTGACGAGGCAATCAGGATTCTTGGCTGGTGGGAGCAGATGACGGCGGCGTGACAGGCTGGATCTTCGACAACAAGGATAAACATGATGAGATCGTTCAAGCGTATTGCACTGCTGTGTGGCGTGGGTGTTCTGCTGTCGCCTGCGGCCTGGGCCGAAAACTGGCAGGTGGCCAAGGACGAGGAGGGGATCAAGGTATCCCTCAGCGAAGTGGCGGGCTCCAAGTACAAGGCTTATCAGGGTGTCACCGTGATCAAGGCGCCGCTGGCCAAGGTGCAGGCGTTGCAGGAAGACGTGGTCGGGGCCTGCGCATGGATTCACGAGTGCAAGTCGCAGAAGCTGCTCAAGCATGACGGTGAGCAGAGCTGGACCTACACCCAGTTCAATACGCCATGGCCGGTAACGCCGCGAGATTCGATTCTGCACGTGACCACTGTCAAGGGAGCGGACGGCAGCCTGGTGCGTAACCTGAAGGAAGAGCCGACCTATCTGCCGGAAGAGAAGGGCTTTGTGCGGGTATCCAAGGTTGAGGGCTTCTGGAAGCTGGTGCCCAAGGGCGACAGCACGGAAGTGACCTACCAGGTGCACACCGAGCCGGGTGGTAGCGTGCCGGCGATGGTGGCCAACAAGTTCGTGGTGGATGCGCCGTTCAATACCCTGAAAGCGCTGCGGGAGCGGGCTGAGAAAAACTGAGGTTCAACGCGGTGCTCGCTCCCACAACGATCGAGCTGCGGCCACAGGACCTGGAATAAAGAAGGCTGCCCGAGGGCAGCCTTCTTTGCGTTCGGCTAAAAAGCTTACTTGCGGTCTTTCAGTGCAGCGATGTCGCGTTTTTGCTCGCCGGTGTACAGCTGGCGCGGACGGCCGATCTTGTACGGGCTGGAGAGCATTTCTTTCCAGTGCGAGATCCAGCCCACGGTACGTGCCAGGGCAAAGATCACGGTGAACATGCTGGTCGGAATGCCGATCGCCTTGAGGATGATCCCCGAGTAGAAGTCGACGTTCGGGTACAGCGAGCGCTCGATGAAGTACGGATCGGTCAGGGCGATCTCTTCGAGGCGCATGGCCAGTTCCAGCTGCGGGTCGTTCTTGATGCCCAGCTCGCGCAGGACTTCGTCGCAGGTCTGCTTCATCACGGTGGCACGCGGGTCGCGGTTCTTGTACACGCGGTGACCGAAGCCCATCAGCTTGAACGGGTCGTTCTTGTCCTTGGCCTTGGCGATGAAGGTGTCGATGTTCGAGACATCGCCGATTTCATCGAGCATGGTCAGTACGGCTTCGTTCGCACCGCCGTGGGCCGGGCCCCACAGTGCAGCGATACCGGCGGCGATACAGGCGAACGGGTTGGCACCCGACGAGCCGGCCAGACGAACGGTGGAGGTGGAGGCGTTCTGCTCGTGGTCGGCGTGGAGGATGAAGATCCGGTCCATTGCCTTGGCCAGCACAGGGCTGATCGGTTTGATCTCGCACGGGGTGTTGAACATCATGTGCAGGAAGTTTTCCGCGTACGACAGGTCGTTGCGCGGGTACATCATCGGCTGGCCCATGGAGTACTTGTAAACCATCGCGGCCAGGGTCGGCATCTTGGCGACCAGGCGCACCGCGGAAATTTCGCGGTGTTGCGGGTTATTGATATCCAGGGAGTCGTGATAGAACGCCGACAGGGCGCCGACCACGCCGCACATCACCGCCATCGGGTGAGCGTCGCGGCGGAAGCCGTTGAAGAAGGACTTCAGCTGCTCGTGAACCATGGTGTGGTTCTTTACGGTGCTGACGAACTGGGCCTTCTGCTCGGCATTCGGCAGTTCGCCGTTGAGCAGCAGGTAGCAGGTTTCGAGGTAGTCGGATTGTTCGGCGAGTTGCTCGATCGGGTAGCCGCGGTGCAGCAGGATACCTTTGTCGCCGTCAATGTAGGTGATCTTCGACTCGCACGAGGCAGTCGCCATGAAACCAGGGTCGAAGGTGAAGTGACCTGTGGCCCCCAACCCGCGGACGTCGATTACATCAGGACCAACGGTGCCGGTTAAAATGGGCAGCTCGACGGGGGCAGCGCCCTCGATGACCAACTGCGCTTTTTTGTCAGCCATGTGGCCTCCTATTAATGCTAGAAATCATCAGACAGACCCCCCACGCAGGGCCCGCACCACTATAGAGGGATAAATTCAGATGTCAATTTGCCTAAAGGCTTGTTGAATCAGGCTTTCAAGCCTGATTTTTCCCGAAATTCTCGCCCATTTACGCCTTTTGTCCGTTAAAGGCAATGCGCTATTTGGGCTACCCCGTCACGTTGTCATAAGCAGCCTAACTGTCTATACTCGGCACCCGACCGCCAGGGGCTTGCAAGCCCGAACTGCTGGGGGTCGCCGTTCCCTGGGTGGTGGGTACCTGACCAGTACACTTACCAACAACTTTGCCCTGATTCGCTAGGGGCTCTTCAGTGTGAAAAAAGCCGTGAAAAGCCAACGACCTGTAAACCTAGACCTAAGGACCATCAAGCTCCCTGTCACTGCGTACACGTCCATCCTGCATCGTATCTCCGGCGTCATCCTGTTCATCGGCCTTGCCATCATGCTTTATGCACTGGGCAAGTCGCTGGGTTCCGAGGAAGGCTTCGGTGAGGTGAAGGCGTGTCTGACCAGCCCGCTGGCCAAATTCGTGACCTGGGGCCTGCTGTCCGCCCTGCTTTATCACCTCGTGGCAGGTGTACGCCACCTGATCATGGACATGGGCATCGGTGAGACGCTGGAAGGCGGCAAGCTGGGCTCGAAAATCGTGATTGTCATCTCCGTGGTGCTGATCGTTCTGGTGGGAGTTTGGGTATGGTAACCAATGTCACGAACCTGTCGCGTTCGGGCCTCTATGACTGGATGGCGCAGCGCGTTTCTGCGGTCGTTCTCGCGGCTTACTTCCTCTTCCTGATCGGCTACGTGGTCGCCCACCCAGGCATCGACTACACCCAGTGGCATGGTCTGTTCTCCAATAACGCGATGCGGATCTTCAGTCTGCTGGCCCTCGTTGCCCTGGGCGCTCACGCCTGGGTCGGCATGTGGACCATTGCAACCGACTACCTGACGCCTATGTCGTTCGGCAAGTCGGCAACTGCGATTCGTTTCCTGTTCCAGGCGGTATGCGGCGTTGCGATGTTCGCTTACTTCGTCTGGGGTGTGCAGATTCTCTGGGGTATCTGATCCATGGCTAGCATTCCAACCATTTCCTTCGACGCCATCATCATCGGTGGCGGCGGCGCCGGCATGCGTGCTGCGCTGCAACTGGCTCAAGGCGGCCACAAGACTGCCGTAGTCACCAAGGTCTTCCCGACCCGCTCGCACACTGTATCCGCCCAGGGCGGCATCACCTGCGCCATCGCTTCGGCTGACCCGAACGACGACTGGCGCTGGCACATGTACGATACCGTCAAAGGTTCCGACTACATCGGTGACCAGGACGCTATCGAATACATGTGTCAGGAAGGCCCTGCTGCGGTCTTCGAGCTGGACCACATGGGCCTGCCGTTCTCGCGTACCGAAACCGGCCGTATCTACCAGCGTCCGTTCGGTGGCCAGTCCAAGGACTTCGGTAAAGGTGGCCAGGCCGCCCGTACCTGTGCCGCTTCCGACCGTACCGGTCACGCGCTGCTGCACACCCTGTATCAGGGTAACCTGAAAGCCGGTACCACGTTCCTCAACGAGTACTACGCCGTTGACCTGGTGAAAAACCAGGAAGGCGCCTTCGTCGGTGTGATCGCGATCTGCATCGAAACCGGCGAAACCATGTACATCAAGTCCAAGGCCACCGTTCTGGCCACTGGCGGTGCGGGCCGTATCTACGCCTCCACCACCAACGCCCTGATCAATACCGGCGACGGTATCGGCATGGCCCTGCGTGCCGGTGTGCCGGTGCAGGACATCGAGATGTGGCAGTTCCACCCAACCGGCATCGCCGGCGCCGGTGTACTGGTCACCGAGGGCTGCCGCGGTGAGGGTGGCTACCTGATCAACGCCCATGGCGAGCGTTTCATGGAGCGTTACGCGCCGAACGCGAAAGACCTGGCCGGCCGCGACGTGGTTGCCCGTTCCATGGTCAAGGAAATCATCGCCGGCAACGGCGTGGGCCCGAACAAGGACCACGTACTGCTGAAGCTGGACCACCTGGGCGAGGAAGTGCTGCACAGCCGCCTGCCAGGTATCTGCGAACTGTCCAAGACCTTCGCCCACGTCGACCCGGTCGTCGCGCCAGTTCCTGTTGTCCCGACCTGCCACTACATGATGGGCGGCGTTGCCACCAACATTCATGGCCAGGCCATCACCATGGACGAAGAAGGCAAGGATCACATCATTCCTGGCCTGTTCGCCGTAGGTGAAGTGGCGTGTGTATCGGTTCACGGTGCCAACCGCCTGGGCGGCAACTCGCTGCTCGACCTGGTGGTGTTCGGCCGTGCTGCCGGCCTGCACCTGGAGAAGGCGCTGAGCGACGGCATCGAGCATCTCGACGCCAGCGACACAGACATCGAAGTTGCCCTGAACCGCCTGAACAAGCTCAACGAGCGCTCCACTGGCGAAGACGTTGCCAGCCTCAAGCGCGAACTGCAGAGCTGCATGCAGAACTACTTCGGTGTATTCCGTACCGGCGAATACATGCTGAAGGGTATCGAGCAACTGGCCGGCCTGCGTGACCGCATCGCCAACGTCAAGATCAACGACAAGTCCCAGGCCTTCAACACCGCGCGTATCGAAGCGCTGGAGCTGCAGAACCTGCTGGAAGTCGCCGAAGCTACCGCCATCGCGGCCGAAGCCCGTAAAGAGTCCCGCGGTGCTCACGCCCGTGAAGACTTCGAAGACCGTGACGACGAAAACTGGCTGTGCCACACCCTGTACTACCCGGGTGAGAAGCGCGTTGCCAAGCGCGGCGTCAACTTTGCGCCGAAGACCGTACCGGCCTTCGAGCCAAAAATCCGGACTTACTAAGGGTGGCTGCTATGTTGAAAGTCGAAGTTTATCGTTACAACCCCGACACCGACTCGGCGCCCAAGATGGAGTCGTTCGACGTCGATACCGGCGGCAAGGACCTGATGGTTCTCGATGTATTGGCGCTGATCAAGGAAAAGGACGAGGGTTTCTCGTATCGTCGCTCGTGCCGTGAAGGCGTGTGCGGTTCCGATGGCATGAACATGAACGGCAAGAACGGCCTGGCCTGCATCACCCCGCTGTCGGGTGTGGTCAAAGGCAACAAGCTGATCCTGCGCCCGCTGCCAGGCCTGCCGGTCATTCGTGACCTGGTGGTCGACATGAGCATCTTCTACAAGCAGTACGAGAAGGTGAAGCCATTCCTGCAGAACGATACGCCAGCACCGGCCATCGAGCGTCTGCAGTCGCCTGAAGAGCGTGACAAGCTGGATGGTCTGTACGAGTGCATCCTGTGCGCTTGCTGCTCGACTTCCTGCCCGTCGTTCTGGTGGAACCCCGACAAGTTCCTGGGCCCCGCAGCACTGCTGCAGGCCTACCGCTTCCTGGCCGATAGCCGTGACACCAAGACTCAGGAGCGCCTGGCGTCCCTGGATGACCCGTTCAGCGTATTCCGCTGCCGCGGGATCATGAACTGCGTAAACGTTTGCCCGAAAGGTCTGAACCCGACCAAGGCGATCGGTCACGTACGTAACATGCTGCTGCAAAGCGGCACCTGATACAACGTGTTGTACCTGCAGTATGCCGAGGTGCGGGTGTGAGCCCGCACTGAGGTAAAACCCGAACAAGGGCCCACAAAGCCCGCGTTCATACCTATGAAGATATGAGACCAGCAGGGGCTTTCCGGGCTGGTACCCGGAAAATCAGCAGGATCCAAGTGGCGTGGTTCAGTCGCTTTATTCGGACTTTTCCAGGTTTGCTGTGGCTCTTGTCGATCAGTCCCCTAATCGAGGGTGACCAAGCATGCAAGAAAGCGTGATGCAGCGCATGTGGGATAGCGCCCACCTTTCAGGTGGTAACGCTGCATATGTGGAAGAGCTCTACGAACTCTACCTGCACGACCCTAACGCTGTGCCAGAAGAGTGGCGCACTTACTTCCAGAAGTTGCCAGCCGACGGCAGCACCGCTACTGATGTATCGCACTCGACAATCCGCGACCATTTCGTACTGCTGGCAAAGAACCAGCGCCGCGCCCAACCGGTATCCGCCGGGAGCGTGAGCAGTGAACACGAGAAGAAGCAGGTTGAAGTTCTGCGACTGATCCAGGCCTATCGTATGCGCGGCCATCAGGCTGCCAAGCTCGACCCGTTGGGGTTGTGGCAGCGCCCTGCGCCCGTAGACCTGTCGATCAATCACTACGGCTTGACCAATGCCGATCTTGATACGACCTTCCGTGCCGGCGACCTGTTCATCGGCAAAGAGGAGGCGAGCCTACGCGACATCTTCGATGCACTCCAGAAGACATATTGTCGCACCATTGGCGCCGAATTCACCCACATCGTCGATTCCGAGCAGCGCAGCTGGTTCCAGCAGCGCCTCGAAAGCGTGCGCGGCCGTCCGGAGTTTTCCGCTGACGTGCAGGCCCACCTGCTCGAGCGCGTGACCGCCGGTGAGGGCCTGGAAAAGTACCTGGGCACCAAGTACCCGGGCACCAAGCGCTTCGGCCTTGAGGGCGGCGAGAGCCTGATCCCGATGCTGGATGAAATGATCCAGCGTTCCGGCTCCTACGGCACCAAGGAAGTTGTGATCGGCATGGCCCACCGTGGCCGTCTGAACGTGCTGGTGAACACCTTCGGCAAGAACCCGCGCGAGCTGTTCGACGAGTTCGAAGGCAAGAAGATGAACGAGCTGGGCTCCGGTGACGTGAAGTATCACCAGGGCTTCTCCTCGAACGTGATGACCTCCGGTGGCGAAGTTCACCTGGCCATGGCGTTCAACCCGTCCCACCTGGAAATCGTTTCGCCGGTGGTCGAGGGTTCGGTGCGCGCCCGTCAGGATCGCCGCAACGACACCGTTGGCGACAAGGTGCTGCCGATCTCGATCCACGGCGACGCAGCTTTCGCCGGCCAGGGCGTGGTCATGGAAACCTTCCAGATGTCGCAGACCCGCGGTTTCAAGACCGGCGGTACCGTGCACATCGTGATCAACAACCAGGTCGGTTTCACCATCAGCAACCCGCTGGACGCGCGCTCCACCGAGTACGCCACCGACGTTGCCAAGATGATCCAGGCGCCGATCCTGCACGTGAACGGCGATGACCCGGAAGCAGTGCTGTTCGTTACGCAGTTGGCCATCGACTACCGCATGCAGTTCAAGCGTGACGTGGTCATCGACCTGGTCTGCTACCGTCGTCGCGGCCACAACGAGGCTGACGAGCCGAACGGCACCCAGCCGCTGATGTACCAGCAGATCAGCAAGCAGCGCACTACCCGTGAGCTGTATGCCGAGGCACTGATCCAGGCGGGTCGCATCGATGCCGATCGCGCTCAGGCCAAGATCGACGAGTACCGCAACGCGCTGGACAATGGCCTGCACGTGGTGAAAAGCCTGGTCAAGGAGCCGAACCGCGAGCTGTTCGTCGACTGGCGTCCGTACCTGGGCCATGCCTGGACCGCGCGTCACGACACCCGTTTCGACCTCAAGACCCTGCAGGACCTGTCGGCCAAGCTGCTCGAGCTGCCGGAAGGTTTCGTGGTCCAGCGTCAGGTGTCGAAGATCTACGAAGACCGTCAGAAGATGCAGGCCGGTGGCTTGCCGATCAACTGGGGTTATGCAGAGACCATGGCTTACGCCACCCTGCAGTTCGAAGGTCACCCGATCCGCATGACCGGCCAGGACATCGGCCGTGGCACCTTCTCGCACCGTCACGCGGTGTTGCACAACCAGAAGGACGCCAGCACCTACATTCCGCTGCAGAACCTGTTCCCGGGCCAGCCACGGTTCGACCTGTACGATTCGTTCCTTTCCGAGGAAGCGGTACTGGCCTTCGAATACGGCTATTCCACCACCATGCCGAACGCGCTGGTGATCTGGGAAGCCCAGTTCGGCGACTTCGCCAACGGTGCGCAAGTGGTGATCGACCAGTTCATCACCAGCGGTGAGCACAAGTGGGGCCGCCTGTGCGGTCTGACCATGCTGCTGCCACACGGTTACGAAGGGCAGGGCCCGGAGCACTCCTCCGCGCGTCTGGAGCGTTACCTGCAGCTGTGCGCCGAGCACAACATCCAGGTCTGCGTACCGACTACCCCGGCACAGATCTACCACTTGCTGCGTCGCCAGGTCATTCGCCCGCTGCGCAAGCCGCTGGTGGTCCTGACGCCGAAGTCGCTGCTGCGCCACAAGCTGGCCATCTCGACGCTGGAAGACCTGGCAGAAGGCTCGTTCCAGACCGTGATCCCGGAAATCGACGCAATCGATCCGGCCAAGGTCGAGCGCCTGGTGCTGTGCAGCGGCAAGGTCTACTACGACCTGCTGGAAAAACGCCGTGCCGAAGGCCGCGAAGACATCGCCATCCTGCGTCTCGAGCAGCTGTACCCGTTCCCGGAGGACGACCTGGTCGAAATCCTGGCGCAATACAGCAACCTCAAGCATGCCGTATGGTGCCAAGAAGAGCCGATGAACCAGGGCGCCTGGTACAGCAGCCAGCACCACATGCGCCGTATCCTGGGCCGCCACAACAAGGCACTGGTCCTGGAATACGCCGGTCGCGACGCTTCTGCCGCGCCAGCCTGTGGTTACGCTTCGAAGCACGCCGAACAGCAGGAAAAACTGCTGCAAGACGCCTTCACTGTCTAACGCCTTCGCGCACCTGAAACCGAATTTAAGGAAACACAGATAATGGCTATCGAGATCAAAGCCCCAACCTTCCCGGAATCGGTTGCCGATGGCACCGTTGCCACCTGGCACAAGAAGCCGGGCGAAGCCGTCAAGCGTGACGAGCTGATCGTCGACATCGAGACCGACAAGGTGGTCCTGGAAGTACTGGCTACTGCCGATGGCGTGCTGGGCGACATCGTCAAGGGCGAGGGCGACACCGTCCTGTCCGACGAGTTGCTGGGTTCGATCGTTGAAGGCGGTGCTGCCGCTGCTCCTGCTGCGGCAGCCGCGCCTGCTGCAGCTCCGGCTGCCGCCGCCGCCGACGCTGGCGAAGATGACCCGGTTGCTGCTCCGGCCGCGCGCAAGCTGGCTGAAGAAAACGGTATCGACCTGGCTACCGTTGCGGGTACTGGTAAAGGTGGCCGCATCACCAAGGAAGACGTGGTTGCTGCTGTAGCCAACAAGAAGTCGGCACCTGCCGCTGCACCGGCTGCCAAGCCTGCAGCTGCCGCTGCTGCGCCGGTTGTCGTCGCTGCTGGCGACCGCACCGAGAAACGCGTGCCGATGACCCGCCTGCGTGCCAAGATTGCCGAGCGTCTGGTCGAAGCCCAGTCCAACATGGCGATGCTGACCACCTTCAACGAAGTGGACATGACCGAAGTCATGGCCCTGCGTTCGAAGTACAAGGACCTGTTCGAGAAGACCCACAATGGCGTGCGCCTGGGCTTCATGTCGTTCTTCGTCAAGGCGGCTACCGAAGCGCTGAAGCGCTTCCCGGCTGTCAATGCCTCGATCGATGGCAACGACATCGTCTACCACGGTTTCGCCGACGTCGGTGTTGCCGTGTCCAGCGACCGTGGCCTGGTGGTACCGGTGCTGCGTAACGCCGAGTCGATGAGCCTGGCTGAAATCGAGAACGGCATCGCTACCTTCGGCAAGAAGGCCCGTGACGGCAAACTGTCCATCGAAGAGATGACCGGTGGCACCTTCACCATCACCAACGGTGGTACCTTCGGTTCGATGATGTCGACCCCGATCGTCAACCCGCCGCAGGCCGCCATTCTCGGCATGCACAACATCATCCAGCGCCCGATGGCCATCAATGGCCAAGTCGTGATTCGCCCGATGATGTACCTGGCGCTGTCGTACGATCACCGCCTGATCGACGGCAAGGAAGCGGTAACCTTCCTGGTCACTATCAAGAACCTTCTGGAAGATCCGTCCCGCCTGCTGCTGGACATCTAATCAAACAGCCACGAGTTGCAAGCTGCAAGCTTCAAGTAGAAGCGTGTAGGCTTGCAGCTTTTGGCTTGTAGCTAGTTGCTGATAAGGAATCTTTTATGACCCAGAAATTCGACGTAGTGGTGATTGGTGCAGGTCCTGGCGGCTATGTTGCTGCCATCAAGGCTGCCCAACTTGGTCTGAAGACTGCCTGTATCGAGAAGTACACTGACGCCGAGGGTAAACTGGCCCTGGGCGGCACCTGCCTTAACGTAGGTTGCATTCCTTCCAAGGCGCTGCTGGACAGCTCCTGGAAGTACAAGGAAGCCAAAGAGAGCTTCAACGTCCACGGTATCTCCACTGGCGAAGTGAAGATGGACGTTGCTGCGATGGTCGGCCGCAAGGCTGGCATCGTCAAGAACCTGACCGGTGGCGTTGCCACCCTGTTCAAGGCCAACGGCGTTACTTCGATCCAGGGCCACGGCAAGCTGCTGGCTGGCAAGAAAGTCGAAGTCACCAAGGCTGACGGCACCACCGAAGTCATCGAAGCCGACAACGTGATCCTGGCTTCCGGCTCGCGCCCGATCGACATTCCGCCGGCTCCGGTCGACCAGAACGTCATCGTCGACTCCACCGGCGCCCTGGAATTCCAGACCGTACCGAAGCGCCTGGGGGTTATTGGTGCCGGCGTGATCGGCCTGGAGCTGGGCTCGGTATGGGCTCGCCTGGGTGCTGAAGTCACCGTCCTGGAAGCGCTGGACACCTTCCTGATGGCTGCCGACACTGCCGTGTCGAAAGAAGCCCAGAAGACCCTGACCAAGCAAGGCCTGGACATCAAGCTGGGCGCTCGCGTCACCGGCTCGAAAGTCAACGGCAACGAAGTCGAAGTGACCTACACCAACGCCGAAGGCGAGCAGAAGATCACCTTCGACAAGCTGATCGTTGCGGTCGGCCGTCGCCCTGTCACCACCGACCTGCTGGCTTCCGACAGCGGCGTGACCATCGACGAGCGTGGCTACATCTTCGTCGACGATCACTGCGCCACCAGCGTTCCGGGCGTGTTCGCCATCGGTGACGTGGTACGCGGCATGATGCTGGCCCACAAGGCCTCGGAAGAGGGCATCATGGTCGTCGAGCGCATCAAGGGCCACAAGGCCCAGATGAACTATGACCTGATCCCGTCGGTTATCTACACCCACCCGGAAATTGCATGGGTCGGCAAGACCGAACAGTCCTTGAAGGCCGAGGGTGTTGAGGTTAACGTAGGCACCTTCCCGTTCGCGGCCAGCGGCCGTGCGATGGCAGCCAACGACACCGGTGGTTTCGTCAAGGTCATCGCCGATGCCAAGACCGACCGCGTTCTGGGTGTACACGTGATTGGCCCATCGGCTGCCGAACTGGTGCAGCAGGGTGCAATCGCAATGGAATTCGGCACCAGTGCCGAGGATCTGGGCATGATGGTCTTCAGCCATCCAACCCTGTCCGAAGCGTTGCATGAAGCAGCGCTGGCGGTGAATGGCGGCGCCATTCACGTGGCCAACCGTAAGAAGCGTTAATTATAAGAAACCACGGCGGGCAGCCCGTCGTGAGTCTTGCGTGCATGACTCACCGCGGAACGTCCGCCGGACCGGATCACACGGGAAAACCCGGGGTCAACGGTCACAGGTGGTGCGGCGCCAGTAATGGCGCAGCGCCGAAGCGCAGTACCTAACGAAGACGGTAAAAAGCATGAATCTTCACGAGTATCAGGGTAAGCAGCTGTTCGCTGAATACGGCCTGCCAGTTTCCAAGGGTTTCGCAGTCGATACCCCTGAAGCTGCAGCAGAAGCTTGCGACAAGATCGGCGGTTCCGAGTGGGTTGTAAAAGCCCAGGTTCACGCAGGTGGTCGCGGTAAAGCGGGCGGCGTCAAGCTGGTTCGCAGCAAGGAAGACGCCAAGGCGTTCGCTGCGCAATGGTTGGGCAAGCGCCTGGTAACCTACCAGACCGACGCCAACGGTCAGCCAGTGACCAAGATCCTGGTCGAATCCTGCACTGACATCGCCAAAGAGCTGTACCTGGGCGCTGTAGTCGATCGCTCGAGCCGCCGTATCGTGTTCATGGCCTCCACCGAAGGTGGCGTGGACATCGAGAAAGTCGCTCACGAAACTCCTGAGAAGATCATCAAGGCTACTATCGATCCACTGGTCGGCGCTCAGCCGTTCCAGGGTCGTGAACTGGCATTCCAGCTGGGTCTGGAAGGCAAGCAAGTTGCACAGTTCGCCAAGATTTTCGTAGGCCTGGCCAAGCTGTTCAAAGAACACGACCTGGCCCTGCTGGAAGTCAACCCGCTGGTCATCAAGGCCGACGGCGACCTGCACTGCCTGGATGCGAAGATCAACATCGACGCAAACGCCATGTACCGTCAGCCTAAGCTGAAAACCTTCCACGACCCGTCGCAGGACGATCCTCGTGAAGCCCACGCTGCCAGCTTCGAGCTGAACTACGTGGCCCTGGAAGGCAACATCGGCTGCATGGTCAACGGTGCCGGCCTGGCCATGGGTACCATGGACATCGTCAACCTGCATGGCGGCAAGCCAGCGAACTTCCTCGACGTTGGCGGCGGTGCTACCAAAGAGCGCGTTACCGAAGCCTTCAAGATCATCCTGTCCGACAGCAATGTCGCGGCCGTCCTGGTCAACATCTTCGGCGGCATCGTTCGCTGCGACATGATTGCCGAAGGCATCATCGGTGCAGTGAAAGAAGTCGGCGTCAAAGTTCCGGTTGTGGTTCGCCTCGAAGGCAACAACGCCGAACTGGGCGCTAAAGTACTGGCAGAAAGCGGTTTGAACATCATTGCGGCAACCAGCCTGACCGACGCTGCTCAACAAGTTGTCAAAGCTGCGGAGGGCAAGTAATGAGCGTCCTGATCAATAAAGACACCAAAGTCATCTGCCAGGGCTTCACCGGCTCGCAGGGTACTTTCCACTCCGAACAAGCCATCGCCTACGGCACCAAGATGGTTGGCGGCGTAACCCCAGGCAAGGGTGGCACCACCCACCTGGGCCTGCCGGTGTTCAACACCGTCAAGGAAGCCGTGGAAGCTACCGGCGCTGACGCTTCGGTCATCTACGTACCGGCTCCTTTCTGCAAAGACTCGATCCTGGAAGCTGCCTTCGGCGGCATCAAGCTGATCGTCTGCATCACCGAAGGCATTCCTACCCTGGACATGCTGGATGCCAAGGTCAAGTGCGACGAGCTGGGCGTGACCCTGATCGGCCCTAACTGCCCAGGTGTGATTACCCCAGGCGAGTGCAAGATCGGCATCATGCCAGGCCATATCCACCTGCCAGGCAAGGTCGGTATCGTTTCGCGTTCCGGCACCCTGACCTACGAAGCTGTGAAGCAGACCACCGACGCCGGCTTCGGCCAGTCGACCTGCGTCGGCATCGGCGGTGACCCAATCCCGGGCTCCAACTTCATCGACATCCTGAAGCTGTTCCAGGAAGACCCGAAGACCGAAGCGATCGTGATGATCGGTGAGATCGGCGGTTCGGCAGAAGAAGAAGCCGCAGCCTACATCAAGGCCCACGTGACCAAGCCTGTCGTTTCCTACATCGCTGGTGTTACCGCACCTGCGGGCAAGCGCATGGGCCACGCTGGCGCCATCATTTCCGGCGGCAAGGGTACTGCGGACGAGAAGTTCGCCGCCCTGCAGGACGCTGGTGTGAAGACCGTGCGTTCCCTGGCTGATATCGGCAAGGCCCTGGCCGAGCTGACTGGCTGGGAAGCCAAGAAGTAATACTGCTACACCCCCCCACGCGCACAGAGGCCACCTTCGGGTGGCCTTTGTCGTTTCGGGGGTTGTGTATTTCTATGTCGACCTCTTCGCGGCGGGATTTTTCGATGGGTTTGATAGGAATTTTCACACAGACTAATGTTTCAATCCGAGGATAATTCCCACTGTCCTCGGTCGCACAGACGACAAACATGTACGCACATCGGACAAGCAGCACTGTGCCAGTGCGTTTGACTGACAAAACAGTTACATTACGCGTTCACTCTGTGCCCGTACCCCAAAAGGGAACGACACGCTAAACGGGTCTGGCCTATCAAGCCGGGCAGCATTTCCCCTCATCCAAAGGGAAATCCCCTCTCGAATCCCGATTTCAGCAGTGTGGTACTACCTTAAATGAAAGTTCTCAAAGGCCAGGATATCCTGGCGCTTGGCTTTATGACGTTTGCGCTTTTCGTTGGCGCGGGCAATATCATCTTCCCGCCTATCGTCGGTCTGCAGTCTGGCCCGCACGTATGGATGGCAGCACTGGGCTTCCTGGTGACCGCCGTGGGCCTGCCGGTCATCACCGTGGTCGCTTTGGCCAAGGTCGGTGGCGGCATGGATGCACTGAGCAGCCCGATCGGCAAGTTCTTCGGCGGCCTGCTGGCGGCTGTGTGTTACCTGTCGGTCGGCCCGCTGTTCGCCACTCCGCGTACGGCAACCGTGTCGTTCGAAGTGGGCGTTGCACCGCTGACCGGTGAAAGCCCACTGGCACTGTTCATCTACAGCCTGGTGTACTTCGCCGTGGTGCTGGCCGTGTCCATGTACCCGGGCAAGCTGCTCGACACCGTCGGCCGCTTCCTGGCACCGTTGAAGATCATTGCCTTAGCCGTGCTGGGCATCGCTGCCTTCGCGCTGCCCGCCGGCACCATTGGTGAGGCACAGCCGGCCTATGCCGCCGCCGCCTTCTCCAAGGGCTTCTCCGATGGCTACCTGACCATGGATACCCTGGGCGCCCTGGTGTTCGGCATTGTCATCGTCAACGCCATCCGCTCGCGCGGTGTCGAGTCGCCTAAGCTGATCACCCGCTATGCCATCATCGCCGGCCTGATCGCGGGTGTTGGCCTGGCGCTGGTGTACATCAGCCTGTTCCGTCTGGGGGCCGGCAGCCACGACATCGCGGCTGACGCCACCAACGGTGCGGCGGTACTGCATGCCTACGTGCAGCACACCTTCGGCTCGCTGGGTAGCGGCTTCCTCGCCGTCCTCATCGCGCTGGCTTGCCTGGTGACCGCGGTTGGCCTGACCTGCGCCTGCGCCGAGTATTTCAGTCAGGTGCTGCCGCTGTCGTACCGTGCGCTGGTGGTGATCCTTGCAGGCTTCTCGCTGCTGATCTCCAACCTGGGCCTGACCAAGCTGATCATGTTCTCCATTCCGGTGCTCACCGCCATCTACCCACCCTGCATCGTGGTAGTCGGCCTGAGCTTCGTGAAAGACCTGTGGAACTCGCCAGCCCGCATCCTGGCGCCAGTGATGCTGGTGTCGCTGCTGTTCGGCATGGTCGACGCAATCAAGGGCAGCAGCATCGCCCACGTGCTGCCAGACTTCATGGCGCACTTGCCGCTGAGCGACCAGGGCCTTGCCTGGCTGGTACCTTCGGTGGTGACCCTGGTTGGTGCCGTGGCCTGCGACCGCATGCTTGGCAAGCCGCGCGAGGCGCTGGCCTGACCTGGCAAGTTGAAGCCTGAGGGCGGCACCGGCCACAAGCCGAAGGGTGCTCGCCAAAGGTCTAGACTGGAAAGCCCCGTATCCGCAAGGATACGGGGCTTTTTTGTGCCACCCTCTTTGCCTTGCGCAGCCTGTGTAGGAGCGGCCTTGCGTCGCGAAAGGGCCGCAAAGCGGCCCCGGCAATCTATCCTGCGAAGCTGAATTCCTGGGGGCGCTGCGCACCCCTATCGCGACGCAAGGCCGCTCCTGCACAGACCGCGTCAGCTCAAAAGCTGTGTAAGCATATTTCACAGTGCAGCTGTGTCTTTTGCCGCTTGCCAGCGTCGAAACCTGGTCCCTATCCTCTAGGCACCTGGCCCTTTCGGGAACCCTGCATGAACTTCATCCAAAGCAACCTCAACAACCTGCTGGCCATCGTCTGGTTCGCCCTGTGCTGGGGTGGCTATACCCGCTATGCCATCTGGAAGGGCCGCGACACTGCGTGCCTTGCCAGTGTGTTGCACCTGTACCGCGAGGACTGGATGCGGCGCATGCTGCTGCGCGACAACCGCATTGCCGATGCGAGCGTGATCGGCAACCTTGAGCGCAACGCGTCGTTCTTTGCTTCCAGCACGCTGATCATCCTCGCCGGCATCCTTACCGTGCTCGGTGCCTCCGACCGGGCGCTGTCGCTGCTGGCCGACCTGCCGCTGGTGCAGCAGACCTCCCAGGGCATGTCTGAGATCAAGCTGCTGTGCCTGGCCACGGTCTTCGTTTACGCCTTTTTCACGTTCAGCTGGTGCATGCGCCAATACAACTTTGCCGCAGTGCTGGTGGGGTCGGCGCCCATGATCGGGGAGCGGCTGGTCAACGAGCTGGAGCGCAAGGCATTCGCCTCGCGGGCGGCACGGGTACTGTCACTTGCCGCCAACCAGTTCAACCTGGGCCTGCGTTCGTATTACTTTGGCATGGCCATGTTGAGCTGGTTCATCAGCCCGTGGTTGTTCATGGCGATGAGTGTGGGAGTAGTGCTGATTCTGTACCGTCGAGAGTTCCATTCGGATGTACTGGATGTGATGGTGTTCACGCCGACCGAAAGTGTATCGGCGGAGCCTGCCAAGGAAAGTGCCGCCGTCGGAAACTGAAACGTTTAATCGAAAAGTTGCAGGCACAAAAAAACCCGACATCGTCGGGTTTTTTTGTTTTAGCCAATTACTGCTTGGCTGGTTCGGCCGGAGTAGCGGGCGCGGCTTCTGGCGCCGGAGTAGCCGGTGCGGCTTCTTCGGCAGCCTTCTGCTCAGCTTCGGCCTGATCTTTGGCGGCTTCGGCGTTTTCCTTGGCAGCATCGTTCATTTTATCCTGAGCTTCGCCCATCTTTTCCTGGGCTTGCTCGGCGTGTTCCTGTGCGTCTTGGGCTTTGTCTTCGCTCGCTTTATCGCAAGCGGCCAGGCCCATCGCAGCAGCCAGCATCAGAGCAAAAGCAAAAGGTTTACGCATGGGTGTGTTTCTCCTTGGTGGAATAAGTGACTTGTTCCTTCGAGTCTAACTACACGGAATAAGTTCCACGAAGATTACAGATATATAACGCCGTGTTCTATATGGATTTTTTAACGAATTTATGCAGCCGCGTGGCGGCCGGTGGAACAGCCCATGAGCGATTCAACCTTGATGGCGAGGGCCGAGCGTTTTCTCTCGGCGTTAAAACATTGTCAGCTTTTGCAGGTGCGTGTGGCGCAGGCCGACGCTGATGGCATGACCTTGGTCCTGCCCTGGTCACCCGCCATTGTCGGCAACCCACAAACCGGCGCGGTGCACGGCGGTGCGCTGACCACGCTGATGGACACCACCTGCGGCATGGCTACGCTGTGCGTGTTGCCGCGCTTCGAAGTGTGCCCCACGCTGGACCTGCGCATCGACTATATGCACCCGGCCGAAGCCGGTAAGGACATCTACGGTCACGCCCAGTGCTACCGCGTTACCCGTGACGTGATCTTCACCCGCGGCACCGCCTATCAGGACGACCCTGACCAGCCTATCTGCCAAGTGGTGGGGACGTTCATGCGTCTGGGCCAGGAAATCAAGGGCGGTATCCGTTTCGGCAACAGCCTGAAGGAGGGCGGCGCATGATTCCGCACGCGGTTCGCCAGCAACTGAACGCCGCCCACGCGGTCGGTGATTACCGGCCATTACTGGCGCTGATCCCCTACGCAGGGCTGATCGGCATCGAATGCGAGCGCCAGGGCGATGACCTTCTGTTCCGCCTCCCAGCCAACCCCGACAACATCGGCAACCCATTGCTGCCCGCCATCCATGGTGGCGTAATTGCGGGTTTCATGGAGCTTTCCGCCGCGCTGTACCTGCTGATCTACAGCGAAAGCGCGAGCATTCCGAAGATTATCGACTTTTCCATCGACTACCTGCGTGCTGGGCATTTTCGCGATACCTACGCCCAGTGCCAGCTGTGGCGCCAGGGCCGCCGGGTCACCAACGTAGCCATTACGGCCTGGCAGGGCGATAGGCAGGCGCCAATCGCCACCGCCCGTGCGCATTTCAAGATCGAGCCGGAAAAGCCCTTGAAATCATCCGGGCAGCCCCCATCTGAATGACATCCGCCATTTAACGCAGGCCAAACCGGCCGCCAGGCGCCACTGCAATCAGATCGGAGTTTCGAAGACCATGACTGTGGAAACACAAAAGGAAACGTTGGGCTTCCAGACCGAGGTAAAGCAACTGCTGCACCTCATGATTCATTCGCTGTACTCGAACAAGGAAATCTTCCTGCGGGAACTGATTTCCAACGCCTCCGACGCGGTGGATAAACTGCGGTTCGAAGCCCTGGCCAAGCCAGAGTTGCTTGAAGGTGGCGATGAACTGAAGATTCGCCTGAGCTTCGACAAGGACGCCGGTACCGTTACCCTTGAAGACAACGGCATCGGCATGAGCCGTGAAGACGTTATCGCCCACCTGGGCACTATCGCCAAGTCCGGCACCGCTGACTTCATGAAGAACCTCACCGGTGACCAGAAAAAGGACTCGCACCTGATCGGTCAGTTCGGTGTGGGCTTCTACTCCGCGTTCATCGTGGCCGACAAGGTCGACGTGTATAGCCGTCGCGCCGGTCAGCCTGCTGCCGAAGGCGTGCACTGGTCGTCGAAAGGCGAGGGCGAGTTCGAGGTGGCCACCATCGACAAGCCACAGCGCGGTACCCGCATCGTCCTGCACCTGAAGCAGGAAGAGAAGGAGTTCGCCGATGGCTGGCGCCTGCGCAACGTGGTCAAGAAGTACTCCGACCACATCGCCCTGCCTATCCAGTTGCCGAAGGAGCAGGCTGCCGCCGAAGGCGAAGAGCAGCCAGCCGAAGAGTGGGAAACCGTCAACCGCGCCAGTGCCCTGTGGACCCGTCCGCGTACCGAGATCAAGGACGAGGAATACCAGGAGTTCTACAAGCACATTGGCCATGACTTTGAAAACCCGCTGGCCTGGAGCCACAACAAGGTCGAAGGCAAGCTCGAATACAACTCGCTGCTGTACGTGCCGGCCCGCGCACCGTTCGACCTGTATCAGCGCGAAGCGTCGCGCGGCCTGAAACTGTACGTGCAGCGCGTGTTCATCATGGAGCAGGCCGAATCGTTCCTGCCGCTGTACCTGCGCTTTATCAAAGGTGTGGTCGACTCTAACGACCTGTCGCTGAACGTGTCCCGCGAAATCCTGCAGAAAGACCCGATCATCGAGTCGATGAAGACTGCGCTGACCAAGCGCGTGCTGGACATGCTGGAGAAGCTCGCTAAAAACGAACCCGAGCAGTACAAAGGCTTCTGGAAGAACTTCGGCCAGGTGCTGAAGGAAGGCCCGGCCGAAGATTTCGCCAACAAGGAGAAAATCGCCGGCCTGCTGCGCTTCGCCTCCACCCAGGACGACAGCGGCGAGCAGAGCGTGGCCCTGGCCGACTACCTGGCCCGCGCCAAAGAAGGCCAGGACAAGATCTACTACCTCACCGGCGAGTCGTACGCGCAGGTCAAGAACAGCCCACACCTGGAAGTCTTCCGCAAGAAAGGCATCGAAGTGCTGCTGCTCACCGACCGTATCGATGAGTGGCTGATGAGCTACCTCAACGAGTTCGACGGCAAGGCTTTTGTCGACGTCGCCCGTGGCGACCTGGACCTGGGCAACCTGGATTCGGAAGAAGACAAGAAAGCCCAGGAAGAAGTCGCCAAGAACAAGGAAGGCCTGGTAGAGCGCCTGAAAGGCGCGCTGGGTGACAGCGTGGCCGACGTGCGCGTGTCGCACCGTCTGACCGACTCGCCGGCGATCCTGGCCATTGGCGAGCAGGACCTGGGCTTGCAGATGCGCCAGATTCTGGAGGCCAGTGGGCAGAAGGTGCCGGAGTCCAAGCCGATCTTCGAGTTCAACCCGAGCCACCCGCTGATCGAGAAGCTGGACAACGAACAGAGCGAAGACCGTTTCGCCGAGCTCTCGCACATCCTGTTCGATCAGGCGGCCCTGGCGGCCGGTGACAGCTTGAAGGACCCGGCGGCCTACGTTCGTCGCCTGAACAAGCTGCTGGTCGAGCTGTCTGCTTGAGTTGATGTCAAGGAAAGCCCGCTTCGGCGGGCTTTTTTCATGGCGGGCTTTTTATACAAAGTGCCTAAGGAGTGCTTGATGAGCAAGGTAATCGTCGAATCGCTGGTTTATCACCTGTCCGGCAAGGCTTACGAAAGCCGCCTGGTCTATGAGCCTGGGGCGCTGGGCCGCCCAGGCCTGGTGATGGCGCCGAACTGGATGGGGATTGGCGAAGGTGCCGAGCGCATCGCCAAGGAAGTGGCCGAGAAGGGCTATGTGGTGCTGATTGCCGACCTGTATGGCCAATCGGTGCGACCGTCCAATGCCGACGAGGCCGGTGCGGCGATGATGCCGTTGAAGAACGACCGTGGCGAGCTGCGCAAGCGTATGCAGGAAGCCCTGGCGCAACTGCTGGGCCAGTCCAAGGCGCTGCTGGAACCTGGCAAAGTTGCCACGTTCGGCTTCTGCTTTGGTGGCTGCTGTGCCCTGGAGCTGGCCCGTAGCGGCGCCGACCTGCGTGCGGCGGTGTCGTTCCATGGCACGCTGGACACGCCGAACCCTGAAGATGCCAAGCATATCAAGGGCTCGGTGCTGGTGTTGCATGGTGCCTCCGACCCGCTGGTGCCTAAGGAGCAGTTGCCAGCGTTCGAGGAGGAGATGAACGCGGCCAAGGTCGACTGGCAGTTGCTGAGCTATGGCGGGGCGGTGCACTCGTTTACCGACCCGAATGCCAATGTACCGGGCAAGATGCAGTATGACCGTCGCACTTCGGAGCGGGCCTTCCGCTCGATGCACAATCTGCTGACTGAAGTGTTCCAGCGCTGATATAGCAGGGGGCGCTTTGCGCCCCATCGCCGGCAAGCCAGCTCCCACTGGTACAGCGTACGCCGCTCTTTGTGGGAGCTGGCTTGCCGGCGATGGGCTGCACAGCAGCCCCGAAATTACCGGGGCAACTCGATTCTTGAGGTTTCCCCCGGTACCACCGGCCAATCCCCCGCAGCCCACCGGGCCCTGGCTTGCTCGATCAGTTCCGGGTCACTGGCCACGAAATTCCAGTTCATCCGCCGGGGCCCATCCAGTGGCTCCCCGCCAATCAGCACCAACTGGCATTCTCCCTCTGCATACAGCATCACGTCCTCACCTCCCGGCAGCACCGCCAGGCTGCAAGGCTCCACGTCCTCATCGCCCAGCAACAACTCGCCATCCAGCAGGTAAACCGCCCGCTGCACGTGGTCACTTGGTATCAGCAGTGTCGTCGCCGGCTGCATCTGTACAAGCGCATAAAGGGTAGGGGAGAGCACCGGCACCGGTGACTTCAGGCAGAACCCGGTGCCGGCAATCATGCAGATACGCACCCCCAGGTTGTCACTGACCGGCAGGCTCGCCGCCGGATGATGGCTGTAGCTCGCGGGGCCTTGCTCATGCGCGCGCGGCGACGCCAGCCACACTTGCAAGCCGTGCAGGCGCGAGCCGTGGGCCAGGGCATCTGCAGGGGTACGCTCGACATGGGCCACGCCGCTGCCAGCCGTCATCCAGCTGACATCGCCAGGGAGTACCCGCTGCTCCGAGCCGAGGCTGTCCTTGTGCAGGATCGCCCCCTCGAACAGATAGGTCAGCGTCGAAAGACCGATGTGCGGGTGCTGGCGGATGTCCATGCCATGCCCTGGGGCATAGTCGGTTTCGAGCATATGGTCGAAAAACACGAATGGGCCGACGCTACGGCACTGGGCTGCCGGCAGCGGGCGCAGGATCGGCTGGCCCTCGACTGATTCGGCGCGTGGGCGGATGATCAGGGGGCGGCTCATGCGGTGGGCTCCAGGCGAGGTGGGAATGCCTCAAGCATAGCGGTTTGCCCGCAGCGGCTGAACCGTCTCGTTTGCCGGCCGGTCTACTGTTTCCATACTCGTAGAAGGAAGCTGCCCATGATTGCCCGAGCGCTGGCCTGCGTGTTGTTGTCTGGCTGGCTGTGCCAGGTGGCACTGGCGCGCGACTACCGCTACAGCGATGCCCACCTGCACTACGTCGACTTCTTCCAGGAAAGCGAAGGCATGCCGGCGTTGCTCAAAGCCATGGATGCCGCGGGCATCGAGCAGTCGATGATTTCTGGCATACCGGTGGCCAAGAAATGGCATGAAGACGAGCCCAAGCGCCCGCGCTATTACGCAGGTGACGATGCCGATGCCTACTGGTACAGCGCCACCGACACTTACGTGGCCGCAGCCCTGCAGCAGTTGCCGATCGAGCAGCGCAAACGCTTTCATCCGTTCCTGACCGGTTTCAACCCGGTGGACAAGAATGCCGTCAGTCATATCGAGCGCATGCTCGACATGTATCCAGGGCTATGGCAGGGCATTGGCGAGGTATTTACCCGCCATGATGACCTGACGGCGCTGACCAGTGGTGACACGCCACGCGCCAACAACGAAGCCATGACACGTATCTACCACCTGGCGGCCGAGCGCGACCTGCTGGTACTCCTGCATTCCAACATCACCTCCAAGCGCGAGCGCAATCCGCTTTACCTGGCGGAGATCGAAGAGCCGCTGCGCAATCACCCGCACACGCGGTTTATCTGGGCGCACGCCGGCAGCAGCATGGAGATCCACCGGCACCAGACGCAAATGGACTTTTTGCTACCCGTGCTGACGCGGTTGCTGGAAGACTACCCGAACCTGTATGTCGACCTGTCGTGGAGCGTGCTGCAGCCTTATCTGCTGGATGACAAGGGTGTGCCGCGCAAGGAATGGCTGGCATTGGTCGAGCGATACCCGGAGCGGTTCATGCTGGGGTCGGATGTGGTGGGGCGCTTTGGCAGCCTGGGGGAGCAGATGCACGGGTTCAGGCCGTTTCTGGATGCTTTGCCTGAGAATGTGGCGACCAAAGTAGCCCGCGATAACTTTCTGGCTGTACTGCCCAGGCAAAAATAAGGGTTACCTGTACTGGCCCTATCGCCGGCACAGGCTACAAATGAAAACGCCCCGAACCAGTCGGGGCGTTTTCGATTACCGCATCAGCGTCTTACTTGCCTTCCCAGCGCTTGAGCACCAGGGTGGCGTTGGTGCCGCCGAAGCCGAAGCTGTTGCTCATGACCGTGTCGATCTTGGCGTTTTCTTCGGTCTTGCGCAGGATCGGCAGGTCAGCGACCTCCGGGTCCAGCTCGTCGATGTTGGCAGAGCCGGCGATGAAGTTGTTTTCCATCATCAGCAGGCAGTAGATCGCCTCGTGCACGCCAGCGGCGCCCAGCGAGTGGCCCGACAAGCTCTTGGTCGAGCTGATTTTCGGTGCCTTGTCGCCGAATACTGCGCGAACGCCCTTGATCTCGGCAACGTCACCCACCGGGGTCGAGGTGCCGTGGGTGTTCAGGTAGTCGATCGGGGTGTCGACGGTGGACAATGCCTGCTGCATGCAGCGGATGGCACCTTCGCCGCTCGGGGCAACCATGTCGTAGCCGTCGGAAGTAGCGCCGTAACCAACGATTTCGGCGTAGATCTTGGCGCCACGGGCCAGGGCGTGTTCCAGCTCCTCGACCACCACCATGCCGCCACCGCCAGCGATGACGAAGCCATCACGGTCGGCGTCGTAGGCGCGGGAGGCCAGTTCCGGGGTCTCGTTGCGCTTGGTCGACAGGGCGCCCATGGCATCGAACAGGAACGACTGGCTCCAGTGTTCTTCTTCACCGCCACCGGCGAAGACGATGTCCTGCTTGCCCCACTGGATCTGCTCCAGGGCGGTACCGATGCAGTGTGCCGAGGTGGCGCAAGCCGACGAGATCGAGTAGTTGATGCCCTTGATCTTGAACGGAGTCGCCAGGCACGCCGAAACGGTGCTGCCCATGGTGCGGGTAACGCGGTATGGGCCGACGCGCTTGACGCCTTTCTCGCGCAGGGTGTCCAGCGCTTCCATCTGGTTCAGGGTCGAGGCGCCGCCGGAGCCCGCCACCAGGCCGGTACGCGGGCTGGAAACCTGCTCTTCGGTCAGGCCAGCGTCCTTGATCGCGTCCTGCATTGCCAGGTAGGCATAGGCAGCGGCATGGCCGACGAAGCGGTAGACCTTGCGGTCGATCAGTTCTTCGAGGTTGAGGTCGATGGACCCGGAAACCTGGCTACGCAGCCCCATTTCCTTGTAATCCGGGTTGAAACGGATACCCGGACGGCTGTTGCGCAGGTTTTCGGTGACGGTAGCTTTGTCATTGCCCAGGCACGATACGATGCCCAGACCAGTGATAACGACGCGGCGCATGCGAATAACCCTTAGAAATTGTCAGTGGAAGTGAACACGCCGACCCGCAGGCCTTCGGCAGTGTAGATCTCACGGCCGTCGACGCTGACCGAGCCATCGGCGATGGCCATGTTCAGCTTGCCCTTCAGGACACGCTTGATCTGAATGTTGTAGGTGACTTTCTTGGCTTCGGGCAGTACCTGACCGAAGAATTTCACCTCGCCCGAGCCCAGGGCGCGGCCACGGCCCGGCAGGCCTTGCCAGCCGAGGAAGAAGCCTACCAGCTGCCACATGGCGTCGAGGCCCAGGCAGCCCGGCATGACCGGATCGCCTTCGAAGTGGCAGGCGAAGAACCACAGGTCCGGGGTGATATCCAGCTCGGCGACCAATTCACCTTTGCCGTACTTGCCGCCTTCTTCGCTGATATGGGTGATGCGATCGACCATCAGCATGTTCGGCGCGGGCAGTTGCGCATTACCTGGGCCGAACAGCTCACCGCGACTGCAGCGCAGCAGGTCTTCCCGAGTAAAGGCGTGTTGTTTGGTCATGCGAGCTCCTCAATAACCCCCTGTGGCAGGGGATGAATCTTCCCGGCCGGCCCGAAAACCAACGGCTTCGAGACGGCAGCCTACAGGTAGACTATTGCGTTGTGGTGAAAGTCACAGCGCACCTGCCGAAAGAAGTACAGGTGTGCACTGAAACGTCTATTTTCAGGTCCGATGAAGGTCCTGTCCAGTGTTTAAGACTGCCGCACTTTAGCATTTATCGCCAGTCGCGGTTGTCTGACCGGGTAACCAGCGTTGCAGCACCCGCTGCAGTTCGGTGCGGCGCAAGGGTTTGCTCAGGTAGTCGTCCATGCCGGCAGCCATGCAACGCTCGCGATCGCCCTGCAAGGCGTTGGCCGTCAGGGCGATGATCGGTAGCCCGGCGCCATTGGGCAGCTGGCGTATGCGCCGGGTAGCTTCGTAGCCATCCAGGTGCGGCAGGCGGCAGTCCATCAGCACGGCGGCAAAGCGCTGCCGGCCGACCAGATCTACCGCCTCGAGGCCATCCTCGGCCGTGCATACCGCCAGGCCCAGGCTGCGCAGCATGGCTTCGATGACACTCTGGTTGACCGGATTGTCCTCTACCAGCAGTACCTGGTCATTGTCGGATGCCGTGGGCAGCGCAGCCGTTGGCGGCGCCAGCGGCATGGGGGCAGGGCCGGCGAGGGCCAGCGGCATCTCCAGGGTAAAGGTCGAACCCATGCCTTCACGGCTTTCACCGCGCAGCTTGCCGCCCATGCGCTCGGCCAAGGTGCGGGCGATGGACAGCCCCAACCCGGTACCGCCATAACGGCGGGAGATGGAGCTGTCGGCCTGCTGGAAGGCTACGAACATCATCTCAAGGCGGGCGCTGTCAATGCCTATGCCGGTGTCGCGTACGCTGCAGGTCAACCAGATCAGGTGCCGGTCGAGTACCTGCCATCGCGCTTCGACCTGCACCTGCCCGCGTTCGGTGAACTTCAGGGCATTACCTACCAGGTTCAGCAGGATCTGGCGGATGCGCGTGGGGTCGCCGTTCACCTGCAGCTGCGCGATATCAGCCGGCAGTTGCAGGTGCAGCCCAAGGCCGCGGTGCTGGGCGCTGTGCTGGAACGACTGGACACTGCTGGTGATCAGCTCGCCGAGGTTGAAGTCGATGTGTTCCAGTTGCAGTGCGGCGCGCTCGATACGCGAGAAATCGAGGATGTCATTGATGACTTTCAGCAAATGCCCGGTGGACTCGCTGGCCACTGCGGTGTAGTCGGCCTGTTCGTTGCTCAGCGTGGTAGTTTCCAGCAGTTGCAGCATGCCCAGCACGCCATTCATCGGGGTGCGCAGCTCATGGCTCATCATCGCCAGGAAGTCCGATTTGGCACGGTTGGCCTGTTCGGCCTCCTCGCGGGCCTGGATCAGTTCGGCAATGGCCTGCTTCTGTTCATCACTGGCTTGTTCCAGGGCGCTGGCCAGGTTGTTGATGTGGCGCGCCAGGTGGCCCAGTTCGCTGTCGTCGACCACCGGCAAGGGGGTGTTGTACTCGCCTTGCTGGATGGCCTTGACCGCATGCCCCATGTCACTGATCGGCTTGGCCAGGCTCACGGCCAGGCGGCGCGCCAGCAAAAAGGTGAACAGCAAGGCGAACAGCGCCAGGATGCCTGCCTTGATCACGATTTCCTGTTGGCGTTGGCTGAAGGCGTCATCGGACATGCCGACGATCACCCGGCCCAGGTAGTCATCGCCGATGGCGGGTGTGGCGGCCTTGCCCTGCTGCAGGAAGTCGCTGTCCAGGCGGATTTGCTGCAGGCGTATGGGCGCCTGGAACACCTCGACGCGTTGCGCGCGGTTGGCGCTTTCGTCGGACTGCTCGACGTACACGAGTATGTGGTTGCGGCTGTCCTGTACCTCGAGGAAGCGCACGTGCGGGATGCTAAGGGTGGCGCGCATCAGGCCTTCGAGCACTTCGTTGTTGCCCGAGATCACCCCGTACTCCGAAGCCGGGGCCAACTGGTTGGCGATCAGCTGCCCGGTGTGGTTGAGCTCCTGGCGCAGGTCCTGGATGCGCACGAAGGTGAAGAAGCTGATCAGCAGCAAGGTCAGCAGCAGGGCAGGGCCCAGGCTGATGATCTGCGTGCGGGTATGGATGTCCCAACTCAGGCCTTTGCTCATGGCGTGGGCTCTCCTTCTGCCAGGGCCTTGGCGGCGGCGTTCGGATCGATCGGTTCCAGGCCAAGGGCACGTGCCACCTGCTGGTTGCCACTGACCCCGAAACGTGCCGGGTACAGGCTGCGCGGCCAGCGCCCCGGCGGCTGGTCGAGCAACTGGTCCAGTACCGCCAGCCAGTCGTCCTGGTCGCTGTAGGTGCTGGCCAGGGCGCCGGCGCGAACAAAGCCGGCGTTCGGGCCGATCAGCGCCATCTGCCGGCCATAACTGCTCAACAGCAGGTTCTTTACTGTCTTGGAGTTGTACAGGTCCGGGTCATCCAGGCCCAGCAGCACATCGCTGTTACCCAGCAGGTGCTGCAGGGGCCGGCTGTCACGCAGGTCGGGCCAGTCCTGGGCGATGATCTGAAGGCCCAAGGGGCGGGCCGCATGGCGCAGCTCTTCAAGCAGGAAGCCACTGTGCTCGCCGTACAGCACACCAATGCGCTGTGCCTGTGGCAGCAGGTAACGCGCCAGGCGCAGTTGACGGCCCAGCGGCGGGTCGCTCCACAGCAGGGTGAGAAACGCTGGGCGCGACTTTCCCAGGCGCTGTTCAGCCTGCACACGGGTTACCCGCATGGCCAGGGCGGGCGGGCCGGCGTTTTCACCCAGGCGCCATTCCAGGGCGGCATTGTCCAGCAGAATCAGGCGCTGGTCAGTCTTGAGCTGGCCAGGGGTTGGCAGGTCGGCCGTGGTCTGGAAACGCACATGATCGTGCGGCCGACGGTTTTCGAGGGCGGCGACGAAGCTGCGGATGCCGGGCTGGTCTTGCGCGCCGACCAGCAGAATTTCACTGGCGGACAACGGCCCCAATGGCCACAGGCACAGCAGCAACAGGCGCAGCACCAGAGCCATCAGAACGCCAGCTCCGCGCTGAAGCTGAAACGGTGGCGGCTGTCGTAGCGGTTCTGAACGGTTGTGGTCGGCTCGTCGTCCAGGCGCTGCTGCCACAACGCCGCCAGTTCCAGGTTGCTGCCCTGTACCTTGAAGCGCTTGGCCAGTCGCAGGTCCAGGCGCTCGTAGCGGTACTGGTTGAGCGCATCGTCACCGTAGTAGAACAGCGCACTCGACCAGCCATCGCCCCATTCGCGCATCCACCCGACCGAGCCGCTGTTGCGGGCGCTGAGGCGGCGGTCTTCGGGGTTGCTGGCCCAGGCATCGACATAGGCATAGGTCAGACGCAGGCGGTCACGCAGGGTGGGGCGCCAGTCCAGTTGCGTCTCGCTACCGCTGAACCGCGCCTTGTTGGCGTTGCTGGCGACGTACTGGTTGTTCTTCAGGGGCTCGCTGATCATGCCGGTGATCTCGTCGTAGAACAGCTTCACATCCATGCTCAGGTCAATGTCGCTGAAGTAGCCGTTGTAGCCCAGTTCGCGCGAGCGCATGCGCTCTTGGTCGAGGTCGCCCGGGCCGCGGGTCTTGACGAAATACTCGCCGTGCTGCTGGCCGAACGCGTTGGGGCTGAGGTTTTTGACCGTGTAGCTCCAGTTGATGTTGTTCTCGAACATGTCGGGCGAGCGCACCGCCTCGGAATACACTGCGCGCAGGCCGTGGCGCGGGGTGATCAGGTAGTTGACCGCGACGCGCGGGGTCAGCGAACTGCCAGACAGCCGCGAATCCTCGAACATGGCGCCACCCTGCAGGATCCAGTGTTCGTCGGCGCGCCATTCCAGTTGGCCGAACAGGCGCCAGGTCTGGTCGTCGAGGCTGCCGTTGAAGTAAGTCTGCGAGTCGGCACGATCATAGCGGTAGTTCACGCCGCTGAGCAGGCGCAGGCTGTCGGTCAGGCTGAGGGTGTCCTGGATTTCCAGGTCATAGCGGGTTTCGCGGGTGCTCTGGTCGACATCGCCGCACACCACACTGCTGCCGCCCTGGTTGTTCCACTGATCCTTGATGGCATCGACCAGCGCTTGTTCTGCCGGGTTGTTGCTGGGCGGTGGATTGTTGGCACCGCGTGCTACCAGCTCGGCGTAATTGGGGTTCATCTGCCACAGCCGGGTCAGTTCGGGGCTGAACGACAGTGCGGCATCACAGGCCCGCCAGACCTGTTGGCGGTCGAAGTGTTGTGCCGAACCCTGCACATACAGGCTGTGATCGGGGTTGAAATCGATGTTCCAGCGAACCGACCCTGCGTAGTCCTTGGCATTGACGTCGGCATTGTCGCCGCGCTGGGTGACGTAGGGGAATACCGGCTGGTAGGTATAGGGCCGCTGGTTGCTGCCTTCTTTTGCCGCCAGTTGCCACTCCAGGGTCTGGTTCAGCGACAGGTTGTGGCTGGCACTGAGGTTGAAACGGGTCAGCCGGCGGCTGTCCCGGTAATCCTGGCCGAACTGGTCGCGGTCGAAACCGTCGTCCTGCTGGCCTGACAGCGACAGGCGCATGTCGCCGCCGTCCCAGCCGAAGCCGTGGCTGGCATAGAAGTCGTTGATGCCGTCCTCGCCGCGGGTCACCTTCAGCCGTGTGCCATGGCTGTCGGCGGGGTTGCGGGTGAGAATGTTGACCACCGCCATCAGCGCGTTGGCGCCGTAGCTGACCGTATTGGGGCCGCGGAACACCTCGATGCGCTCGATGTCTTCCATAGCCAGGGGGATGTCGCTCCAGTCCACCGTGGCCAGGCCAGCGCGGTACACTGAACGGCCATCGATCAGCACCTGCATGCGCCGCGCTTCGCTGGCGTTGCTGCCGTGGTAGTTGACCGTCGGCTGGTTGCCGGCGCCGTAGCCGATCATCATGCCCGGTACCAGGCGCAGCAGTTCGGGGATGTCGCGCGCGCCGCTGGCGCGGATCAGTTCGCTGTCGAGCACGGTCATGCTGCCCGGGACTGCCGCCGGGGATTGTTTCAGGCGCGTGGCGGTCAGAACCTGCGGCAGGTCGCTGTTGTCGATGAACAGGTCGTCGGCCATGGCTGGGCCTGCGAGCAGGGCAGTCACTATCAGCAGGCGCGGGAACGGGGGCGAGCCAGAGAACACGGGGCGGCCTTGTATCAGGATTGAAACAGGCATGGTAACTGACCTTGGCGTATTTTCCAGTGATCTGCGGCGGTTTTGCAGCGTGTCTGCCTTGACGCTTCATGGGGGCGGAAATCGAGAGCCCCTTGGGCGGCGCATCGCGAGCAAGCTCGCTCCTACAGTTGTTGCGACGTGGCCATGACAGTGTCATCTGCGTTGCTGGCCTTGGCGCAAGGCAGGCGAGCCGTATAATGGCGGCGTCGCCACTTAACTTTTGGCTTTAACGGATTGAATATGACTGAACAGCAACCTGTTGCAGTTCTGGGAGGCGGCAGCTTCGGCACCGCCGTGGCGAACCTGCTGGCGCAAAATGGTGTGCCGGTGCGCCAATGGATGCGCGACCCGGCGCAGGCCGAGGCCATGCGCGTCAACCGCGAGAACCCGCGCTACCTCAAGGGCATCCGCCTGCATGATGGCGTGGAACCGGTCAACGACCTGCTAGGCACCTTGCAGGCCAGCCAGCTGATTTTCGTCGCCCTGCCATCAAGCGCCTTGCGCAGTGTGCTGGCGCCCCACGCCGAGCTGTTGCGGGGCAAGGGCCTGGTCAGCCTGACCAAAGGTATCGAGGCGCAAAGCTTCAAGCTGATGAGCCAGATCCTTGAAGAAATCGCCCCCGATGCCCGCATCGGCGTGCTGTCGGGCCCCAACCTGGCCCGCGAGATCGCCGAACATGCGCTGACCGCCACGGTGGTCGCCAGCGAGGACGAACAACTCTGCCAGCAAGTGCAGGCTGTACTGCACGGGCGCACCTTCCGTGTCTACGCCAGCGCCGACCGCTTCGG
Source organism: Pseudomonas sp. BP01 (assembly GCF_022760795.1). Classification (NCBI taxonomy): domain Bacteria; kingdom Pseudomonadati; phylum Pseudomonadota; class Gammaproteobacteria; order Pseudomonadales; family Pseudomonadaceae; genus Pseudomonas; species Pseudomonas sp. BP01. The sequence goes on from NZ_JAFBKA010000021.1 coordinate 91,821, forward strand.
CGTCGAGTTGGGCGGGGCGCTGAAAAACGTCTACGCCATCATCGCAGGCATGGCTGTGGCCTTGGGGATGGGCGAGAACACCAAGAGCATGCTGATTACCCGGGCCTTGGCCGAGATGACCCGCTTTGCCGTCAGCCAGGGCGCCAACCCCATGACCTTCCTTGGCTTGGCCGGTGTCGGTGACCTGATCGTCACCTGCTCCTCGCCCAAGAGCCGCAACTACCAGGTGGGCCATGCGCTGGGCCAGGGCCTGAGCCTGGACGAGGCGGTCAACCGCCTGGGCGAAGTGGCCGAAGGTGTCAACACCCTCAAGGTGCTCAAGGCCAAGGCGCAGGAGGTGCAGGTGTACATGCCGCTGGTAGCGGGCCTGCATGCCATTCTGTTCGAAGGTCGCACGTTGAACCAGGTGATCGAGCACTTGATGCGCGCCGAGCCCAAGACCGATGTCGATTTCATTTCCATCAGCGGTTTCAACTGAGCCCTTGGCGGCTCTGACACGAGCAAGGAGCAACACATGAACGATACGCCCGAACGCGCCCAGCGTGAGTCGATCATCCTGCGGGTCCTGTGGATGCTGGTGTTCCTGGTGGTCTGGCAACTGGCCGAGTTGCTGCTCGGCGGCCTGGTGCTGGTGCAACTGATCTACCGCCTGGTGTATGGCGCGCCCAGCGCCAGCCTGATGAACTTCGGCGATAGCCTGAGCCAGTACCTGGCGCAGATCGGCCGCTACGGCAGCTTTCACACTGAGCAGAAGCCCTGGCCGTTTGCCGACTGGCCAGCACCGCGTGCCCCGGAAGGCGAGGCGCCGCATGCCGTGGCCCCGGCCCCGCACCCGGTGCGGGACGAGGAACCCAAGCTGTGAAGCTGTGGGTGCTGCGCCACGGTGAGGCAGAGCCGCGGGCCAATACCGATGCCGAGCGCCGCCTGACCGGGCATGGCCGCGAGCAGGTGCTGCGCAGCGCTGCTCGCCTGCTGGGCCAGCCGCTGCAGGCGATTATCGCCAGCCCGTACGTGCGCGCCCAGCAAACGGCTGCGCTGGTGCACGACACCCTGGGTTTCAGGGAACCCGTGCGCACCGTAACGTGGTTGACGCCAGAGAGTGATGTGCAGCAGGTGATCGGCGAAATCGAACGGCTGGGCCTGGAGCATGTACTGCTGGTCAGCCATCAGCCGCTGGTGGGGACCTTGGTCGGGGCGCTGGAGCAGGGTCATCTACAGCAGCCAGCGGCCATGAGTACTGCCAGCCTGGCGGAGCTGGAAGGGGAGTGGCCACTGGCTGGGCTGATGACCCTTCGGGCGATCCACCCACCGGTGTGATCTCCCGGTAAATCGATAAGGCAACTGGCATTTTTGTCAGTTGTCGCACTGGATTGCCTCTTGCTAGCGTTGCTCAAAGCAATCAGTCAGGGAGCAGCGGATGAGCGATGGAATGCGGGTACTGTTGAGTTCCCTGGACTTGCAAACCACCGTAGACAAGGTGGGGCAAGGCATTACCCTGGACTTTGCTCAGTACAGCCTGCTGCGCGACTCGGCCGACGCCAAGCTCTACCAACTGCTGCACAAGGTCAACAGCAACGGCACCCTGGAGCCTGTTGCCCGGCAGCAAAGCGAGCAAGACCTGCGCACGCTACACGACGCCTGCCTGCGGGTCTCCCACCTGCTGCAAACCAGTTGCCTGGCCTTGCGCCGGCTGCAACTCGACTTTCAGGACCAGCGCCTGGCCCGTGAGGCGCTGGAAAGCCAGTTGGCCTACATGCAGGCCTGCTTGCGCCGGTCTTTGGCCAGCTTCGACCGGTCGGCATGACCTGATAGCCCTCGGCGATGACCTTTCCGGATGTTGCTGAATGGCGCCCCGATGCCGACAATGAGCCATCATTTTCCGTCCGGACCAGGCGCCATGTCGCAGCAGATCTTCTTCGCTCATGCCAACGGTTTCCCCTCGGCCACCTACGGCAAGCTGTTCGCTGCCCTGGCGCCGGACTACCAGGTGCAGCACCTGGCCCAGCACGGGCACGATCCGCGCTTTCCGGTGGACGACAACTGGCAGAGCCTGGTGGATGAGCTGCTGCATCATCTGGCGCAGCAGGACCAGCCCATCTGGGGTGTCGGGCATTCGCTGGGGGGTGTGTTGCACCTGCACGCTGCCTTGCGTCGCCCCGAGTACTACCGCGGGGTGGTGATGCTCGACTCGCCGGTGCTCACCCGTGCCGACCAGTGGCTGCTGCGCACCGCCAAGCGTTTCGGTTTCATTGACCGCATCACCCCGGCCGGCCGCACGTTGGGGCGCCGCGAAGTGTTCAATGACCGCGACAGTGCCTGGCGCTATTTTGCCGGCAAATCGCTGTTTCGCCATTTTGACCCCGACTGCCTCGAAGCCTATGTAGAACATGGCCTGCAGGCGATGGCGCAGGGGCTGCAATTGCGCTTCGATCCTGCTACCGAAATCAGTATCTACCGCAGCATCCCGCACACCAGCCCCGCGCCTGCGCGGCAGTTGCAGGTGCCGCTGGCCATGGTGCGCGGCGAGCGCAGCAACGTCATTCGCCGCCACCACACCCTGGCGGTGCGCGGTATGCCCAAAGGCGAATATCACAGTGTGCCCGGCGGCCACATGTTCCCGTTGGAGCGCCCGACCGACACCGCCAGCCTGATCAAGGGCCTGTTCGACCGCTGGAGCCAGGCATGAGCGCGCAGGTGCAGGAAGTGCGCCTGAGCCTGGGCCATATCGAACTGGCGGCTCACCTGTTCGGCCCTGAGGACGGGCTGCCGGTGATTGCCCTGCATGGCTGGCTGGATAACGCCAACAGTTTCGCCCGCCTGGCGCCGCAACTGAAGGGCCTGCGCATCGTCGCCCTGGACCTGGCCGGGCACGGTTACTCGGAACACCGCCCGCCTGGCGCGGGCTATGCCCTGGCCGACTATGCCCACGACGTGCTGCGGGTTGCCGAGCAGCTGGGTTGGCAGCGTTTCGCCCTGTTAGGCCATTCGCTGGGCGCAATCATTTCGGTACAACTGGCCGGTGCCTTGCCCGACCGGGTCAGCCACCTGGCGTTGATCGACGGTGTCATCCCGCCGACCGGTGCCGAGCAGGACGCCGGCGAGCGTTTAGGGATGGCACTGCAAGCCCAGCTGCGGCTGGATGGCAAACGCAAGTCGGTGTACGCCACGCTGGAGGAAGGCGTGCAGGCCCGGATGAAAGGCATGGTCGCGGTCAGCCGCGAGGCTGCCGAATTGCTGGCGCAACGTGGCCTGATGCCGGTGCCTGGAGGTTACAGCTGGCGCAGTGACAGCCGCCTCACCCTGCCATCGCCGGTACGCCTGAGTGAAGCCCAGGCCATGGCCCATGTGCGCCGGGTGAGTTGCCCGGCGCTGTTGGTAGTGGCCGCCGACGGCATGCTGGCGCGCCACGCCGCGTTGCTGGAGCAGCTACCCTTTGAACTGGCGACGCTGCCCGGTGGCCATCACCTGCACCTGAATGACGAGCACGGCGCGGTGCTTGTCGCAGACTGTATCAATCGCTTCTTTGGCTTTGCTTGACTTGCACCGGACAAGTGTCGAGGCTTGGCGGGTTGAACAGGGAGACAACCATGCAACTGCCAGACATCCTGGAGCTTCATTTCGGCGCAGTGCGCCGCCTGGTTCGCCAATGAGCGCGCCTGTTGCCATCCGTAATGCTGTCGCCGCCTGCCTGGCGCTGGCCAGCCCTGTGTTGTGGGCTGGCAGCCTGCCGGTGCCGGTGGACGGCAAGGTCGTTGAGCAGCGTCCGGCCGTGGAGCAGGAGCGCGTCTACCCCATGGGCCCGCTGCGCAAGATCAGCGGCCGCCTGCGGGTCGAAAACAAGGTCGAGAGCCGTGGCCAGGTCAGCTCGATAACCTACGAACTGCCGGTCGAACGTACGGCCCGTGAAGCCTTTACCAGTGCCCGCGAAGCACTGCAGCGCGAGGGTGGTTACCCGTTGTTCTGGTGCCAGGGCCGCGATTGCGGCGAGGCCAGCCTGTGGGGCAACGATGTGTTCGCCAATGCCCGCCTCAACGGTGGTGACGAGCAGCAGGCGTTCATCCTGCTACGCCGCTCGGCAGAGGAGGCCGACACGCTGGTCGCTCTGTACAGCGTTACCCGTGGCAACCGCCGCGCCTACCTGCATGTGGAGGAGTTCGTCGCCGCCAGCCCGCTGGGCGAGCTGCTGCCAACCGCCGCCACGGTGCTGCGCGAAATGCGCGACACCGGCAAGCTCGACTACCCTGACCTTGCTGCGCCGCAAGACACCTGGGTGAACCTGCTGGCCCGCAGCCTGAACCTCGACAGCACCCTGCGCGCCAGCCTCAGTGGCGCCCAGGCCGAAGCCTGGCGCGAGGCGCTGGTCAAGGCCGGGGTGCGCAATGGCCGCCTTGAGGTCGGCAGCGCACCCACCAAGGGCCTGCACCTTGAGTTGATCCGTTGAACGAGCGCCACCATGGTTAACAATGACCGCCTGCTGATCCAGATTCTGCTGCTCGCCTTGCTGGGTGCGGGCCTTTGGGTGATGGCACCGTTCATTTCGGCATTGCTGTGGGGGGCCATTCTTGCCTTTGCCAGCTGGCCGTTGATGCGCTTGCTTACGCGCCTGCTGGGTGGGCGTGAAACCCTGGCGGCCAGCCTGCTGACCACGGCCTGGATCCTGATTGTGGCACTGCCGCTGGTGTGGCTGGGGTTCAACCTGGCCGATCACATTCGCGATGCTACGGCGTTTGTGCGTGACGTGCAGGTCGACGGCCTGCCCGACGCGCCGGCCTGGCTGGGTGGCATTCCATTCGTGGGCGAGCGCCTGGTCAACGGGTGGCAATCGCTGGACCAGCAGGGCGCGGCCTTGCTGGCCTCGGCCAAGCCATACTTCGGGCAGGTGGGTAACTGGTTGCTGGCGCGCAGTGCGCAGATTGGCAGCGGCGTGCTGGAACTGACCCTGAGCCTGGTCTTCGTGTTCTTCTTCTACCGGGACGGGCCGCGCCTGGCAGCCTTCGTGTTGCGCTTGCTGCACCGCCTGGTGGGCGAGCGCGCCGAGTATTACCTGGAGCTGGTAGCCGGTACCGTGCAGCGGGTGGTCAACGGGGTGATCGGCACGGCGGCCGCGCAGGCCCTGCTGGCGCTGATCGGCTTCCTGATCGCGGGGGTGCCCGGGGCGATCGTGCTGGGCCTGGTGACTTTCATGCTCAGCCTGATCCCCATGGGCCCGCCACTGGCCTGGATCCCGGCCACCGCCTGGCTGGTGTGGAAGGGCGAATACGGCATGGCGGTGTTCCTGGGTATCTGGGGCACCTTCGTCATCAGCGGCGTGGACAACGTGCTCAAACCTTACCTGATCAGCCGAGGCGGCAACCTGCCGCTGGTGATCGTGCTGTTGGGTGTATTCGGTGGCTTGCTCGCCTTTGGCTTCATTGGGCTGTTCATCGGGCCGACCTTGCTGGCGGTAGGCTACAGCCTGCTGCTGGACTGGAGCCGTAACGCGGTGCAACAGCCGCCTCAGTGTTAATCCTGTAAGGGTCTCTTCGCGGGCACGCCCGCGAAGCAGGCAGCGGCGCCACATTCAGTACTTCCAGGTTACCGACGCCGTGAGGTTGCGCGGCGCGCCATAGTTGGTAGACCCAGCCGACTGATACAGCGACAACAGGTATTTGCGGTCGAACACGTTGTTCAGGTTCAGTGACGCACTCCAGTGCTCGTCGAAGTCGAAACTGCCCATCAGGTCCATCAGGGCATAAGCCTCCTGGCGTACCTGGTGGTTGCCGTCAGCCTTGGTCGCGCTCTGCCACTGCACTCGCGTCCCGACCTTGGCCTGTGGCAACGCGGGCAGGCGATAGGTGACACTGCCGCGCAGGCTATGGCTGGGTACGTAGCGGCGGGTCTTTTCGCCGTCGCCATCCTCGATGTGCACGTAGGTATAGCCCGCTGCCAGGTCCAGGCCGGGCATGGCTTCACCGGACGCTTCCAGCTCCACGCCGTGACTCTTGTTGTCCTCGCCACGGTAGGCATACTGCCCGCCGATGATCTCGCCGGTAGTCACGGCCACGTTCTGTTGCTCGGTTTTGAACAACGCAGCGCTCACGGTCAGACGCTCTTCGAGCAGGTTGCCTTTCACACCCACCTCGGTGCTCTTGCCTTCCAGAGGTTCGATCACCCCCCCTGCAGTACTGCGCAGGTACTGGGGCTTGAAGATCTCTGTCCAGCTGGCATACACACTCCATTGCGCGTTCAGGTCATACACCAGGCCGGTGTAAGGCGTGACTTTGCCATGTACCCGGGTGTCGTGGGCCGAGCCGTATCCCATCCCTTCACCATCGGCGCTGAGCATGCGGGCCCCGGCAATCCAGTGCAGGTCGTCGGTCAGGCTGAAGCGGGCGCCGGCATACAGGCTTTTCTGGCGGTCGGTGAAGTGCTGGGTGTTGAGTTCGTCGGTGTAGGTCAGCGGCGGCTTCTGCACAGCACCGGCCAGGGCATCGCCGAGGCTGACCACTTCGCTGCCCGAACTGTTGCGGTAGTAGCCACGTTCATCATGACGGCTACGCCCGTAGTTGGCGCCCAGGGTCAGCTCATGCTGGCGGCCAAACAGTGCGAACGGGCCCGAAAGCTGTGCTTCACCGATTACCTGATGCTCGGTACTGGTGGTACGGTTGATGTAGGCAAGCACGTCGTCGGCCGTGAAAGGGATGGCATAGAGCATCTGGGTATCCTGATGCTGGTTGACCCCGGTTACGGTGACCGTGCCTCGCCAACCCTCGCCAAAGTCATGTGCCAGCTCCGCAAAGGCCCGCTGCGTGTGGATGTTCCAGTAGGTCCAGGGCTGGCCGATGCTGGAACTGCGGCTGCTGTAGTGGATCGGGTTGCCGAGGTAGTCGGCCATCGGCAGCGCGCCCCAGGTACTGCCGTTGGCGTCGCTCTTCTGTTCCGAGAATCCCACGGTGAGGGTATCGGCGGAGGACAGGTCAAAAGCCAGCAGGCCTGCGGTGACATTCAGTTCATGGCTGTAACGGTCGAGGTATGAATTGCCTTTGTCATGTGCGTAGATCAAGCGCCCACGCACGTTGCCGTCGTCGGTCAGCGGGCCGCTGACATCAAAGTCTGCCCGGCGGTTGTCCCAGGCGCCGATGCTGGTGCCGAGCTTGGCCTGCAAGGTATCAGTCGGCCGTTTACGCACGAAATTGACGGTGGCCGATGGGTTGCCCGCGCCGCTCATCAGGCCGTTGGCGCCGTGCAGCACATCGATCTGCTCGAACTCTGCCAGGTCCTGGTCGCCCAGCAGCACGCCGGACGAGAAGGGCATGCCCATGCCATCGTACTCGAAGTTGTCGATGGTGAAACCGCGCGAAGTGAAGGCCGTGCGGTCGGTTTCGAACTGTTCGACCGTAACGGTGGGTGCATTGCGCAACGCGTCTTTCACGCTGTTGAGCTTGAAGTCGTCGAGCTGCTCGCGGGTGACAGTCGACACGGCCTGTGGCGTTTCACGGTTGCTCAGGCCCAGGCGCGTGGTGCTGGACGCGGGCCTGGCCTGATAACCACGGCTCTGGCCATCGGCCTGGGTCAGTTGGTACTGCACCTGCGTCGGGGCCAGGGTGACTTCGTTGCTGACGCCTTGTGCAGCGCCTGGCAGCAAGTAGAGTGTGCTGGCGTCGGTGCGGGCAAAGTTGTAACCGCTGCCTTGCAGCAACCTGGCCAGGCCTTCTTCCAGCGAGTAGCTACCGACCACTGCTGTGCTGCGCAGGCTTTCATCGACATTACCGTCTAACAGCACGTTTTGCCCGGACTGCTGGCTGAATACCAACAGGGCCTGACGCAGGGGCTGGGCAGGAATGTTCAGGGCCAGCTTTTGCGCTGTGCGCGTGGCAGGCTGGCCCGGCGCTGCATGCGCCTGGGTTGCCCCGGCCAGCAAGCAGCACGCCATTGCTGCGCCCAGGGCGCCCTGTTGCCAGCGTAGGGTAAGGGTGGAGTGTTGGTCGTGTCGCTTGGCCATTCAGGCGTGCCCCATGCAAGTGCAGATATGCGAATAACTCTCAGTGCCGTTAAGACGCATGAGGCATTTGAATATCTGATGGAGCCTGCAAGTTTTTTCAGGCAGCGGGGTAGAGCAGGGTAACCAGGTCGGTGTATTGCGCCGTGCGCACGGCCAGTGCCCTGGACATCACGTCGAGCATCTGCTCGGGCTGCTCCAGGTTCAGGATCAGGCTGACTCGCCGAGCGGCCAGTTGCTTGTCCATGATGAAAATGCGCCCTTCGCGCCAGCGCTGCAATTCCTCGACTACCGCTTGCAAAGGCTCGTTGAAAAACACCAGACGGCCACTGCGCCAGGCCAGCAACTGCTCCAGCTCCGCACGCTGGATCTCACCGGTCGAGCGCGGGCTGAACCGCAGCGACAGGCCTTCTTCCAGGTCAGTCTGCTGGCTGGCACTCAGCACCTGTACACGGCGCCGATGAACCGCGACCTGCGCTGTATCGTGGTTGCACGACAGGCAAAACTCGGCCTCGTCCGCGCGCAGTCGGCCGGCTTGGGTAATGACCGTGAAATCGCCTGCAGTGCTTGGGCGTACCGTGAAAAACGCTTGGCCGTGCAAAAGCTCTACCGTGCGGCGGGTGGTTGAGAAGTCCAGGTTCATCGCCGTGTGCCCGGCCATTTCCACCGTCGAACCGTCTGGCAGGCGGGCGATACGCCGTTCACCGACTGCCGTGCGCAAATCGGCGAATGGGGCGTCCATGCCCTTGAGCCAGAACAGGCCGGCGCCAGCACTTGCCGCCGCTGCACTGGCGGCAAGCCCCATGCCCATGAACCGGCGACGGGACAGGCGCGCGGGCACGCGTGGCGCAACCGGGGCGGGCTGGCACAGCAGGGCTGAGACGGCCCACAGGTTCTCCACTTCGGCATAGGCCTGGGCGTGGCGCGCATCGGCTGCCATCCACGTTTCCCACGCTATGCGCTGTGCGGGGGAGGGCGCGCCGCCATGAAACAGCGCGAACCAGGCACTGGCCTGATGACCAATGTCATCGGCAGTCGGGGCGGCGTGGTCGTTTGACGGCGGTTCGCGATTCATGGCTTCAACGCTTCACAAGGGCAGCACAGTCGGTGCATTGTGGCAGGCAGGGCGTCACTGTGACATGCCCTGTTTCAACAGTTCCAGTGCCTTGACCATGCGGCTGTAGGCCGTCTTGGGGGAAATGCTCAAGCGCTCGCCGATTTCCACGTAGGTCATGCCTTCGACCCGCACCATCAGGAACACCTCGCGGCAGGGCTCAGGCATGTTCTGGATCACCGTGTTCAAGGCTGCAAGCTGCTGGTTGGCGATGGCGGCCTGTTCCAGGGTGGCCGTTGGCTGGGCCACTGCGCTGGCTTCGGGCGAGTCCAGTGGCTCGCTCTTGCGGTGCTGCTGGCGACGGGTGTGGTCGATGAACAGGTTGCGCGCGCTGGAAAACAGGTAGGCACGAAAGTTCTCGATGCGGCTGCGGCCCATTTGCTCGGAAAGGCGAATGAACGTGTCCTGGGTCAGGTCGGCGGCGGTTTCCTTGCAGCGCAGGCGACGGTCCAGGTACTCCTGAATCTCTTCGCGGTGGGCGAGGTAGAGTGCCTTGAGATCTGAGCCGGACATGAAGCCACCTTGGCAGGGATTTGAGCGAGGACGGCAAAATACCATAAATGAGAATTGTTTTGATTGGTCTTTTTGCCCGGGCATCAGCCCAAAAAACCTGATCTTTACGCATTCTTTATAGCCATCCCCATCCCCCGAC
>NZ_JAFBKA010000022.1:0-101128 GCF_022760795.1 Pseudomonas sp. BP01
CACCCTGATCGGCAGCGCCATCGCCAATGCCGATGGCACGTTCAGCATCGAGCTGAATCCTGCTCAAGCCAACGGCGAACTGCTGGATGTCGTTGCCATCGATGACAGCGGCGTTTCTTCGCTGCCGACGCAGGTCTCCGCGCCAGACATCACCGCGCCTGCCGCCCCGACTGACCTGGCTGTCAGCGCGGATGGTAGCGTCATCACCGGTCGTGCCGAACCAGGGAGCACTGTGCGTATCCTGGCTGCCGACGGCAGCGAACTGGGCACTGCCGTGGTCGGCCCGACCGGCGTGTTCAGCATCAACCTCAACCCGCCACAAGTCGATGGTGAAGTGCTGCAAACCACGGCAACAGATGCCGCCGGCAACACATCACCCACCAGCGCGGTTACCGCGCCGGACATCGACGGTGTCGATACCACGCCACCGGCAGCCCCGACTGACCTGGTAGTCGGCCTGGCCGGCAGCCAACTGAGTGGCCGCGGCGAAGCCGGCACTACCGTACAGGTACGCGATGCGGCAGGTACTGTGCTGGCCACCGGCACCGTCGGCGCCGATGGCAGCTTCGCAGTTACCCTGACCCCTGCCGTGAACGATGGCAGCGCCTTGCAAGTGACCCTGACCGATGCTGCTGGGAATGTGTCGCCACCCGGCTCGGTCACCTCGCCGGACCTGCAGGCCCCTGCCCAGCCCACTGAGCTGGCCCTGGCCGACGGCGTGACCTTCACCGGTCGCGGCGAACCGGGTACCACCGTGCAAGTGCGTGATGCCGCAGGCACTCTCATCGGCACTGGCACTGTTGGCGCCGATGGCCTGTTCAGCTTGACCCTGAACCCTGCGCAGGCCAATGGCGAAGCCTTGGATGTGCGCGTGGTGGATGCCGCCGGCAACAGCTCGGCGCCGCTGCAGTTCGATGCACCGGACATCACCCCGCCTGAGGCGGTCAGCAACATCGTGGTCGGCGCGGGTGGCACGGCCCTGAGTGGTCGCGGTGAAGCCGGTGCAACGGTCGAAGTGCGCGATGCCAACGGTACCGTGATCGGCACTGGCGTTGTCGGTGCCAACGGCACCTTCCTGATCGACCTTAGTCCAGCTGCACAACCGGGCGAACAGCTGAGCCTGGTGCAGACTGACCCAAGCGGCAACGCTTCCGTTGCCCTTGAATACGATGTACCACTGACCACTGCACCGGTCAGCCCGAGCAACCTGGCCGTCGATGCCGACGGCACCACCCTCACCGGTTCCGCCCCTGCCGGTACTCGCGTGGAGGTGCATGACGCCAATGGCACCCTGATCGGCAGCGCCATCGCCAATGCCGACGGCACCTTCAGCATCGAGCTGAATCCTGCTCAAGCCAACGGCGAACTGCTGGATGTCGTTGCCATCGATGACAGCGGCGTTTCTTCGCTGCCGGCGCAGGTCACCGCGCCGGATATCACCGCACCTGACGCTCCGACCGAACTGGCTGTCAGCGCGGATGGCACCGTGCTCACTGGCCGTGCCGAACCGGGCAGCACCGTGCGCATCGTTGCTGCCGACGGCAGCGAACTGGGCACTGCCGTGGTCGGCCCGACCGGCGTTTTCAGCATCAACCTCGCGCCGCCGCAAATAGACGGCGAAGTACTCCAAGCTACCGCTACCGATGCTGCTGGCAATACGTCCGTGGCCAGCTCGGTCACTGCGCCGGACATCGACGGTGGCGATACCACACCGCCAGACGCGCCTATCGACCTGGTAATCGGCCTGGCCGGCAGCCAGCTGAGCGGGCGTGGCGAGCCTGGCTCCACCGTACAGGTACGCGATGCGGCAGGTACCGTGCTGGCCACCGGCATCGTCGGCGCCGATGGCAGCTTCGCAGTTACCCTGACCCCTGCCGTTACCGATGGCAGCGCCTTGCAAGTGACCCTGACCGATGCTGCTGGGAATGTGTCGCAGCCGGGCTCGGTCGCCTCTACCGACCTGCTGCCGCCTGCTCAACCGACAGACCTGGCCTTGGCCGACGGCGTGACCTTCACCGGTCGCGGCGAGCCCGGTGCCACCGTGCAAGTACGTGATGCCGCCGGCACCCTTATCGGCACTGGCACTGTTGGCGCCGATGGCCTGTTCAACGTTACCCTTGCACCGGCCCAAGCCAACGGCGAAGCCCTGGATGTACGCCTGGTGGATGCCGCCGGCAACAGCTCGGCGCCGCTGCAGTTCGATGCACCGGACATCACCCCGCCTGAGGCGGTCAGCAACATCGTGGTCGGCGCGGGTGGCACGGCCCTGAGTGGTCGCGGTGAAGCCGGTGCAACGGTCGAAGTGCGCGATGCCAACGGCACCGTGATCGGCACTGGTGTAGTCGGTGCCAACGGCACCTTCCTGATCGACCTTAGTCCAGCTGCACAACCGGGCGAACAGCTGAGCCTGGTGCAGACTGACCCAAGCGGCAACGCTTCCGTTGCCCTTGAATACGATGTACCACTGACCACTGCACCGGTCAGCCCGAGCAACCTGGCCGTCGATGCCGACGGCACCACCCTCACCGGTTCCGCCCCTGCGGGTACCCGCGTAGAGGTACACGATGCCAACGGCACCCTGATCGGCAGCGCCATCGCCAATGCCGACGGCACCTTCAGCATCGAGCTCAACCCCGCTCAAGCCAACGGCGAACTGCTGGATGTCGTTGCCATCGATGACAGCGGCGTTTCTTCGCTGCCGGCGCAGGTCTCCGCGCCAGACATCACCGCGCCTGCCGCCCCGACTGACCTGGCTGTCAGCGCGGATGGTAGCGTCATCACCGGTCGTGCCGAACCAGGGAGCACCGTGCGTATCCTGGCTGCCGACGGCAGCGAACTGGGCACTGCCGTGGTCGGCCCGACCGGCGTGTTCAGCATCAACCTCAACCCGCCACAAGTCGATGGTGAAGTGCTGCAAACCACGGCAACAGATGCCGCCGGCAACACATCACCCACCAGCGCGGTTACCGCGCCGGACATCGACGGTGTCGATACCACGCCACCGGCAGCCCCGACTGACCTGGTAGTCGGCCTGGCCGGCAGCCAGCTGAGCGGGCGTGGCGAGCCTGGCACCACCGTGCAGGTACGCGATGCGGCAGGTACCGTGCTGGCCACCGGCACCGTCGGCGCCGATGGCAGCTTCGCAGTTACCCTGACCCCTGCCGTTACCGATGGCAGCGCCTTGCAAGTGACCCTGACCGATGCTGCTGGCAACGTCTCGCCACCCGGCTCGGTCACCTCGCCGGATCTGCAGGCCCCTGCCCAGCCCACCGAGCTGGCCCTGGCTGACGGCGTGACCTTAACCGGTCGCGGCGAACCCGGTACCACCGTGCAAGTACGTGATGCCGCCGGCACCCTTATCGGCACTGGCATAGTTGGCACCGACGGTCTTTTCAACGTTAGCCTTGCACCCGCTCAAGCCAACGGCGAAGTTCTGGATGTGCGCTTGGTAGATGGCGCTGGCAACAGTTCAGCGCCGCTGCAGTTCGATGCACCGGACATCACCCCGCCTGAGGCGGTCAGCAACATCGTGGTCGGCGCGGGTGGCACGGCCCTGAGTGGTCGCGGTGAAGCCGGTGCCACGGTCGAAGTGCGCGATGCCAACGGCAACGTGATCGGCACTGGCGTTGTCGGTGACAACGGCACCTTCCTGATCGACCTTAGTCCAGCTGCACAGCCGGGCGAACAGCTGAGCCTGGTGCAGACCGATCCGAGCGGCAACGCCTCCGTTGCCCTTGAATACGATGTACCGCTGACCACTGCACCAGACAGCCCGAGCAACCTGGCCGTCGATGCCGACGGCACCACCCTCACCGGTTCCGCCCGTGCGGGTACCCGCGTAGAGGTACACGATGCCAACGGCACCCTGATCGGCAGCGCCATCGCCAATGCCGACGGCACCTTCAGCATCGAGCTCAACCCCGCTCAAGCCAACGGCGAACTGCTGGATGTCGTTGCCATCGATGACAGCGGCGTTTCTTCGCTGCCGGCGCAGGTCTCCGCGCCAGACATCACCGCGCCTGCCGCCCCGACTGACCTGGCTGTCAGCGCGGATGGTAGCGTCATCACCGGCCGTGCCGAACCAGGGAGCACCGTGCGTATCCTGGCTGCCGACGGCAGCGAACTGGGCACTGCCGTGGTCGGCCCGACCGGCGTGTTCAGCATCAACCTCAACCCGCCACAAGTCGATGGTGAAGTGCTGCAAACCACGGCAACAGATGCCGCCGGCAACACATCACCCACCAGCGCGGTTACCGCGCCGGACATCGACGGTGTCGATACCACGCCACCGGCAGCCCCGACTGACCTGGTAGTCGGCCTGGCCGGCAGCCAGCTGAGCGGGCGTGGCGAGCCTGGCACCACCGTGCAGGTACGCGATGCGGCAGGTACCGTGCTGGCCACCGGCACCGTCGGCGCCGATGGCAGCTTCGCAGTTACCCTGACCCCTGCCGTTACCGATGGCAGCGCCTTGCAAGTGACCCTGACCGATGCTGCTGGGAATGTGTCGCCACCCGGCTCGGTCACCTCGCCGGACCTGCAGGCCCCTGCCCAGCCCACTGAGCTGGCCCTGGCCGACGGCGTGACCTTCACCGGTCGCGGCGAACCCGGTACCACCGTGCAAGTACGTGATGCCGCCGGCACCCTTATCGGCACTGGCATAGTTGGCACCGACGGTCTTTTCAACGTTAGCCTTGCACCCGCTCAAGCCAACGGCGAAGTTCTGGATGTGCGGTTGGTAGATGGCGCTGGCAACAGTTCAGCGCCGCTGCAGTTCGATGCACCGGACATCACCCCGCCTGAGGCGGTCAGCAACATCGTGGTCGGCGCGGGTGGCACGGCCCTGAGTGGTCGCGGTGAAGCCGGTGCCACTGTCGAAGTGCGCGATGCCAACGGCAACGTGATCGGCACTGGCGTTGTCGGTGACAACGGCACCTTCCTGATCGACCTTAGTCCAGCTGCACAGCCGGGCGAACAGCTGAGCCTGGTGCAGACCGATCCGAGCGGCAACGCCTCCGTTGCCCTTGAATACGATGTACCGCTGACCACTGCACCAGACAGCCCGAGCAACCTGGCCGTCGATGCCGACGGCACCACCCTCACCGGTTCCGCCCCTGCGGGTACCCGCGTAGAGGTACACGATGCCAACGGCACCCTGATCGGCAGCGCCATCGCCAATGCCGACGGCACCTTCAGCATCGAGCTGAACCCGGCCCAAGCCAACGGCGAACTGCTGGATGTGGTCGCCATCGATGACAGCGGCGTTTCTTCGCTGCCGACGCAGGTCACCGCACCGGACATCACCGCGCCCGCCGCTCCGACTGACCTGGCTGTCAGCGCGGATGGTAGCGTCATCACCGGCCGTGCCGAGCCCGGCAGCACCGTGCGCATCGTTGCCGCCGACGGCAGCGAACTGGGCACGGCCGTGGTCGGCCCGACCGGCGTGTTCAGCATCAACCTTGCTCCGCCACAGGTAGACGGTGAAGTACTCCAAGCTACCGCCACCGATGCCGCTGGTAATACGTCCATAGCCAGTTCGGTCACCGCGCCGGACATCGACGGCGTCGACACCACGCCGCCTGAAGCACCGACTGACCTGGTAATCGGCCTGGCCGGCAGCCAACTGAGCGGCCGTGGCGAAGCCGGCACCACGGTGCAGGTGCGTGATGCCGCTGGCAACATCATCGGCACGGGTGTAGTCGGCGCCGATGGCCTGTTCAGCGTGACCCTGAACCCTGCGCAGGCCAACGGCGAAGCACTGGACGTACGCCTGGTGGACGCGGCCGGCAACAGTTCGATACCACTGGAATTCACCGCCCCGGACATCACCCCGCCCGATGCGGTAAGCAACATCGTGGTTGGCAACGGCGGTCTGGCCCTGAGTGGTCGCGGTGAAGCCGGTGCCACTGTCGAAGTGCGCGATGCCAACGGCACCGTGATCGGCACTGGCGTTGTCGCTGCCAACGGCACCTTCCTGATCGACCTTAGTCCAGCTGCACAGCCGGGCGAACAGCTGAGCCTGGTGCAGACTGACCCAAGCGGCAACGCTTCCGTTGCCCTTGAATACGATGTACCACTGACCACTGCACCGGTCAGCCCGAGCAACCTGGCCGTCGATGCCGACGGCACCACCCTCACCGGTTCCGCGCCTGCCGGCACTCGCGTGGAGGTGCATGACGCCAATGGCACCCTGATCGGCAGCGCCATCGCCAATGCCGACGGCACCTTCAGCATCGAGCTGAATCCTGCTCAAGCCAACGGCGAACTGCTGGATGTGGTCGCCATCGATGACAGCGGCGTTTCTTCACTGCCGACGCAGGTCACCGCGCCGGACATCACCGCACCCGCCGCCCCGACCGAACTGGCCGTCAGCGCTGACGGCACCGTGCTCACCGGCCGTGCCGAACCGGGCAGCACCGTGCGTATCGTTGCTGCCGACGGCAGCGAACTGGGCACGGCCGTGGTCGGCCCGACCGGCGTGTTCAGCATCAATCTCAACCCGCCACAAGTCGATGGTGAAGTGCTGCAAGCCACGGCAACAGATGCCGCCGGCAACACATCACCCACCAGCGCGGTTACCGCGCCGGACATCGACGGTGTCGATACCACGCCACCGGCAGCCCCGACTGACCTGATAGTCGGCCTGGCCGGCAGCCAGCTGAGCGGGCGTGGCGAGCCTGGCACCACCGTGCAGGTACGCGATGCGGCAGGTACCGTGCTGGCCACCGGCACCGTCGGCGCCGATGGCAGCTTCGCAGTTACCCTGACCCCTGCCGTTACCGATGGCAGCGCCTTACAAGTGACCCTGACCGATGCGGCTGGCAACGTCTCGCCACCCGGCTCGGTCACCTCGCCGGATCTGCAGGCCCCTGCCCAGCCCACCGAGCTGGCCCTGGCTGACGGCGTGACCTTAACCGGTCGCGGCGAACCCGGTGCCACCGTGCAAGTGCGTGATGCCGCAGGCACCCTCATCGGCACTGGCACTGTTGGCGCCGATGGCCTGTTCAGCTTGACTCTGAACTTTGCGCAGGCCAATGGCGAAGCCCTGGATGTGCGCCTGGTGGATGCCACCGGCAACACCTCTGCCCCACTGCAGTTCGATGCACCGGACATCACCCCGCCTGAGGCGGTCAGCAACATCGTGGTCGGCAACGGCGGCCTGGCCCTGAGTGGTCGCGGCGAAGCCGGCGCCACTGTCGAAGTGCGCGATGCCAACGGCACCGTGATCGGCAGCGGTGTGGTCGCCGACAACGGCACCTTCCTCATCAACCTTGACCCAGCGGTGCAGCCGGGCGAGCAACTGAGCCTGGTGCAGACCGACCCAAGCGGCAACGCCTCCGAAGCGCTGCCTTTCGAAGTGCCGGTAGCCACCACCCCGGAAAGCCCCAGCGAGCTGGTGTTCGCCGAAGACGGCAGCAGTATCAGCGGTACGGCACCCGCCGGCACCCGCGTGGAAGTGCACGATGCCAACGGCATGCTGATTGGCAGTGTCGTGGCAGGCCCGGATGGTAGCTTCTCCGTGGTCCTCGACCCGGCCCAGGCCAATGGCCAACTGCTGGATGTGGTGGCCATCGACGATGCTGGCGTAGCGTCCCTGCCAACGCAGGTCTCCGCACCGGACATCACGGCACCTGTCGCCCCGAGCGAACTGGCCGTCAACGCTGACGGTACAGTAGTCACCGGCCGTGCCGAACCCGGCAGCACCGTGCGTGTGCTGGCCGCCGATGGCACCACCGTGCTGGGTAGCGTGGTGGTTGGCGCCACCGGCAGCTTCAGCATCACCCTCGACCCAGCACAGGTCGACGGCGAAGTACTGCAAGTCACCGCCACCGATGCAGCAGGCAACGCCTCGACCGCTGGGTCGGTCACCGCGCCAGACATCGACGGTGGAGATACCACGCCACCCGATGCACCAGCCAACCTGGTGATCGGCCTCGCCGGCAGCCAGTTGAGCGGGCGTGGGGAGGCCGGCACCACCGTACAGGTGCGTGACGCTGCGGGCACTGTTCTGGCAACCGGCACTGTCGGCCCGGATGGCACCTTCGCTGTAACCTTGTCCCCCGCCGTGAACGACGGCAGCACGTTGCAAGTCACCCTCACCGACGCAGCCGGCAACGCCTCGCAACCCGGCGCGGTCACCTCACCGGATCTACAGGCTCCTGCGCAGCCGACCGAACTGGCCCTGGCCGATGGCGTCACCTTTACCGGGCGCGGCGAACCCGGCGCCTCGGTGCAGGTGCGCAATAGCGCCGGCAACCTGATTGGCACCGGCCTGGTCAACCCAGACGGCACCTTCAGCGTCACCCTGTTCCCGGCTCAGGCCAATGGCGAGGCGCTGGACGTGCGGTTGGTAGATACTGCCGGCAACACCTCGGCGCCGCTGCAGTTCGATGCACCGGACATCACCCCGCCTGAGGCGGTCAGCAACATCGTGGTCGGTGCCGATGGCCTGGTGCTCAGCGGTCGCGGCGAGGCCCGTGCCACTGTTGAAGTGCGTGATGCCGTCGGTACTGTAATCGGCACCGCTACCGTCGGCGCCAACGGCTCCTTCGTGGTCAGCCTCGACCCGGCAGCCCAACCGGGCGCCGCACTGAGCCTGGTACAAACCGACCCGAGCGGCAACGCGTCCGAAGCCTTGCAATTTGAGGTGCCGCTGACCACTGCCCCCACCAGCCCAAGCGACCTGGAAGTCGCTGAGAATGGCACCAGCATCACGGGTTCTGCCCCGGCCGGAAGCCGCGTGGAAGTACACGATGCCAACGGCACGCTGGTAGGCAGTGTGGTGGTGGGTGCCGAAGGTACCTTCACCGTCATCCTCAACCCGGCCCAGGCCAATGGTGAGCTGCTGGAGCTGGTAGCCATCGATGGCACGGGAGCATCGTCCCTGCCGGTGCAGATCAGTGCGCCGGATATCACCGCCCCGGCCGCCCCGAGCGAACTCGCGATCAATGCCAACGGTACCGTCGTCACCGGCCGTGCCGAATCGGGCAGCACCGTGCGTGTGCTGGCAGCCGATGGCACTACCGTGCTGGGTACGGCGGTAGTGGGCGCCACCGGTAGCTTCAGTATCACCCTCAGCCCGGCACAGGTGGACGGTGAGGTGCTGCAAGTCACCGCTACCGACGCCGCCGGCAATGCCTCCAGCGCCGGTAGTGTCACTGCCCCAGATATCGACGGTATCGACATCACGCCACCCCAGGCCCCGACCAACCTGGTCGTCGGCCTTGCCGGTGGCCAGCTGAGCGGCCGTGGCGAAGCGGGCGCCAGCGTGCAAGTGCGCGATGCCCAGGGCAACGTGCTGGCTAACGGTACGGTCAACCCGGATGGCTCCTTCCAGGTCACCCTGGCCCCGGCGGTCGACGATGGCAGTACCCTGCAAGTGGTGCTGACCGATGCCGCCGGCAATGCCTCCACCCCTGGCACGGTGGCCAC
Source organism: Pseudomonas sp. BP01 (assembly GCF_022760795.1). Classification (NCBI taxonomy): domain Bacteria; kingdom Pseudomonadati; phylum Pseudomonadota; class Gammaproteobacteria; order Pseudomonadales; family Pseudomonadaceae; genus Pseudomonas; species Pseudomonas sp. BP01. Next base: position 9,430 of record NZ_JAFBKA010000022.1, read on the forward strand.
CCCAGACCTGCAAGCCCCTGCACAACCGACCGGCCTGGACCTGGCCGGCGGCGTCACCTTGACCGGTAGTGGTGAGCCTGGCGCTAGCGTGCAGGTACGCGACGCCTCGGGCAACGTGATTGGCACCGGCGTGGTCAACCCCAGCGGCAGCTTCAGCGTTACCCTGTCCCCTGCCCAAGCCAATGGCGAGGTCCTCGACATCCGCCTGGTGGACGCCGCTGGTAATGTCTCGACCCCGTTGCAGTTCGACGCGCCGGACACCACGCCCCCTGCCGTAGTCGACAACATCGTAGTCGGTGCAGACGGCCTGACCCTGAGCGGTCGCGGTGAAGCCGGGGCAACCGTCGAAGTGCGCGACGTCAATGGCACCGTGATCGGCACTGGCACGGTGACCGCCAACGGCACCTTCTTGCTCGACCTGGACCCGGCCGCGCTGCCGGGCGAGCGCCTGAGCCTGGTGCAGACCGACGCCAGCGGCAACGCGTCCGGGGCCTTGACCTTCGACGTACCGTTGGTGGCCACACCGGCCAGCCCGAGCGACCTGGTGGTCGCTGAGGATGGCACCAGCGTCAGCGGTTCCGCGCCGGTCGGCAGCCGCGTGGAAGTGCATGATGCCAACGGCGCCGTGGTCGGCAGCATCGTGGTTGGCGCCGAGGGCACCTTCACCGTGGTGCTCAACCCGGCCCAGGCCAACGGCGAGTTGCTGGACGTGGTCGCCATCGACAACAACGGGGCTTCGTCACTGCCGGTACAAGTGACCGCGCCCGACATCACCGCACCCGCCGCACCAAGCGAACTTGCAGTCAACGCCGATGGCAGCCTGGTGAGCGGGCGTGCCGAAGCCGGCAGCACCGTGCGCGTGCTGGCAGCCGACGGCACTACCGTACTGGGCAGCGTCGTAGTGGGTGCCAGCGGTACATTCAGCATCGGCCTCACCCCGCCACAAGTGGCGGGCGAGCAGTTGCAGGTGACCGCCACCGATACTGCAGGCAACGCCTCCACTGCCGGCAACGTCACTGCACCGATCATTGATAACGGCGGTGATACCACGCCGCCCGCGCCAGCCACCCAACTGGCCATCAGCGACGATGGCCGCACAGTCTCCGGCCGTGGTGAAGCAGGCACCACAGTGGAAGTGCGCAACGATCAGGGCCAGGTGCTGGTAAGCGGCACCGTTCAGCCCGATGGCAGCTTCAACGTGCAACTGCCAACCCCGGTGGTGGATGGCTCCTCCCTGCAAGTGACGCTGACTGACGCCGCCGGCAACGTCTCTACACCTAGCCCGCTGACCGCGCCGGACCAAGTGGCACCACTGCAACCCGCCGACCTGGTGCTGAGCAATGGCGATAGCCTGGTCGGCACTGCAGAAGGGGGCGCCCGGGTGGAGGTGAAAGATGCCTCGGGCAACCTCATCGGCAGCGCCATTGCCGGGCCGGATGGCAGCTTCAGCCTGACCCTCGACCCGCCACAGGCCAATGGCGAAACCCTGTCCATCACTGTGACCGATGCGGCAGGCAACACCTCGGTGCCGCTAAGCTACGCGGCCCCGGACATCACCGCACCGGCGATCGTCAGCGACGTGGTGGCAGGCGATGGCAGCCTGGCCGTGTCTGGCCGTGGTGAGCCTGGTGCCACGGTGGAAGTGCGTGATGCGCAAGGTACTGTCATCGGTACCGGCATCGTGGCGCCAAATGGCACCTTCGTGGTTGACCTGGAGGCACCGCTGGCCGCAGGTGAGGATATCGTGCTGGTGCAGACCGATGCCGCCGGCAATACCTCGGCAGGGGTCAGCGTGACGGTTGCCGATACACCGCTGCCCGAAAGCCCAAGCGGCGTGGTGGTGGCCGGCGACGGCTCCAGCGTTTCCGGTACTGCACCGGCCGGTACGCAGGTGCAAGTGCGTGACGCGCAGGGCAATGTCCTGGGCAGCATCGAGGCCGGCCAGGATGGCAGCTTCACCATCGGCCTGAGCCCGGCCCAGGCCAACGGCGAGACACTGGATGTGGTCGCGGTTGACGGCGCTGGCAACAGCTCGCTGCCTACCCAGATCACCGCCCCCGATATCACCCCGCCCAATGAAGCCAGCGAACTGCAACTGAGTGCCGATGGCGGCCTGCTCACCGGCCGCGGCGAAGCGGGCACCACCGTGCAGGTGATCAGTGCCGACGGCACTGTGCTGGGCAACGCCCAGGTTGGTGTCGACGGTGTGATCAGCGTGGTATTGAACCCACCGCAGACTGACGGTCAGGAACTGGACGTGGTGCTGCGCGACCCCGCGGGCAATACCTCGACCGCCACCATCGTGGCACCGGACACCGATGGCCCGCTGCAACCCTCGGGGCTCGCTATCGATACCGCTGGCATTCACCTTACCGGCCAAGGTCAGAGCGGCTCCATCGTCACCGTGCGTGACGCTGACGGCAACGTGCTGGGCACCGCGACCGTGGGCGGCGACGGCCGCTTCGACATCACCCTCGACGCACCGCAGCGCAATGGCGAAAGTCTGACCGTCGAAGCCACCGACAGCCTGGGCAACAGCGCAGGGCCGGTGAACTTCACGGCACCAGACTCTACTCCACCGCAAGTGGTCACCAGCCCGGCCATCGATGGCAACGGCACCACGGTCACCGGCAACGGCGAACCGGGCGCCACCGTCACCGTGCGCGGGCCGGACGGCAGCGTGCTGGGCAGCACCGTGGTCGGCACTGGCGGCGCATTCGAAATCACCCTCGATACGCCGCAGACCAACGGCCAGGCACTGACCGTGGAACAACGCGACCCGGCTGGCAACCTGTCAGCGGCGGTCGACTTGTCGGCGCCGGATACCCAGGCACCCGATATACCCACCGGCCTGGTCCTGGCTGGCGACGGCAGCAGCGTGAGCGGTAGCGGCGAGCCGGGTGCGCAGGTGACCGTGACCGGCACTGGCGGCGCTGTACTGGGCACCGCAACGGTCCAGCCTGACGGCACCTTCCAGGTGACAATCGACCCGCCACAGCTCAATGGCCAGACGCTGTCTGTCACTCAGGCCGACAATACTGGCAACGACTCGCTCGCTGGCACCGTCACCGCACCTGACCTCGAGGCACCGCTGGCGGCGCAAGGCCTGGGCCTTGACCCTACCGGCACAGTGCTCAGCGGGCAGGGTGAGGCTGGCAGCACCGTAGAGGTACGCAATGCTGCGGGCGACCTGCTAGGCACCATTGCGGTGGATACAGACGGCACGTTCGAAGTGACACTTGTCCCCGCCCAGACCAACGGTGAAGTATTGTCGGTGGTGCTGATCGATGGCGGCGGCAATGCCTCGCCGTCGGCCACCTTCACCGCTGACGACAGTACTGCGCCAACTGCGCCGGCCGGCCTCACCATCACCCCGGGCGGCAGCGCCATCCAGGGTACCGGTGAGGCAGGTTCCACGGTGGAGGTGCGGCTTGCCGACGGCACGCTGATAGGCACCATCGTCGTCCCTGCAGGCGGCAGCTTCACGGTGCCACTGTCGCCCGCCCAACTGGACGGCCAGGCCCTCGATGTGACACTGATCGATGCTGCCGGCAATACCTCGGAGCCCAGCCAGGTCTTCGCTCCGGACATCACGCCACCGGCACTGCCCACCGACGTGGTCGTCAACGGCGAAGGCACTGCTGTGACCGGTAACGCACCTGGCGCCAGCTCGGTGACCGTGAACGATGGGGCCGGCAATGTGATCACTGTGCCGGTCAACCCGGACGGCAGTTTCAGCGTGCCGCTGGATACCCCGCAGAACAACGGCCAAACCGTGACCGTGGTAGTGACCGACGCAGCCGGTAACGACTCGGCGCCGGTCTCTGTCACCGCCCCGGACACTACCGACCCACTGCCGGCCACTGGCATCAGCGTGAGCCCGGACGGCGGCACGGTCGGCGGCACCGCCGAACCTGGCAGCACGGTAGAAATCCGCAACCCTGATGACACCGTGCGCGGCACAGTACCCGTAGGGCCGGACGGGACCTTCGTGGTGCCGGTCGAGCCGCCCCTGACAACCGGCGAAACCGTCGCTGTGGTGGTGATCGACCCTGCTGGCAATGAGTCTCCCGAGGTGCCCGTAGCTGGCCCGACTGGCACCGAAGTGGCTACCCCGTCGGCCCTTGCCATCAGCGCCGACGGCTTCCTGTTGACCGGTCAAGGTACGGTCGGCTCGCTGATTACCGTGACCTCCGGGGGCACCACCCTGGGCACCGCCACGGTCGGCAACGACGGCACCTTCCGTGTGTTCTTGCAAAACGCCCAGCTCAACGCCCAGACCTTGCTGGTCAGTGCCAAGGCGACCGCCGATGGCGAGCCTTCGGTGCCGGCCATCATCGTGGCCAATGACACCACGGCCCCCAACACGCCGGCCCAGGTAGCCCTCAACGCCACCGGCAGTACCCTGACCGGCCAGGGCGAAGTGGGCGCAACGGTGCGCGTGACAGACGCACAAGGCACGCTGCTGGGGACTGCCACCGTCGGCAGCAATGGCCTGTTCAGCATCAGCTTCTCGCCGGCTGTGGACAATGGGCAGAACCTGATCGTGACCCAGGCAGATGCTGCGGGTAACGTTTCGCTCGCGGCCACCCTGCAGGCGCCCGACCTGCAGGCACCGCTGGCGGCCAGCAACCTCAGCCTCAACGGCGCAGCAACCGTGCTCAGTGGCCAGGGCGAAGCCGGTGCCAGCGTCACCGTACGCGACGCCAGTGGCGCCATCCTGGCCACCGGCACCGTCAACCAGAGCGGCCAGTTCCAGATCACCCTGCCCAACGCGCAGGTCACCGGCAGCCCGCTGCAGGTCACCCTCAGTGATGCTGCGGGCAACGTGTCCGGCCCAGCCAGCTTGGCCACACCAGACCGCACACCGCCAGCGGCCATCAGTAACCCGCAGTTGAGCCAGGACGGCCGGCAGCTTTCCGGCAGCGGTGAGGTGGGCGCCACGGTACAGGTACGCAACGCCGCAGGTGCCGTGCTCGGCACCGCCACGGTGGGCACCGACGGTCGCTTCACGGTGACCTTCGATACGCCGCAAGCCAACGGCCAGGCCATCGGCGTCACCCAAGTGGATGCCGCCGGCAACACCTCGCCAGCCGTCAACGTGCCGACCCCGGACCTGACCCCACCCGCACCGCTGACCAACGTGGTGCTGAACAACAACGGCCTGACCCTGACCGGCCAAGGCGAAGCTGGCGCCACGGTTACCGTTCACGGCCCGGACGGTACCATCATCGGCACCGGCGTGGTTGCCGCCAATGGCAGCTTTACCCTGACCCTGAACAGCGCACAGCTCAACGCCCAGCACCTGAGCGTTACGCAAACCGACGCGGGCAACAACACCTCCACCGCCGTGGCCGTCACCGCGCCGGACTTCACCCCGCCTGCGGCGCCCGCAGCACTCGCCCTGTCCAGTACCGGGCTGCAACTGACGGGTAACGCCGAAGCCGGCAGTACCGTGACCGTGCGCGATGCCAGCGGCAACGTGCTGGGCACGGCGGTAGCCGGCAGCAACGGCACCTTCCAGGTCGCCCTGAACAGTGCCCAGACCAATGGCCAGACCCTGCAGGTGACCGCCACCGACGCAGCCGGCAACGTGTCGCCGGCCGCGCCTTACACCGCAGCCGACACCACGCCGCCAGCCGCCGTGAGCAACCTGGCGGTCTCTGCCAGTGGCGCCACGCTGACAGGCAATGGCGAAGCAGGCGCAACCGTCACCGTGCGGGCACCCGACAATACCGTGCTGGGCACCGCCACGGTCGGCGCCGACGGCCACTTCAGCGTCACCCTGTCGCCGGCCGCGATCACCGGTGAAAGCCTGAGCGTGGTACAGGCCGATGCCGCACAGAACGTCTCCCCTGCGCAAAGCGTCACTGCGCCGGGCGTTCTGGCACCGGCCACGCCGGACAACCTGGTACTTGCCGCCGACGGCCTGTCGGTGACCGGCACGGCCGACGCGGGCAGCACAGTCAAGGTGTATGGCCCCAACGGCGAATTGCTGGGCAGCAGCCCGGTCGCCAACGACGGTACCTTCACGGTCAACCTGGGCAGTGCACAGGCCAATGGCGAGGTGCTGCAGGTCAGCGCAACGGGCACCGATGGCGCAGTATCGCTGCCCGCCACCCTCCAGGCACCGGACACCACGGCACCGCAACCGCTGACCAACCTGGTGCTGTCCAACGACGGCCTGGTACTCAGTGGCCGCGGTGAGGCAGGTGCCACCGTTCGCGTGCTTGGCGAAGGCGGTATCGACCTGGGTACTGCCGTGGTCGATGCCAGCGGCAACTTCAGCGTCAACCTGGGCGCCGCACAGATCAACGGCGAACAGCTCAGCGCGAGCCAGTCCGACGTGGCCGGCAACGAGTCCAACAGCGTCAGCCTGACCGCCCCTGACCGCGTCGCCCCGGATGCTGCCGACAACCTGGCCTTCGCCGGGGGCGGCAGCTTGCTAAACGGTACCGGCGAAGCGGGTGCCGCCGTACGTGTGCTGGGCGCAGACGGTTCGGTACTGGGCAGTGCAACGGTGCGCGCGGACGGCACCTTCCAGGTCAACCTCGCATCGCCTCAGGCCAACGGCCAGCAAGTGCAAGTGGTGCTGACCGATGCAGCGGGCAACCAATCTGCCGCCAGCGCCATCACCGCACCCGATACCACGCCGCCAACGGCACCAGGCGAACTGGCCGTTTCCGGAGATGGCGCCACCCTCACCGGCCGCGGCGAAGTTGGCGCGCTGGTGACCGTGACCAACCCGGCAGGCGAAGAAATCGGCAGCGCCACGGTCGATGCCAGCGGCCACTTCACCATCACCCTGAACCCGGCACTGGGCAACGCCGAGCTGCTCAGCTTCACCCAGGCCGATGCGGCCGGCAACGTGTCGGCAGTGGCAACCCTGCAAACCCCGGACTTCACCCCGCCCGCCCCGCTCACCCAGGTGGTGATCAACGCAGACGGCAGCGTTGTCAGCGGCCAGGGCGAAGCCGGCGCGACGGTAATCGTGAGCAACGCCGCCGGTACCGTACTGGGCACAGGTACCGTGCTTGCCGACGGCAGCTTCCGCGTCGAACTGTCACCGGCACAAATCAACGACCAGCTACTGTCGGTGCTACAGGCCGACCCACCCGGCAACGTCAGCCTGCCGGTCGACGTGCAGGCGCCCGACCTCACGCCGCCAGCTGCAGCAACCGAGCTGCGGCTCAATGCAGCAGGCGATGAGCTGGGCGGTGTCGGCGAAGCGGGGGCCACGGTGCGCGTCTATGTCGGTACCACACAGGTCGGTACTGGCACAGTGGGCGCCGATGGCACCTTTGTCGTCGAGCTTGATGCGGCGCAGCTCAACGGCCAGGTGCTGCAGGTAACCCTGACCGACGGCAAGGCCAACGTATCGGCGGTCAGCACTGTCACGGCCGTGGATATCACCCCACCGGCTAGCGTGATCGCCACCATCAACGACAGTGGCACCCAAGTGGTCGGTACCGCCGAAGCCGGCACCCGGGTTACCGTGGTCAACAACAACGGCGACCTGCTAGGCCAGGTGACGGTCGATCCGGACGGCACCTTTGTCCTCAACCTGAACAACCCGCAGATCAACGGTGAGGTCCTGACCGTCATCGCCCAGGACACCACCGGCAACCCGTCGGCGCCCCTGCAGGTGAACGCGCCAGACCTCACGGCGCCAGTGCAACCCGATAACCTGTTGCTCAACCCGGCAGGCACGTCGATGACCGGTACGGCAGAAGCCGGCACCACCATCACCGTGCGTGACCCGAACAACAACGTCGTAGGCACCGTGGAAGTGGGTGCAAACGGCCAGTTCACCGTGCCGATCAACCCGGCGCAGAACAACGGCCAGTTGCTCACAGTGGTGTCCACCGACGATGCCGGCAACGCCTCGGTGGTTGTCCCCTATCAAACCAACGACACCTCACCGCCTGGGGTGGTCACCGACATGGCCATCAACAACACGTTCAACGTGCTGACCGGCAAGGGTGAACCTAATGCCACCGTCACCATCAGCCGCGGCGGATCGGTGCTCGGCACTGGCACGGTAGATGCCGCGGGTAACTTCCAGATAACGCTGGTGCCGGCGGCGGGCTCGCTCGCAACCCTGGCAGTGACGCAATCCGACGGCATCAATACCTCTGCGGTCGCGACGTACATCACACCACTGATCGCACCGCCAGTGCCCCCCACCAACGTGACGCTGGGCAGCGACGGCCTGACCTTGGCCGGTAATGCGCCTAGCGGCGTGGGCATCCGCGTCTACGATGCCGCAGGCAACCTGATCGGCACAGGCGGCGCTACCCTGAACGGCACCTTTACCCTGACGCTGAACACAGCGCAGCTCAACGGCGAGCACATATCGGTGACTGCTGTGGCACTGGTGGGCGGCGAATCGCAGCCGACCTTCCTGCAAGCCGCTGACGTCACGCCACCGGCCAATCCGCTGGTGACCAGCCTGTCCCTCAACGGGCTGGTGCTGACCGGCACCGGTGAAGCCGGTGCCACGGTGACCGTGCGCGACGCCAGCAACAACGTGCTCGGCACGGCGGTGGTAAATGGCGGTGGCGTGTTCACCGTCAACCTGAACGCCGCACAGCTCAACGGCCAGGTACTGGGCGTGAGCCAGGCCGACGCTGCGGGCAATGTGTCCGGCAGCACCAGCTACACCGCCACAGACGTGCAACCACCTGCAACACCGACCAACGTCACCATCAACGGCGCGGGCACGGTGCTCACCGGTAACGGTGAAGCGGGCGCCACGGTTACGGTCCAAGGCCCGAACGGCCAGGTGGGTACCGGTGTGGTGCAAGCCGACGGCACCTTCACCATCAACCTGACCACGCCACAGAACGACGGGCAACTGCTGGTGGTGCGCCAGGCCGATGCTGCCGGTAACCTGTCCGGTAGCACCAGCCTGACCGCGCCAGACACCACCCCGCCAGCCGCACCGCTGGCCACCATCAACGCCAACGGCACCTCGGTCAGCGGTTCTGGCCAGATCGGCAGCACGGTCACCGTGCGCAACAGCGCCGGCACCGTGCTGGGGACTGCAACGGTGGGCAGCAACGGCCTGTTCGTGGTCAGCCTGACTGCGGCGCAGATCGACAACCAGGCGCTCAGCGTCACCCTCACCGACAGCGCCGGCAACGTCTCCACTGGCACTGGGCTGACCGCACCCGACCTGACCCCGCCTGCGGCTGCTGGCAACCTGCTGATCAGTGCCGACGGCGGTACCCTGACCGGTACTGGCGAAGTGGGCGCCACCGTGACCGTACGCAGCGCCAGCGGTACCGTGCTGCAAACCACGACGGTGCAGCCAGGCGGCACCTTTACCGTGACCCTGAGCCCGCCTCAGGACAACGGCCAGATCCTCTCGGTGACCCTCAGCGACCCGCGCGGCAACGTGTCGGGCAACGTCAACGTCACCGCGCCGGATGTGGATGCCAACGCGCCGGTCATCGCCAGCGACAACCTGGCCACCGCCACGGTGAACCTGGCAGCGGTCAGTGCCACCAAGACCTACAGCGACAGCTTCACCACGCTGCTGTCGGGCTTCTCGAAGACCTACACCTGGACGGTGGCGGCAGGCACCACGGCCGACCCGACCCTTACACTGACCACCAACAGCGTGCTGGCACTGCTCAACAACACCAGCTTCACCCTGCAGGTAAAAGACGCCAGCGGCGCCTGGGTGACCATCGCCACCGGCAACACGCAGGGCCTGCTGGACCTGATCGTGCTGCCGATCGGCTTGCAGGTGGACATCGGCGTGCTGCAAGCCGGTGACTACCGCCTGACCGTGGGCAGTGGCGGCATCGGCCTGGTGACCAACGTGAGCACCACGCTGGACATCACCTCGACCAGCCTGACCCAGTTCACCGGCACCGGTACGGCCACCTCGGGCAACGTCATCACCGATGTGGGCACCGATGGCGTGGTGGATGCCCGTGGCCCGGACAGCGCCGCCGTGCTGCAAGTGCTGAAAAACGGCAGCTATGTCTCGGCCGGTACCTCGACCACGGTTCAGGGCCAGTACGGCACCTTGGTGATCAGTGCCGATGGCAGTTACACCTACACACCTAACGGCAGCCCGAACAGTGTCGGCAAGGTGGACGTGTTCAGCTACCAGCTGGTGCACCCGAACGGCCTGTCCGATACCGCCAACCTGTACGTGCGCATCGACAGCCCGCAAGCCACGGAGGTCTGGAGCAACACCAACTACGCTGCACCGGCCACGGTGGTCGACGCAGTCAACGATGTCGGTACCAGCCACGTCACCCTGGCCAACCGCGTGGACACCAGCAGCAGTACGCTGGGCTCGCTGAGCCTGCCGGTGATCGGTACCCGCCAGGCCACCTACACCACCACGGTTGCCGCCGATACCACGGCCAACCTGCAGGTGGTGGTCAACTCCACCAACCTGTTGAGCCTGCTCAACGGCACCACCATCGAACTGCTCAAGCTCAACCCGGCCACCGGCCAGTACGTGCTGGTGCAGTCGGTGCCAGGCGGGTCGCTGATCAGCCTGCTGGGTGGCGGCGCGGGGTATACCTTCCAGAACCAGGGGGCCGGCACCTACCACGTACGTGTCACCGCCGGCGGCATCGGCCTGCTCAGCTCCATCACCACCAGCCTCAACGCCACCACCACACACCTGACCGAGTTCGTGGTCAGCGGCGCGACGGCAGCCACCGGCAACCTGCTGAGTGACGACAACGTCGGTTCGGCACTGACCGTGCTGAGCGTGCTGACAGCGGCCAACACCTACACCATCCCGGGCTACAACGGGGTGAGCGTGGCCGGCACCTACGGCACGCTGCTGGTGCATGCCGACGGCAGCTACACCTACACGCTCAACCCGGGGCTTACCTCGGCGGTGGTCGGCCAGCACGACACCTTCACCTACGAGCTGACCCACCCGAACGGCACCACCGACACCGCAACGCTGACCGTCAACCTGGACAACGCAGCAGGCCTCACCACGACCACCTCGCTGCTGGCCGACACCGGCGACGAGGCTGTGGCGCTAGCCAGCCTGGCAGCCGCCACCGATGTGATCGCCGGCACCGACGGCAACGACCATCTCGATGGCAGCCAAGGTGGCCACATCACCCTGCAGGGTGGTGCGGGTAACGACACGCTGGTGGTGGTCGACCAGAACTTCGCCAGCGTCGAAGGCGGTACGGGGACCGACACCCTGCTGTGGGGCGGCGGTGATGCCAGCATCGACCTGGGCAACCTGGCCGGGCGCGTGCACGACATCGAAATCATCGACCTCAACGACACCAGTTCGGTGGCGCTTACCCTCAACCTGGCGGACGTGGTGGCAATCACCGAAACCGGTACCGACACACTCATCATCAAAGGGGACGACAAAGACACGGTTCACATGACGGACAACTGGACGCTGGTCGGGAACCAAACTGCCGACGGTATCGACTATAACCAATACACGGCCCAGGAGGATCCAAGCCATCACCTGTGGGTACAGAACGGTATCCATGTGGTCTGAGGCCGCTGCAATCCCGCCGGGCAAATGCCCGGCGGCATGGACGACCAGCAGTAAGGGAACTATGTGAAGCGAAGCAGTCCGCTGTCACCGCTGTTGCTGGGAGCCTTCGGGCTCCTGGCCCTGAACTTCCACCCGGTTGCCCAGGCAGCCGATGATATAGACCCCCAACTGCGCCAAGTCGGGCCATCGCTGTTACGCGATGCGCCCGATGCAGTGCCTGCCCGCCCCGCCACCGGCATGGCCCCGGTCGCCAGTGGCGAGCGGCTGGGGCTGACCGACGCAGTGCTGCAGGCCGCTCAATGGCATCCCAGCATCGCCGAGGCCATCGGCAACCTGTACAAGCAGGGCGAAGGCATCAACGTCGCCCGCGCCGGGTATTACCCGCAGATTTCCGGCGGTATCCGCACCGGTTATGACACCGGTTATGGCGGCGACCGCAACAGCCAGGCCCTGAACCTGTCGCTAAAACAGATGCTCTATGACTTCGGCAAGGTCGACAGCGCCGTCAGCGCGGCCCAGGCTGCCGCCGCCCGCGCCCAGGCCAATATCCTGCTGGTGGTCGACGACCTGGCCCGCGACACCGCTTATGCCTGGATCGAAACCCGCCGCTACGAGCAACTGATGACTATTGCCCGCGACCAGATTCGCGGGGTGGGCGACATTGCCGGCATGGCCCGCCAGCGCAGCGACATGGGCGCCAGCACCCGCTCCGACGTGGTGCAGGCCGAGTCCCGGGTGGAAAGCGCCCGCGCCACGCTGGAGGAGTACCAGTCGCAGTACGAGCGCTGGCGTTCGACCTTGGCGGCACTGATGGGGCGCATCACCCCACCGGCGCTGGCCGAGGATTCGCCAGCAGCGCTGAACCAGGCCTGCAAGCGGCCCTCGCAAGGCGATGACCGCCTGCCTGCCGTGCTCATGGCCCTGGCCCAGCGCGCGCAGGGCCAGGCCGAACTGGCCCAGGCCAAGGCCGAGGCCTACCCGACGCTGTCGTTGCAACCGCAGGTCAACCACTACCTGGACAACGACTACAACCGCGACAACTCACGCATGGACCGCACCCAGGCGGGCATCTACCTGAACGTCGAGGTACCTATCTATCAAGGGGGTGCCATCAGCGCCCGCAGCCGCGCAGCCGGTCACGCCCTGACCGCCGCCGACTCCGCCGAGGATGCGGCCCGCCTGCAAGCCCGTCGTGGCCTTGCCGAGGCCATGGCACAAACCTCCGGGCTGGGCCGCCGACTGACTTCGCTGGAAGCGCGCCAGGTCAGCATCCAGGAAGCACGCATGCTCTACGGCCGCCAGTACCTGGACCTGGGCACGCGGCCGCTGCTCGACCTGCTCAACGCCGAGCAGGAGATATACCAGTCACGCTTCGAACTCGCCGGCACCCGCTCTGACCTGCTGCGCCTGGATGTCGACTGCCTGTACAACACCGGCGCCCTGCGCACGGCCTTTGGCCTTGAGGGGCGCAACCTGCAAGGGGTGGAGATCCAGCCATGACCGATTCGATCAATGTGACCCTGCCTGAACAACCCGCTGCCCCCGCGGCCGAAGCGCCTCATCGACCGGACCTTGGGCCTTGGCTGGAAGTGATGCTCCAGGTGGCGCACCACTACCGCCTGGACGTGTCGCCCCAGCGTATTCGCCTGGCCGCCGTCGAGGATGCCCGCCCGCTGGACGAGATACTTCGGCACATGGCGCGCCAGGCCGGCCTGGCCCTGCGCTTCGTGCGCTTCGACGCCAAGGGCTTGCGACAGTGGCGTACACCGCTGGTACTGGAACTGGATGATGGCCAACTGGCGGTGGTCGAGTCGGTCACCGAAGAGGACGACCTGGCGGTAGTGTTCGCGGGTGACCAGGGCCTGACCTCACGCCTGCCCCGTGACAGCCTCAAGGGCCGCATCAACCGCGTGGCCCTGCTGCGCCCGGCACGGCCGCTGCGTGATGTGCGCACCGATGACTACACCGCACCCTACGACCGCCACTGGTTTGCCCGCATCGTGCTGCGCGACCTGCGCCCTTATGGGCAGGTGATGGTCGCCTCGCTGGTGGCCAACGTCCTGGCCCTGGCGGGGGTACTGTTCTCGATGCAGGTGTACGACCGGGTGATCCCCGCCGAATCGCTGCCAACCCTGTACGTGTTGTTCGGTGGTGTAGTGCTGGCGCTGGTGTTCGACTTCAGCATGCGCCTGCTGCGCCTGAAGGTGACCGACCTGCTCGGCAAACGCGCCGACCTGCGGGTGAGCGACCTGGTCTACGGGCATGCCCTGCGCCTGCGCAACTCGGTGCGGCCGAAGTCCACCGGGTCGTTCATCTCGCAGCTGCGCGAGCTGGAATCGATCCGCGACCTGATCACTTCCAGCACCGCCACGGCGCTGGCCGACCTGCCGTTCTTCCTGCTGTTCCTGTTCGTGTTCTGGCTGATCGGCGGCGTGCTGGTATTCATCCCGCTGGTCGCTTTGCTGGCGATGGTGGTACCTGGGGTGCTGGCACAACGGCGCCTGGCGCGGCTGGCCAATGCCTCCATGCGCGAGTCGGCGCTGCGCAACGCCATGCTGGTAGAAAGCATCCAGGGCCTGGACGAGATCAAGGCACTGCAGGCCGAAGCACGCTTCGAGCGGCAGTGGAACCAGTACAACGCCGCCTGCGCCCATACCAACCTGCGCCTGCGCACCCTCACCAACGGCCTGGTGACCTGGACCCAGAACGTACAGGGCGCGGTGTTTGCCGTGGTCATCGTGGTCGGTGCACCGATGGTGATCGCCGGCGACCTTACGACCGGTAGCCTGGTGGCGGCGTCGATGCTGTCGTCGCGGATGATGGCGCCACTGGCGCAACTGACCCATGTGCTGACCCGCTGGCAGCAGGCCAAGGTGGCCCTGCAAGGGCTGGACAAGCTGATGCAGTCCCCCGTCGACCACCCCGAAGGCGAAGCCCGGGTGCACTTGCCGGCCATCCGCGGTGAATACCACTTGCGCCAGGCCAACTTCCGCTACAGCGAGGAATCCCCGCCAGTGCTGAACATCGGCCAGCTGGATATCCAGCCGGGCGAGCGGATTGCCGTGCTCGGGCGCAACGGTGCTGGCAAGTCGACCCTGCTGCAAGCCCTGGGTGGAGCCATGGACCTGGTGCAAGGCGAGGTCAGCCTGGACGGCATCGCCATGGGCCACCTCGACCCTGCAGACCTGCGCCGTGACGTGGGCCTGCTGCCACAGTACGCGCGCTTGTTCCACGGCACCCTGCGGGAAAACCTCACCCTCGGTGCCGGCCAGGCCAGCGACCAGGAACTGGTGGCCGCGCTGGCTGCCACGGGCGCGCTGGACTTCGTCCGCCGCCTGCCCAAGGGCATGGACCACCTGATCCTGGAAGGCGGCCTGGGCTTGTCTGGCGGCCAGCGCCAGGCCCTGGTGCTGTCGCGCCTGCTGGTGCGCCAGCCGCAAGTACTGCTGCTGGACGAGCCGACCGCGTCGCTGGACGACATGACCGAGCGCAAGCTGCTGGATAACCTCGAACGCTTCTGCCAGGGCCGCACCCTGGTCATCGCCACCCACCGCCTGAGCGTGCTGCAACGGGTCGACCGCATCCTGGTGCTGGACGGCGGGCGCATCGTCATCGATGACACCCGCGATGCCGCGCTGGCCAAACTGCAAGGAGCCCAGGCATGAGCAACCATGAACTACCGGCCTCCTACCTGGATGGGCAGGACGACCAGGCGGTGTTCCGCGCCGGCCGCATCATCACCATTTGCGCCTTGATGCTGGCCGCGTTCCTGGCCTGGGCCGCCTGGTTCGAGGTGACCGAGGTATCCACCGGCACCGGCAAGGTGATCCCCAGTTCGCGGGAGCAAGTAATCCAGTCGTTCGAGGGCGGCATCGTCGCGCAGATGAGCGTGGCCGAAGGCGACCTGGTCGAGCGCGGCCAGGTGCTGGCCCAGCTCGACCCGACCAAGACCGCCTCCAGTGTCGGCGAGAGCGACGCCAAGTACCGCGCTGCCAAGGCCAGCCAGGCCCGCCTGCAGGCGGAGGTGACTGGCAAGCCGCTGACCTTCCCGGAAAGCCTGCGCGACTCACCCGACCTGATCGAAGCCGAAACCGCGTTGTACCAGACCCGCCGCCGCGGCCTGGAGCAGACCCTGGCGGGTATCCAGGACTCGCTGCAACTGGTGCGCAGCGAGCTGAAGATTACCGAGAACCTGGCAAAGATGGGCGCCTCCAGCCGGGTTGAAGTGATCCGCCTGAATCGCCAGCGTTCGGAGCTGGAGCTCAAGGCCAACGAAGCCCGCTCCGACTACCTGGTGCGTGCCCGGGAAGAACTGGCCAAAGCCAGCGCCGAGGCCGACAGCCTGTCGGAAGTGGTCCGCGGGCGCAGTGACTCGCTTACCCGCCTGACCCTGCGCTCGCCGGTGCGTGGTATCGTCAAGGACATCGAGGTCAACACCCTGGGCGGCGTGGTGCAGCCCGGTGGCCAGGTGATGAAGATCGTGCCGATGGACGAACGCCTGCTGATCGAAACCCGCATCGCGCCGCGCGATATCGCCTTCATTCACCCGGACCAGGCGGCCAAGGTCAAGATCAGTGCCTATGACTATTCGGTGTATGGCGGGCTGGAAGGCAAGGTGGTAGGTATTTCGCCGGACACCCTGCAGGATGAGGTGAAACCGGAAATCTACTACTACCGGGTGTTCATCCGCACCGAGCAGGACAGCTTGCAGAACAAGGCCGGCAAGCACTTTGCGATCGTGCCGGGGATGATTGCCACGGTGGATATCCGCACCGGTGAGAAGACCATCCTCGATTACCTGATCAAGCCGCTGAACCGGGCCAAGGAGGCACTGCGCGAACGCTGATCCAGGCGTTTACACACATCCCCAGGTTCTGTGCAAAATGCCTAAAGCCCAACCGGAACAGGCCGATAACCGGTTATCCCCTGTTCCCCACCGAAGGTCACCATGGCCACGCAAAATGCCCGCGCGGACTCGTTGTCCCTGCTGCTGTTCACCCTGCGCAGCGGCAAGTTGATGGCAATCAACCTGCTCAAGGTCAGCGAAATCATCCCCTGCCCG
Source organism: Pseudomonas sp. BP01 (assembly GCF_022760795.1). Classification (NCBI taxonomy): domain Bacteria; kingdom Pseudomonadati; phylum Pseudomonadota; class Gammaproteobacteria; order Pseudomonadales; family Pseudomonadaceae; genus Pseudomonas; species Pseudomonas sp. BP01. Next base: position 26,001 of record NZ_JAFBKA010000022.1, read on the forward strand.
CCGCTGACCAAACTGCCGGAATCGCACCCCAACGTGAAAGGTGTGGCGACCCTGCGTGGCCATTCGCTGTCGGTCATCGACCTGTCACGCGCCATCGGCGAGCGGCCACTGGAAGACCCGCAAGGCGGCTGCCTGATCGTCACCGAGATCAGCCGCTCGCGCCAGGGCCTGCATGTGCAGGCGGTCAGCCGCATCGTGCATTGCCTGAGCACGGATATCAAACCGCCGCCCTTTGCTTCGGGCAACCGCTCGTTCATCACCGGCGTGACCCGGGTCGACAACACCCTGGTGCAGGTGCTGGACATCGAAAAAGTCATCCACTCCATCGCCCCACCGCAGGCCGAACCGCCTCACGGCACCTTGAGCGAAGAAGACGCCAGCCTGCTGGCCGCCGCCAACATCCTGGTGGTGGACGACAGCCAGGTGGCCCTGCAGCAGTCGGTACATACCCTGCGCAACCTGGGCATCGAATGCCACACCGCGCGCAGCGCCAAAGATGCCATCAACGTGTTGCTGGAGCTGCAAGGCACCGCGCAGGAGATCAACATCATCGTCTCCGACATCGAAATGAGCGAAATGGACGGCTACGCCTTCACCCGCACCCTGCGCGAAACCCCTGACTTCCAGCACCTGTACGTGCTGCTGCACACCTCGCTGGACAGCGCCATGAGCAGCGAGAAGGCAACCCAGGCCGGGGCCAACGCCATCCTCACCAAGTTCTCCTCGCCAGAGCTGACCGATTGTCTGGTGGTGGCCGCGCGTACCGTGGTGTTTGCCGAGCACTGATATATTAAGCGACAAACTCCCCGGCTTGCCGCCGGGGGTGAGTCGGGCATAATTCGCGCCCCTTGCAAGCAACTTGCCGGAATCGCGTATGAAGTTTTTCAGCTCTATCCTGATCACCTGCGCCCTCTTCAGCGGTGTCACCCAGGCCTCCAGCAGCGAGGCCTGGAACGAGCAGCGCCAACAGATGCTCAAGGCCTGCCTGGCCGCCAGCCAGTTCAAGGATGCCCACGCCCGCGGCAAGCCCGCCGAGTTCGATGACCAAGTTGGCATGAGCGCCCTGCTCGTCGAAGGCGTCTATCCGCAAAAGCACATGCAGCAACGCACCGGCACCGAGCTGTGCCTGTACGACCGCCAGCACCAGCGTGCCTTCATCAGCGAGTGGAGCCCGGAAGCCAAGTGACCGACAGCTTGCGATTCGGATGTACCGGCTGCGGCAAGTGCTGCACCGGGCACCACGTGCCCCTGACGCTGGCTGAGGCCCGCCGCTGGGCAGATGATGCCGGCCAGGTGATAGTGCTGATCGAAGCCTTCGTGGCCGATGGCCCCGGCATGCCGCCTGAGCAGCGCGAACATGTGTTGCGCCGCTCGTATCCAGTGGCCTGCGGCGACGGCGAGGCACGTGTGTCGGTGACCTTTGCCGCGTTCAACCCCGGGCGTTGCCGCAACCTCGACGACAACGACCTGTGCACCATCTACGACCAGCGCCCGTTGGTCTGTCGCATCTACCCGGTGGAAATCAACCCGCACATTCCGCTGCGCCCAGACAGCAAGGACTGCCCGCCGGAGGCCTGGCAGCAAGGGCCAGAGCTGATTCACGGCACGCAACTGGTCGATGCGGAACTGCAAGCGCTGGTGCAAGCCTCGCGACAGGCCGACCGCGATGACATTGCCGCCAAGGTGGCGGTGTGTCAGGCGCTGGGCATGACCACCAGTGCGCTCAAGGGCAATGGCTTTACCGCCTACCTGCCGGACATGGGCGCGTTTGCCACGGCGCTGGCGCGCGAGCAGTGGGATGACGATGGGCAGTGGACCTTGCATGTGCAGGATGAACCGCTGGTCGCGAGCTTGCAGGGGCTTGGTTTGCGCACTACCAGTGAAACCCCGGTGTACTACGCCTTTATCGGTTTCTAGCCAAGACATACGCCATCCCCTTGTAGGAGCGGCCTTGTGTCGCGATCGGGCTGCGAAGTAGCCCCCGGGATTTCGGCGTTACCACATAGATTGCCGGGGCCGCTTCGCGGCCCGATCGCGACACAAGGCCGCTCCTACACGGGATCGCATTCTGCGGCACGCGAAACTGACAGCGCTGTCAGCCAGCCGTCACGCTGCCGACCCGGTTCGGGGGCTATAAGATTGAGTACAGACAACCGTTTCCCTCCCTTCTGGCCAAGGTGCCCGCACCGATGCGACGTCCGTCCCGCTCTGTCCTCCTCGCCGCCTTGGCGCTCCTGGCCCTGGTGGTAGCAGGCATCTGGTTCAGCCAGCGCCAACCCGCACCGGCTACTCGCGCGCAAACCGCCATACCGGTACGTGTGGTCAGCGTCGCCCAGCAGGACGTGCCGCGCTATGCCAGCGCCATCGGCTCGGTGTTGTCGCTGCACAGCGTCGAGGTCCGGCCACAAGTGGAGGGGATACTCACTCAAGTGCTGGTCAAGGAAGGCCAATGGGTCAAGCAAGGCGACCTGCTCGCCACCCTCGACGACCGCAGCATCCGCGCCAGCCTTGACCAGGCCCGCGCACAACTTGGCCAGAGCCAGGCACAGATCCAGGTGGCCGGTGTCGACCTCAAGCGCTACCGCCTGCTCAGCAGCGACGACGGCGTGTCCAAGCAAACCCTCGACCAGCAACAGGCACTGGTCAACCAGTTGCAGGCCACGGTCAAGGGCAACCAGGCGGCCATCGCCAACGCCCAGGTGCAACTCTCCTACACACAGATTCATTCACCGGTGACCGGGCGCGTCGGCATCCGCAATATCGACCCCGGCAACCTGGTGCGCACCAGCGACACCCAAGGGCTGTTCAGCGTGACCCAGATCGACCCGATCGCCGTGGAGTTCTCGCTGCCGCAACAGATGCTGCCGACCCTGCAAGGCCTGCTGAAGGCGCAAACCCCAGCGCTGGTCGAGGCCTACATGGACGCCGATGGCGATCGCAACCTGCTGGGCACAGGCCACCTTGCGCTGATCGACAACCAGATTTCGGCCAACACCGGCACCGTGCGGGTCAAGGCCGAGTTCGACAACAAGGACGGCCTGCTGTGGCCGGGGCAACTGGTCACCGTACGGTTGCGCACGGCAATGGACGAAAACGCTCTGGTGGTACCGCCCCCGGTGGTGCAACGCAGCATCGATGGCCACTTCGTCTACCGCCTCGACGGCGACAAGGTCACCAGCGTGCCGGTCAAGGTGCTGTACCAGGACAGCACGCTGAACATTGTCGCCGGGGTCAAGGCCGGTGACCAGCTGGTGCTCGACGGCCAGTCGCGCCTCAAACCCGGCTCCAGGGTCGAGATCACCCCTGATGCCCCGGCGCCTGCCGAGATGGCCGACCGCAGGAGCCAGCCATGAACACCCGCAATGGCGTCTCGGCCTGGTGCATCGACCACCCCATCGCCACCCTGCTGCTGACCTTCGCCCTGGTGCTGCTGGGCGCCATCGCCTTCCCGCGGCTGCCCGTGGCGCCGCTGCCCGAGGCCGACTTCCCGACCATCCAGGTCACCGCCCAACTGCCCGGTGCCAGCCCGGAAACCATGGCCTCTTCGGTGGCCACGCCGCTGGAGGTGCAGTTCAGCGCCATCCCCGGCATGACCCAGATGACCAGCAGCAGTGCGCTGGGCTCGACCACGCTGATCCTGCAGTTCACCCTCGACAAGAACATCGACACCGCCGCCCAGGAAGTGCAGGCGGCAATCAACACCGCCACCGCCCGCCTGCCCCAGGACCTGCCCAGCCCGCCCACCTGGCGCAAGGTCAACCCGGCCGACAGCCCGGTGGTAATCCTCACCGTCAGCTCTGCACAGATGCCCGGCAACGAGCTCAGCGACTACGCCGAAACCCTCTTGGCCCGCCAGCTCAGCCAGATCGACGGGGTCGGCCTGATCAACATCACCGGCCAACTGCGCCCGGCCATACGGGTGCAGGCACAACCCGAGAAACTGGCAGCCATCGGCCTGACCCTGGCCGACGTGCGCCTGGCCATCCAGCAGACCAGCCTGAACCTGGCCAAAGGCGCGCTGTACGGCGAGCACAGCGTGTCGACCATCGCCGCCAACGACCAGCTGTTTCACCCCGAGGACTATGCGCAGCTGATTGTCAGCTACCGCAACGGCGCCCCGGTGCACCTGAAGGACGTGGCCAAGGTCATCAACGGTGCCGAGAACGCGTATGTAAGGGCCTGGTCGGGCAATCAGCCGGGGCTTAACCTGGTGATCTTCCGCCAGCCCGGCGCCAATATCGTCGACACCGTGGACCGGGTGCTCGACGCCTTGCCACGCTTGCAGGAAATGCTCCCGGCCTCGGTTGAAGTGTCGGTGCTGCAGGACCGCACCCAGACCATCCGCAGCTCGCTGCACGAGGTCGAGCTGACCCTGATGATCGCGGTGGCGCTGGTGATCGGAGTAATGGCGCTGTTCCTGCGTCAGTGGTCGGCCACCTTCATTGTCTCCAGCGTGCTCGGCGTCTCGCTGATCGCCACCTGCGCGCTGATGTACGTGTTCGGTTTCAGCCTCAACAACCTGACCCTGGTGGCCATCGTCATTGCCGTCGGTTTCGTGGTCGATGACGCGATCGTCGTGGTGGAAAACATCCATCGCCACCTGGAAGCCGGCGACGATAGCCGCACCGCGGCGCTCAAAGGCGCCGGCGAGATCGGTTTCACCGTGGTGTCGATCAGTTTCTCGCTGATCGCCGCGTTCATTCCGCTGCTGTTCATGGGCGGTGTGGTGGGCCGGCTGTTCAAAGAGTTCGCCCTGACCGCCACCGCGACCATCCTGATTTCGGTGGTGGTATCGCTGACCCTGGCCCCCACCCTTTCGGCGCTGTTGATGCGGCGCCCACCCGGCGACCACCAGGGCGGGTTCGGCCAGCGCCTGCTGGGTTGGTACGAAAAAGGCCTGGACCGCGCGCTGGCCCACCGGCGGATTACCCTGGGGGTGTTCGGCATTACCCTGGCGCTGGCCGTGGCCGGCTACGTGGGCATCCCCAAAGGCTTCTTCCCGCTGCAGGACACCGGCTTCATCCTTGGCACCACCGAGGCAGCGGCGGATGTGTCCTACCCGTCAATGATCGAGAAGCACCTGGCGCTGGCGAAGATCATCGGTGACGACCCGGCAGTGCGCGCCTATTCGCACTCGGTGGGGGTGACCGGCAGCAACCAGACCATTGCCAACGGCCGCTTCTGGATCTCGCTCAAGCCCCGCGGCGAGCGAGACGTCTCGGCCAGCGAATGGATCGACCGGCTCCGCCCGAAACTGGCGCAGGTGCCGGGCATCGTCTTGTACATGCGCGCCGGCCAGGACATCAACCTCAGCTCCGGCCCGTCACGCACCCAATACCAGTACGTGCTCAAGAGCAACGACGGGGTCGCGCTCAACCTGTGGACCCAGCGCCTGACCGACCGCCTGCGGGAAAACCCGGCGCTGCGCGACCTGTCCAACGACCTGCAACTGGGCGCCAGCGTCACCCGCATCGATATCGACCGCCAGGCTGCGGCGCGTTTCGGCCTGACCACCACCGACGTCGACCAGGCCTTGTACGATGCCTTCGGCCAACGCCAGATCAGCGAATTCCAGACCGAGACCAACCAGTACAAGGTCATCCTCGAACTGGACGCGCAACAGCGTGGCAAGGCCGAAAGCCTCAATTTCTTCTACCTGCGCTCGCCCCTGACCAACGAGATGGTGCCGCTGTCAGCCCTGGCGCATGTCGCCGCGCCAAGCACCGGGCCGCTGTCGATCAGCCATGACGGCCTGTTCCCGGCCGCCAACCTGTCGTTCAACCTGGCCCCCGGCGTGGCCTTGGGCGACGCGGTGCAGATCCTGGAGCGTGCGCAGCGCGAGCTGGGCATGCCCGACTCGATCACCGGCAACTTCCAGGGCGCCGCCCAGGCGTTCCAGAGCTCGCTGTCGAGCCAGCCCTACCTGATCCTCGCCGCGCTGGTGGCGGTGTACATCATCCTCGGGGTGCTGTACGAGAGTTTCGTCCACCCGCTGACCATCATCTCCACCCTGCCCTCCGCCGGCCTGGGCGCGATCATCCTGCTGTGGGCCAGCGGGCAGGACTTCAGCATCATGGGCCTGATCGGCGTGGTACTGCTGATCGGCATCGTCAAGAAGAACGGCATCCTGCTCATCGACTTCGCGCTCGAAGCCCAGCGCCATCACGGCATGACGCCCGAGCAGGCGATACGCCAGGCCTGCCTGGTGCGTTTCCGCCCGATCATCATGACTACCCTGGCCGCATTGCTGGGCGCAGTGCCGCTGATGTTCGGCTTTGGCACCGGCGCCGAGCTGCGCCAGCCACTGGGCATTGCGGTGGTGGGTGGCCTGCTGGTGAGCCAGGCACTGACGCTGTTCACCACCCCGGTCATATACTTGGCCCTGGAGCGCCTGTTCCACCGCCGCCAGGCTGCCCCTGCGGCAGCGCCAAGTGCCAGCTAGGACAAGACCATGCGTGTGCTGATCATCGAAGACGAAGAAAAAACCGCCGACTACCTGCATCGCGGCCTGAGCGAACAGGGCTTTACCGTGGACCTGGCACGGGACGGCCTCGATGGCCTGCACCTGGCCCTGGAGGGCGACTACGCGGTAATCGTGCTGGATGTGATGCTGCCTGGCCTGGACGGCTATGGTGTGCTGCGCGCCTTGCGCGCGCGCAAGCAGACGCCGGTGATCATGCTGACCGCCCGCGAGCGGGTCGAAGACCGCATTCATGGCCTGCGTGAGGGCGCCGACGACTACCTGGGCAAGCCGTTTTCGTTTCTTGAACTGGTCGCCCGCCTGCAAGCCCTGACCCGCCGCAGCAGCAGCCATGAACCGTTGCAGGTGCAGGTGGCAGACTTGTGGATCGACCTTATGGCACGCAAGGCCACACGCGCCGGCCAGCGTCTGGACCTGACTGCCAAAGAGTTCTCGCTGCTCAGCGTGCTGGCCCGTCGGCAGGGTGAAATCCTGTCGAAGACGGCGATTGCCGAGCTGGTCTGGGACATCAACTTCGACAGCGATGCCAACGTCGTGGAAGTGGCGATCAAACGCCTGCGCGCCAAGCTCGACGGGCCCTTCGACAACAAGCTGCTGCACACCATCCGAGGCATGGGCTATGTCCTGGAAAACCGTGCGGGGTAATTCCATCGCCCTGCGTCTGTCGGCACTGTTCATCCTGGTGGCACTGGGGGTGTTCCTGCTGATTGGCTCGGCGCTGTATCGCCAGGTCGACCGCAGCCTGGACCTGCTGCCGCAGGCCGAACTGGACGCACGCTTCAGCGTGCTCGAATCCACCCTCAACCGCTTCGGCACGCAGGAACACTGGGCGAAGATCAACAACAAGCTCAACCTGCTCAGCGAAGAAGACAAGCGCATCCGCTTCTGGGTGGTCAGCAGCAACCCGGCCTACGAATACGGCCACCCCAGCGAGCTGGTACGTGCCTTCGCCGAAGGCCAGCAGGGTATGCGCGACCTGCACCTGCCCGACCAGCCCTACCCGTACAAGGTGCTGGTCAGTGAGCTGCCAGCGCTGGGCGAGCGGCCGGCGATGCGTTTTCTGATCGGCATCGACACCGAAACCTTCTGGCAGGCCCAGCACAGCCTGCTGGTGGCGATTGTCGGGCTGGCGGTGCTTGGCGTGCTGTTGGCTTCAATACTGGGCTACTGGGTGGCGCGCATTGGCCTGCGCCCGCTGCTGGCGTTGTCCAACGAGGCCCAGGCCCTTGCCCCGCCACGCCTGGACGGGCGTTTGCAAACCCACGCCCTGGCCCCGGAGCTGGCACAGTTCACGGGCGCCTTCAACGCCGCACTCGACCGGGTCAGCCAGGCCTACTCACGGCTGGAAGCCTTCAACGCCGACGTCGCCCACGAGCTGCGCTCGCCGCTGACCAACCTGATCGGCCAGACCCAGGTAGCGCTGACCCGCGGCCGCAGTGCCGAGCATTACTTCGAAGTACTGCAATCGAACCTGGAAGAGCTGGAGCGCCTGCGCAGCATCATCAACGACATGCTGTTCCTGGCCAGCGCCGACCAAGGCAGCAAGGCCACCGCCCTGACCCAGGCCTCCCTGGCCGAGGAAGTGGCAACCACCCTCGACTACCTGGACTACATCCTCGAAGACGCCCAGGTCAGCGTGAGCGTGATCGGCGACGCCCAGGCGCCCATCGAAAAGGCCCAACTGCGCCGGGCGCTGATCAACCTGCTGAACAACGCCGTGCAGCACACCGCGCCGCACCAGGTGATCCAGGTGCAGATCGCTGCCGGGCCAGATCAGGTCAGCATCGCGGTGAGCAACCCGGGGCCGGCGATTGACGATGAACACCTGCCGTTGCTGTTCGAACGCTTCTACCGCGTGGATGCGGCGCGCAGCAACAGCGGTGGCGGCAACCATGGGTTGGGGTTGGCCATCGTCAAGGCGATTGCACTGATGCATGGGGGGGAGGTGTTTGTGCGCAGTGGGGCCGGGCTCAATACCTTCGGTATCCAGTTGCCGATCCATACCTGACTCTCGACGCGCCACCCCCTGTGGGAGCGGGCAAGCCCGCGAACACGGGCGAAGCCCGTGCCATACACCGCGCTGCCTGCTTCGCGGGCTCGCCCGCTCCCACAAAGAATGCGTAACGCGTCTAGCGCGGGGTTTTACGGCCAAAGTCCTATTGCTTTCTCTGGGATCGTTACCTTTTGCGCAACAGTGCTTATCGCACTTCGCTCTGTTTCAAGTGCACTGAAAGGACTAACTTTACCCCTGTCCTCATTAGCACTTGCCCCGCAAGAAGGTAGTTTCAAATGTCCAACAGTATGGGTATTGCCAGCGTCTTCGTCCTGTCTTCCCTGTTGTTGTCGCCCCTGGCCATGGCCGAAGAATCCAGCGCTTTCGTCACCCGTAATGCAGAGCTCGCCGCCGTCCATCAAGACGCCCGCGACGCGGTAGCTGCAAACAAGGCCGACGCCGCCAAAGACGCAAAACAGACAGCTTCCAAAGTTTCTGTCGATGTCAACGCCGACAGCTGATCAAACGCTGTTGCTGCTCCCGATTTCCCTTGGCTACGCCATGGGCACCACCGGTGCCGATATGTTAGCCTTTTAAAGCCGCTGCCGATCAGCGGCTTTTTTTATGTGCTTTAACGCTCAGCCCGGCTGTAACGTCTACCTAAAAAAAGACGCACATTCAAAAACAAAAACTGCCCCACCGTCAGACCAAAGGAGCTAGTACCGGTGCCTTCCGCGTTCCGTTTTACCCCGCTGTTCATTGCGTTGACTGCAACGATCCCTTTCGCCGCCCAGGCAGATGAAGACAAGGCTGATGGCTTCATCGACGGGTCGTCCTTCAACCTGCACTTTCGTAATGCCTACTTCAACCGCGACAACCACAACGCCGGCGTGCGTGACACCCGCGAGTGGGGCCAGGGCGCTGTTGCGCGCTTCGAGTCGGGCTACACCCCAGGCGTGATCGGCTTTGGCCTGGATGCACATGCCATGCTGGGCCTCAAGCTGGACGGCGGTGGCGGCCATGCCGGCACCAGCATCCTGCCCGAGCACATCAAGGACGACGGCGAACTGGGTGCTGCCCCGCACTCGTTCTCCACTGCCGGCGCTGCGATCAAGCTCAAGGCGTTCGACACCGAACTGAAAGCCGGCGACCTGTTCCTCACCAACCCGGTGATCGCTGGCGGCGAAACCCGCATGCTGCCGCAGACCTTCCGTGGTGTGAGCCTGACTAACACCAGCATCGACGGCCTGCTGCTCGAAGGCGGCCAGGTGAGCTTCACCCACCCGTACAACCAGAGCGGCCACCGCCGCATCGACACCTACTATGGGTCGCTGGACGAGCACGACAAGAGCAAGCACCTGAACTGGGCCGGCGCGTCGTGGAGCGGTACCGAGAACATCACCACCAACCTTTACGCCGCCGAGCTGAAGGACATCTGGAACCAGTACTACGCTGACTTCGACTACACCTACGTGGTCAACGACCTGGTCAGCCTGAACCCAGGCGTGCACTTCTACCACACCCAGGACACCGGCCAGGCCCTGCTGGGCAAGATCGACAACAACACCTACAGCGTGCACTTCACCGTCAACGCAGGCTTCCACAGCGTCACCGCCGCCTACCAGCGGGTCAATGGCAACACGCCATTCGACTACATCAACCTGGGCGACAGCGTGTACCTGGACAACTCGCGCATGTACTCGGACTTCAACGCGCCAAACGAGCGCTCGTGGAAGCTGCAGTACGACTATGACTTCGCCGGTGTCGGCCTGCCTGGCCTGACCACCTCGCTGTCGTACTCGCGCGGTGAAGCCGACCTGACCAAAGCCACGCAGGACACCAGCCACTACGACTACTACCGTGAAGATGGCAAGAACGCCATGCACTGGGAACGTGACCTGGACGTGAAGTACGTGTTCCAGGAGGGTGACCTCAAGGACCTGTCGGTACTGGTGCGCTACGCCACCCACCGTGGCAGCCAGGGTTATGCGTCGATCGACAGCAACAGCGACAACGATGAACTGCGGCTGATCGTGGACTACCCGCTGAACGTGTTCTGATCCAGGACCTCTAGCGAGGGCTCCGCCCTCGATCGCCGGCAAGCCAGCTCCCACAGGTACTGCACAACCGCTAAGCCTGACGCAGTACCTGTGGGAGCTGGCTTGCCGGCGAAGGGCTGCGCAGCAGCCCCAGACGTGATTCCGTCGGACAAATCTTGTCCGACAATCACGGCTTCCCTAGAATGTCGCCGCCGCGAATGGCCCTGCCCACGCAGTAGCGAGCATGCCCACCCGATTACCGCGTTTCGCATTTTTCAGGTCCCACCCCGAGCTGACCCTCAACCTGGGCAGTTGCCTTGCCGTGCTCGCCATCGTGGCCATCGTCAGCTTCTTGCTGGCGCGTGAACGTGACAGCGTCGAGCTGTCGGCGATTCGCTCGTCCAACAACATCGTCCAGCTGATCGAAAGCGACATCCTGCGCAACGCCGAACTCTACGACCAGTCACTGCAGGGCCTGATCTGGGCCGTCGGGCGCAAGGAGCTGCCGGAAATACCCGGGCCGTTGCGCCAACGCCTGCTGTTCAATGAAGCCTTCGTCGACCGCAAACGCGGTGACGTGCTGTGGCTCGACAAGCAAGGCAATGTGGTGGGGGACTCCACCAGCAATGTGCGCAAGGCCAACTTTGGCGAAACCGGTGTGTTCAAGGCACACCAGGCCAACGCCAATCTGGGCTTGCTGGTAGGCCCGCCATTCAAGGCCAAGCTCGGCGACCTGGACTGGTGTATCAGCTTCAGCCGGCGCATCTCCGGCCCCGATGGCGAGTTTGCCGGGCTGGCAGCAGGCGCATTGCGCTTGTCGTACTTCAGTGAGCTGTTCCAGCGCCTGGACATTGGTGACGACAGCAGCATCAACCTGTTCAATACCGACGGGCAGCTCCTCGCCCGCCAGCCCTCACGCCCGCAAGACCCGCTGATCGGCAGCAACTATGCCGAGCGGCCCAACTTCAAGCGCATCCTCAGCGAACAAAGCGGTAACTTCACTGCCCGCTCTGGCAGCGACGGCAACCCGCGCATGTACACCTTCGCCCGGGTCGCGCAGTTGCCGCTGATCGTGCTGGTGGTGCACCCGGCCGATGAGGTGTTCCAGTCGTGGCGCCGCACCGCGATCCTGGTCAGCGTCGCCACTGGGGTGCTGTGCGTGGGCATTCTCTGGCTAACCCTGCTGCTAGGCCGCGAACTGCGCCGCCGCCAGGACGCTGAGCAGGGTCTGGCGACGTTGGCCGCCACCGACAGCCTGACCGGCCTGGCCAACCGTCGTCGCCTGGACCAGGTGCTGCGCCATGAGTGGTCGCGCGCCCAACGCAGTGGCAAGCCGCTGGCGGTGCTGATGATTGATGTGGACCACTTCAAGGCGTTCAACCAGCGCCATGGCCACGCCGGTGGTGATCACGCATTGCGTGAGGTGGCCAAGACCATCGAGGCGAGTATTCGTCGCCCGGCAGATCTGGCTGCTCGTTATGGCGGGGAGGAGTTTCAGGTGGTGCTGCCAGAAACGGATCTTGCGGGCGCGCAGCTACTAGCCGAGCGGATTCGCACCAGCGTCGAAGCACTGGCACCGTTTGCCGATGATGCCCACGCGGTTACGGTGAGCATCGGCATCGGCGTGTCCGGCACCCAGCACGACCTGAGCGGCGTGCTGGGTGCTGCGGACGAAGCGCTCTACCGGGCAAAGGCCAAGGGCCGTAACCAGGTAGAAGGGCCTGACGCCTAGGAACGGGCGCGGGCGGCGTTGCGCAGGGCTTTTACCTGGTCATGGTTGCGCTGCACGCCCTGCAGCTGTTTCTCCACAAGGTTGTAGGTCATGTCGCTGGCACTGCGGCCCAGTTTTACCAGCTTCTCGCGCGCTTCCTTGTAGGCTTTGAGGGCGTGGTCCTCACCGCGCTCAACCTCGTTCAGCACCGCTTCTTCGTCCTTGCCGGTGACCATCGACTTCAGGTTGACCCACCCGCGATGCAAGTCGCCGCTGATGCTGGTGGAGGTTTCCGGGTCGCCGCCCAGACGGCGCACTTCACTTTGCAGTTCGCCAGCGGCGTTGGCGCATTCACCGGCTCGCTGAGCGAAGAACGCTTTCAGCTCGGGATTCTTCACATCATCGGCCGAGGCTTTGAAACCTTTCTCGCCATCCTTGCTGTATTCGATCAGGTCGTTGAGTACGTCAATCACGTCTTTGTTGGGGTTGCTCATGGTCGAACTCCTTGGCAGGTGATAGTCATCTACACCGGTGCAGCGTTCGTGCCACGCTTTCAAATTAAATAAATTCTTTATTTTTCAATTAGTTATATAAAACCGGAAAACGACTGATGGCTGCGTTCTGCATGATTGCCGCTTGGGCCTTCGTGCAGATTGCAGTATGGTCGGCGCTTTTCCACAGCCAGGTGCATTGATGATGAAGCCGGAAATGCTCGAATTGCTGGTGACCCGCAGCATGCCGTTCGGCAAATACCAGGGGCGCATCATTGCCGACCTGCCGGGGGACTACCTGGCGTGGTTTGCGCGCAAGGGTTTCCCCGCGGGTGAGTTGGGCGGATTGCTGGCGTTGATGCATGAAATCGACCACAACGGGCTGGGTGACCTGCTGGTGCCGTTGCGGCAGAAGCATCGGCGTTGACCTGTCCCGCCCTATCGCCGCCAAGCCAGCTCCCACAGGGATAGTGCAGATCCTGGAGCTCAGCGTAGTCCTGTGGGAGCTGGCTTGCCGGCGATAGGGCCAGCAGGGCCAACCAATGGCCCTAGCCCTTCACCGTTGCCACGGCCAGCTCTACCCGCTCGCTCTTCTTGATCACCGCATACACCACCGCCGTCAGCAGGCTACCCGCCACGATAGCCAGCAAATACAGCAAAGCATGGTTGATCGCATTGGGAATCAGCAGCACGAACAAGCCGCCATGCGGCGCCATCAGCTTGCAGCCAAAGTACATCGACAATGCCCCCGTCAGCGCACCACCGGCGATACTGGCCGGGATCACCCGCAGCGGGTCCTTGGCAGCGAACGGGATCGCCCCTTCAGAAATGAAGCACAGCCCCAGCGCCAAGGCGGCCTTGCCCGCCTCGCGCTCGCTCTGGGCGAACTTGCGCCGGGCCAGGAAGGTGGCGATGCCCAGGCCGATCGGCGGCACCATGCCGGCGGCCATGGTCGCCGCCATCGGTGCGTAGCTCGACGACGCTAGCAACCCCACCGAGAAGGCATAGGCGGCCTTGTTGATCGGCCCACCGAGGTCGACACACATCATGCCGCCCAGCAACAGCCCCAGCAGAATGGCATTGGTGGTGCCCATGCTGTCGAGGAAGTGCGTGAGGCCTTCGAGCATGGCTGCCACCGGCTGGCCGACCACATAGATCATCACCAGGCCAGTGATCAGGCTGGCCAGCAGCGGAATGATCAAGATCGGCTTGAGCGCCTCCAGGCTGCTGGGCAAGCGCGCCCAGCGGGCAATAGCCTTGGCGCTGTATCCGGCAATGAAGCCGGCGACGATGCCACCGATGAAGCCGGCACCCAAGGTGCTGGCCAGCAGGCCACCGATCATGCCCGGCGCAAGCCCCGGGCGGTCGGCAATAGACCAGGCGATATAGCCCGCCAGCAGCGGCACCATCAGCTTGAACGCAGCCTCCCCGCCGATTTGCATCAACGCAGCCGGCAAGGTGCCCGGCTGTTTGTAGGCCTCGATGCCGAACACGAACGACAGGGCAATCAGCAGGCCGCCAGCCACCACCATGGGCAGCATGAACGACACGCCGGTGAGCAGGTGCTTGTACACACCGGTCTTTTCACCCTTCGCTGTCGTGGCCGCCGCTGCGGCATCGGCGCTGTTTTCCACCTTGGCTTCGGCCAGCGCCTTGTCCAGGGTGGCAGGTGCCTGCTTGAGTGCAATGCCGGTGCCGCACCGGTAGATACGCTTGCCGGCAAACCGCGCGGTCGGCACTTCAATGTCAGCAGCCAACAGCACCACATCCGCTTCAGCGATGGCCTGGGCTGACAAAGGGTTGCGCGCACCGACCGAGCCTTGGGTCTCGACCGTGAGCTGATAACCCATTTGCTGTGCGGCTTGCTGCAAGGCCTCCGCCGCCATGAACGTGTGCGCGACGCCCGTCGGGCAGGCAGTGACTGCGACGATGCGTGTGCCCGTGCTGCCAACCTCGGCCGGCGCACCTGCTGCAGCCAGCAGCGGTTGGGCATTGGCCGCCGCTTCGTCGAGGAAGCCCTCGCGGTCGGCCAGGGCCTGGGCCGGCGTGCTCTGGTACACGCGCTTGCCGACGAAGCGGGCCAGGTCCACCGGGCCGGTGCTGACCACCAGCACCCAATCGGCCTCAGCGATCTGCGCGGCGCTCAGTTGCCGCTCGGGGTGCCCGGCATCCTGCACTTCCACACTGGTGCTCCAGCCGCGCCGCTGGGCAGCGGCAGACAGCAAGCGCGCGCTCAGCACACTCGACACCTGGCCGTTGGGGCAGGCGGTGACAATGGCAATGTTCATCGGCAACCCTCTTGTTGTTCTGTCAGTTGCACCGCGGCTTGCAGGCGCGCCAGCTGCTCACGGTCACGGATGCCGAAGCCAACCTGGGTGACGGCCTGGGCGGCAATCGCCGTGGCGCGGGCCAGCGTCTGGGCAGGGGCCTCGCCCTGCAGCAGGCCATGGACCATGCCGGCCACCAGCGAATCCCCCGCCCCCACCGTGCTGGCAACCCGCACAGTGGGCGGGCAGGCATGCAGGGCCAGGTTGCGGGCGAACCAGCTGACGCCCTGCTCGCCCGCAGACACCACTACATGTTCGACACCGCTGGCCAACAGCTGCTCGGCAGCGGCGCGCTGCTGCGCAGGGTTATCCACAGCCTGGCCCAGCACTTCGCCAAGCTCTTCGGTATTGGGTTTTACCAACCAGGGCGCGCTTTGCAGGCCGGCGCGCAAGGCTTCGCCGCTGCTGTCCAGCGCCACCTTCAGGCCAAGGGCCTTCAACCGGTCCAGTAACTGGCGGAACCAGTCAGCGCTAATCCCTCGCGGCAGGCTGCCCGCCACCACCACGGCATCGTGCCCCGGGGCGACCTGCTGCAGGCGCTGCAGCAAGGCACTGCATGCCGCCTCGTCGACCTCCGGGCCTTGGCCATTGATGTCCGTGACGCGGCCATCGGCCTCAACCAGCTTGATGTTGCTGCGGGTTTCGCCCGGCACGCGAACAAAGCAGTCGGTAAAGCCGCGCCAGTCGATCAGCGCCTCGAAGGGCTGCAGGTTATCGCGCCCGAGGAAACCAGCAACGGTCACGCTGTGCCCCAGGTCGGCCAATACCTGGGCAACGTTCAGCCCTTTGCCCGCCGCGTGGCTCTGTTGGGCCTGGCTGCGGTTGACCTGCCCCGGGCGCAGGGTATCGAGGCCGATGGTGATATCCAGCGCCGGGTTCAGGGTGAGGGTGAGGATCTTGGCCATTCAGTAACGCTCCACCAGCGCGCGAACCGCTGCGGCGCTGTCTTGTTGCAGGGCCTCACGCGCCAGGGCGCGGGCCGTCTGATGATCGGCCTGGCGCACCAGGGCCTTGACTTCGGCGATGCTGCGCGCGGACACGCTGAGTTCGTCCACGTCCAGCCCCAGCAGCACAGGCACCGCCTGGGGGTCGGCCGCCAGCTCGCCGCACACGCCCACCCACTTGCCGTGGGCATGGGCGGCGCGCACGGTCATGTCGATCAGGCTCAGTACCGCCGGGTGCAGGCCGTCGGCCTGGGCCGAAAGGCTGGGGTGGCCACGGTCGATGGCCAGGGTGTATTGAGTCAGGTCGTTGGTGCCGATACTGAAGAAGTCCACTTCGCGGGCCAGTTGCGCGGCCAGCAGCGCCGCCGAAGGCACCTCGACCATGATGCCCAGTTGCAGGTCGGCCACCGGGATTTCTGCACGCAGGCGCTCGACCATGGCCCGCGCCTCGCGCCACTCATGCACCTGGCCCACCATCGGGAACATGATGCGCAGCGGGCGCTGGTCGGCAGCCCTGAGCAAGGCGCGCAGCTGGTCTTCCATCACTTGCGGGCGTTGCAAGGTCAGGCGGACGCCACGCACGCCGAGGAAGGGGTTTTCCTCGGCGGTGATCGGCCAGTACGGCAGCGGCTTGTCGCCGCCAACATCGAGGGTGCGCACCACCAGCGGCCGCCCGTCCAGGCCATCGAGCACACGACGGTACTCGGCCTCCTGGGTGGCAACGTCCGGGGCCTGGGGGTGGGCCATGAAAATCAGTTCGGTGCGCAGCAAGCCCACACCTTCGGCGCCCTGCTCCACCACCTTGGCGATACCGCTGCTCTCACCGATGTTGGCGAACACTTCCACGGCGTGGCCATCGCGGGTGACAGCCGGTTCAAAACGGTTGGCCCAGGCCGCCTGCAAACGCTGTTCGCGCGCATCACGCTCGGCCAGCGCGCGTTGCAATTCATCCTCCGGCGGTGCCACGCTGACCACGCCGCGCTGGCCATCAAGCAGCAATGGTGTGCCCGCTTCCAGCAGCAGCATAGCCGCCCCTGCGCCCACCACAGCCGGGATGCCCAAGGCACGGGCGACAATGGCGCTGTGTGCAGTGGCGCCACCCTGGGCAGTGACGATACCGGCGACCCGGCTTGGGTCCAGCCGGGCGACATCGGACGGGCCGACTTCGGTCATCACCAGTACGTAGGGTTGCTCGGGCTCAGCCTGGGCGTGCACACCGCACAAGTGCGCCAGCACGCGGCGGCCGATGTCGCGCAAGTCAGCGGCGCGCTCGGCCAGCAGGGCATCGTGCAACGCCTCTTGCTGGCGCGCTGCGGCCTCTATCACTGCCATCCACGCCGCCGCAGCACTCTCACCCTGGGCAAGGCGCTGCTCGACATCATCGGTCAAGGCCGGGTCGGCGAGCATTTCCTGGTGCGTGACGAAAATTTCGCCAATGGCCTTGTCGCTGCGCTGGACCAAGGCCTGCAGCTCACTGTCCACCGTTGCCATGGCCTGGCGCAGCTTTTGCCGTTCCTGGGCACAGGATTCACCCCGCAGGGGGTAGTCGAACTCACGCTCGACACACACATGGGCAGGGCCACTGGCAATGCCCGGGGCAGCGCCCACGCCCTGAACGCGGCTACCGGCGGCGGGGGCTTGCAGCACTTGGGCGGCGACACTGGCAACGGGCTCCGCACTTTGCGGCAGCGGCTCCACCTCTTCACCCAGGCCTTGTTCGATAGCGGCCAGCAGCACCGGCAAGGCATCGGCGGCGATACCCGGCTCGGCCACCAGTTCCAGGGCCTGGCCACGACGTGCACCGAGGCTGAGCAGCTTGCTCAGGCTCTTCACCGACACCGCCGGCTGCGCGCTGTCGACCAGGCGTATGCGGATTTCCCCTTCGAAGCCTTTCGCCAGTTGCGCCAGCACCTTGGCCGGGCGGGCATGCAGGCCATGCGGGTTGGCCAGCACGATGCGCGCGCTAGGCCAGTCCGCTGGCGCCTCGCCGCCCAGCACTGCCAGTACCGCACGGCTGCTGGTGGCCTGGTAGAGCATCTGCCCGCGGCCTTCGATCAGCACTTCGCACAGGCGCTCAAGCAGGGCCTGGTGAGCAGCGCCAAGGCTGGCCAGGCAGAACAGGCCATTGAGCGGCTGGTCGCGGTAACGCAGGGGCTGCTGTGGGGTAATAAAGGCCAGGCCCGGCTGGCGCACCTGGCGCTCGCTGTGCAGCCACCACAGGCCCTCGCCCAGCGGCAGCGGCTCGGCCTGCTGCAGCACAGCGGCAAAACCGCTGTCGACGCAGTCGGCACGCTGCAACAGGCGGGCACCACGCCAGGCCAGTTCGTCGAAGTCTTCAGCCGGCAGGTTCAGGCCGACCAGTTGCGCATCCAGCGCCAGCTCTTGGGGCGCGCCTTGCAGCAGCTTGAGCAGCGCTTCGGCGGAACTGGCACGGCGCAGCGCTTCGGCCAGGTCGGTTTCGCCCAACGCGCGGGTCAGCAGCTGCAGCAAGCGCAGGTGTTCGTCGGAACGGGCGGCGATACCGATGGCGAGGTAGACCATTTGCCCATCGCCCCAGTCCACGCCCTCGGGAAACTGCAACAGACGCACGCCGGTGGCATACACCAGGTCACGGGTTTGCGGGGTGCCATGGGGGATGGCGATGCCCTGGCCAAGGAAGGTGGAGCCTTGCGCCTCGCGGTCCTGCAGCCCCTGCAGGTACCCTTGCGCGACAAGGCCATCGGCAACCAGCCGGTCCGCCAGCAGGCGCAACGCCCCGGCCTTGTCGGCGGCCGTCTGGCCCATGGCTATCTGCTCCTTGGCGAGTTCGAGCATGACCTTCTCCTTTTGCAGTTCCCGGTCGGGTACTGGAGTATTGTTGTGAAATTCACATGAAGGGCCAGTTCAACAGCCTTGCACAGATGGCAGCCGAGGCAGAAAATTCGGCAGCTGAAACGTTTAATCTGACCAGACGGCCACGTTACTCGATAATCTGCCCGGTAAAAAGCCCCATCCTGTCGGACAATTGCGACAATGGTCGTCTGCGCATGGCGCCGGTGCCGGGTCAAAATACCCGGTCCGGCCTCACAGCCAGCCCCGGAAATAACAAGGAAAATTCGGTGAAACTCAGCGATATCGCCCGTCTGGCCGGTGTGTCCGTGACCACCGCCAGCTACGTCATCAACGGCAAGGCTGAACAGCAGCGCATCAGCAACGCCACTGTCGAACGGGTGCGCGCGGTGGTCGAAGCCCACGGCTTCACACCCAACCCGCAGGCCGCTGGCCTGCGCAGCCGACACACCCGCACCCTGGGCTTCATTCTCCCGGATCTGGAGAACCCCAGCTACGCCCGCATCGCCAAGCAGCTGGAGCAAGGCGCCCGCGCCCGTGGCTACCAGTTGCTGATCGCCAGCAGCGACGACCAGCCCGACAGCGAGCGCCAGTTGCAGCAACTGTTCCGCGCGCGCCGTTGTGATGCCCTGTTCGTCGCCAGCTGCCTGCCGCCAGAAGACGACAGCTACCGTGAATTGCAGGACAAAGGCCTGCCGGTGATAGCCATTGACCGCCGCCTGGACCCTGCGCACTTCTGCTCGGTGATCAGCGATGATCGCGATGCCAGCCGCCAACTGGCCGCCAGCCTGCTCAACGCAGCACCACGCAGCATTGCCCTGATTGGCGCACGCCCCGAGCTGTCGGTGAGCCAGGCGCGTGCCGGCGGGTTCGACGAAGCCCTGCAAGGCTATGCCGGTGAAGTCCGTCGCTACCAGGGCGAAGCGTTCAGCCGTGAGTGCGGCCAGCGCCTTATGCAACAGCTTATCCATGACCTGGGCGGCCTGCCGGATGCCCTGGTGACCACCTCGTATGTGTTGCTGCAAGGGGTGTTCGACACCCTGCAGGCCCGCCCTGCCGACTCGCGCCAGTTGCAGCTGGGCACCTTTGGTGACAACCAGTTGCTCGACTTCCTGCCGCTGCCGGTCAATGCCATGGCCCAGCAGCATGGCCTGATTGCCGCCACCGCGCTGGAACTGGCGCTGGCCGCGATCGAGGAGAAACGCTACGACCCGGGCGTGCATGCCGTCGGCCGCACCTTCAAGCAGCGCATCACGGCGGCCTGAACATGCGCCTGATCGACACCCACACCCATCTGGACTTCCCTGAGTTCGAGGCCGACCGCCCGCGTGTGCTGGCCAACGCAGCGGCACGCGGAGTGGAACGGATGGTGGTGCTGGGGGTTTACCAGGCGAATTTCCAACGGGTGTGGGACCTGGCCTGCGCCGATCAGCGCCTGTTTGCAGCATTTGGCCTGCACCCGGTGTACCTCGACCAGCATCGCCCAGAGCATTTGACGCAATTGCGCGAATGGCTGGCGCGCCTGCACGGCGACCCACGGCTGTGCGCCGTGGGTGAGTTTGGCCTGGACTACTACCTCGAAGACTTGGACAAGACGCGTCAACAGGCGCTGTTCGAAGTGCAACTGCAAATGGCCTGCGACTTCGAACTGCCCGCGCTGTTGCACGTACGCCGCAGCCATGCCCAGGTAATCGCCACGCTCAAGCGCTACAAGCCGGCGCGGGCGGGCGTGATTCATGCGTTTGCCGGCAGTTACGAAGAGGCGCGCGAATACATCAAGCTAGGCTTTCGGCTTGGGCTTGGCGGTGCCGGCACCTGGCCACAGGCGCTGCGGCTGCGCAAGACGCTGGCGCGGCTGCCACTGGAGAGTGTGGTGCTGGAGACCGATTCGCCGGATATGGCGCCGGTGATGTACCCGGGGGAACGGAACAGCCCGGAGCATTTGCCGGACATTGCCGGGGCGCTGGCCCAAGTGATGGGCGTGGATGTAGAGGCGCTGGCGCAGGCCAGTAGCCGCAATGCTTGCGAGTTGTTTGGCTGGTGCTCGCCTTTGTAGTTGCTGCGCTCGATCTGCCAGGCGACGCAAATAGCAAGGCGACCCTATGTCAAACCAGCACGGTCCACAGCGCGAACCCGGCATACCACAACACCGCACAGCGCAACAGCAGCTCCCACAGGCTGTCCAGCCGCCCCAGCCCACGCTGGCTGTCTTCTTCATCGGGAATGTCATCGGCAATGCGCCCCACCCGTGCCACCAGATGCGCAGCACTGATGTGCCAGTTGAGCACCTCGTGCAGCATCACCCGGGTCACTGCAAGGAAGTTGCCCACCAGCGCAAAGCTCAACGCCAGCATGCGAACCGGTAGCCAGTCCATGATGTGCCGCAGTTGTTCGGCACGCGCCTTCAGCTCCGGCTGCTGGCTGTGCTCGCCGCACAGCGCCAACAGGCGATAAGCCAGCGCCGCACCAGGCCCCAGCACGAAATACCAGAAAATCACCGCAAAAAAGCCTTGGTACACCTGCCACAGCAGGTTGCCCTGCACACGCACCAACAGGCTATGCGGCTCATCCGCCACTACGCCCAGGTCGCGCTCAGCAACATGCAGCGCCGCTTGATCATCACCGCGCCGCCAGGCATCACGGAACGGCCCCAGCGACGCCTTGGCATCGCCACGGCCCAGGCTGTAGACCAATACCAGCAGATGCACCGGCAAGGCCAACAGCCCATAGGCCACCGGTTCCAGCACATGCAGCAGCAACACCAGCAGCGCTACCGGTGCCAACACCACGATGGTCAGCGTCCACCAAGGGTGCACCTTGCCACCGCGTTCCAGGCGAACCAGCTCGCCCAGGAAGAACCCATCACGCTGCACTTGATGGCGCAGGGCCGAAAATTTCTCGACCCACAGTGCCAGCAACAACACCAGAAAACTCATGCCTTGTCCTCGTTGTGCAACAACGCTTCGCGGTAGCGCGGCCAATCGAAGGACGGGCCGGGGTCGGTCTTGCGTTGCGGGGCAATGTCGCTGTGGCCCTGAATGCGGCCCAGGTCGATGGCCGGCCAGGCGCTACGAATGTGCCAGGTAAGCTCCTCCAGCACGCCATATTGAGCATCGGTATAGGGCACCTCGTCAGTGCCCTCCAGCTCGATGCCGATGGAAAAATCGTTGCAGCCTTCACGCCCGTCGAAGCACGACACACCCGCGTGCCAGGCGCGATCGAGCAACGAAACGAACTGGGTCACCGCGCCGTCACGCTCGACGAACAGGTGCGCCGACACGGTCAGGTGGCCGATGCTGGCGAAATAAGGGTGTTCGTTGGGGTCCAGCCGGTTCTGGAAGAACTGCTGCACCTTGCCGGTACCAAAACAGGCCGGCGGCAGGCTGATGTTGTGTATCACCAGCAGGGAAACTGATTCGCCTTCGGGGCGGGCATTGAAGTTCGGCGAGGGGCAGTGGGTGATTCCGATTCCGTGGAACCAGCCAGTGGCACGGTCCAATTGCATGGGGCAAATCCTGAAAGCGCCTTGAACAGAGCCACAGTATGCCCTGCCGTCAACACCGTTTGCATGTGAATGATTGTAATGTTGCCGCCTACCGCACGTGCGGCTGCCGCAGCCTGTCGAGCGCCGCCTCCAGCGCCCGCTCGAACAACAACCCGTCATCCAGCACCCGCACGTCCCCTCGGTACAGCGCCTGCGCCAGGCCGGCACCGTTCCACTCTCGCACCTTCATGCCGGTGCGGTTGGCAAACACCAGCCTGTCGCCGCTGTCGATTTGCGCCACCAGTTTGCAGCGCAGCGGTTCGTCGTCATCAAGTACTTCAACCCAGGTACCGATGCGTAAGCGCTGCACCTGCCGCAATGCCGCGGCCTGGCCCTCGGCGACGTGCAGCGGCGCACAGGAGGGTTCTTCGGCAATCGCCAGCACGATCTCTTCATCCACCAGCACTTCGGCCAAGGGTTGGTCATGGCCAACCGGTAGCCCGGCACCTGTGCAGGCACGCAGGTGCAATTGCTCCAGTTGCAGGAAGAACTCACGGGTTGCCGCCGAGTTCAAGGCCACGCTGGCCAACCCGTCACGCAGCGCCTTGAGCAGGCCAGGTACCTGCTGCAACAGGGTTTGCGGCTCATGCCCAGGGGTGATGCTGACCAATAGCGTGTCCAGGGTGTACAGGGCATCTTGCCAAGCCTGCGAGGCCTCACCCTGCTTGAGCCAGGCCAGCAGCAGCACCTGGCTCCAGGCCTGCACCAGCATTTGCACGACCACCAGGGGCAAGACACGGCCGCGCAGGCGCTGGTTGAGCACCCGCTGCACCTGCTGACGGGCCTGCAAGGCACGGGCGCGCCCTTCTTCGGCGTCGCGGGTGCGTTGCTCAAGCAACTCGTTGCGCCGCCGCTCCTCCTGACTGAACGCAAGGAAATCATCAAGAAGTTCGGCAAAAATACCAACATCTTCGACAAAATCATTGATTAAACGCTGGACTATGCGCTCTACCCGCAAGTGCAGGCTGTCACGCAGCCCTTCGCCGCTGCACGCCCAGCCAATGGCTGCGCCAGCAATTTCGTTGAGCAGCCGGCGTGCAGGGTGACTGGCCCGGCTGAACAGCCCCTTGTCCAGCAGGGCGACCTTGAGCAGCGGGATATGCAGGCGGGCGATCAGCGCACGCAGGCTGGCCGGCAGGTTGTCGTCGCCTTGAATACAGGCGAACAGCAGGCCGACCAGGTTGATCATGTCCTCGTCGGCCACGGCGATGCGCCGGCGCGTGCCGCTGCGCACGCTGACCCTCAGCAGCAGTTGTTCAAGCTGTTGGCCAAGCTCGAAGTCCTCAATCTCGGCGGTTGCAGGCACGTAGTGCTGCAAATGCGAAAGCAGGCGGACCAGGTCTGCGGTGCTGATCGACTGGGCGGCAGCCACCGCCTGCAATCGCGGTGCGAACTGCCCACGCGCTGGGGCCAGCAAGGTTTGCAACGAGGCAAAGAACGCCTGCCCTGCCGCGTCCGCACCCACTTCCTGGCCTTGGTTCGCCGGCCCTCGTCCTGCCCTCATGCGCCGGTCCTCGGCGCGGCGGCGCGGGGGCGGTTGCAACTCGGGCAGCACACCGGCTACGGCCAGCAACTGGTTGGCTTCGGCATAGATAACGTCAACGTCGCGCAAGACGAAACGCTCGAACAGCTTCAGCAGGACCAGTTTGACCCTCAGGCCAACCCCAAGGTTACGGCCAGCCTCCAGGAAGTAGCCGCACAACGCGGCAGGCCCCAGCGGGTTGCGTTGCTCATGCACGGGGCGATCGAGCAAGGCCTGCAAACGCAGGCCCAGTTGCTGCAGGGCGATGCCATCGCGCGACAGCACCCGCGCAACCATGCCTTCGATGGCCGCAGCCCGCTCTAGCTGCACCTTGCTCCGCAGGGGGTCCGGTGCGGCCAGATGCGCCAGCAGGTCGACCTGGCCGATGCCGGCGTAGGTCTCGTAAAAAGTATCAAGGAAGCCGCGTTCAATACTTTTGCGCTTCAGGCGCAGATCGCGCATGGCCTCGAAGTAAAGGTTCTGGTCGCAACGATCAACGGCCTTGTCGGCCATCTCGAACAAGGTGTCGTCGGCATTGTCGAACAGCGCTTGCAAGCCTTGACGCAATTGCAACGCCGCCTTGTCGCGCACTTGCAGGAGCAATACAGGAAGGCAAGGCAGAGGCGTACGCCCCCCTCGATCGATGGCTGCCGCCAGGGGCACCACCTTGCCTTCTTTCTGCATCCTGGACTCCTTGCAGGGTGTCATGCCCGAAGGGGCTGAAATCGTCAAAGCTATGACGCCAAATACTGGTCGCCATTATCGGTAAAAAATCGCACAGCTGCCAGCGCCTATTCATGGAAGGGTTAATGACCCGCGTTTGCAGTCACTGCTCACCAAGACCGACCAAAGGTCATTGCCGGGGCGGCTGTACACATCGGTCCCCTGCCCTATAATCGCCGGCATCTAGCTTGTGGAGCCAACCATGCCGAACCTACGCCTTGCCGACCTGACCGCTGAAATCGAAGCCAACGTGCGCCGCGCATTGCTGGAGGACATTGGCAGTGGCGATATCACCGCGCAGCTGATCCCGGCCGAGCGCCTGGCCAAGGCCACCATCATCACCCGCGAAGACTGCGTGATTGCCGGCACTGCCTGGGTCGACGCCGTGTTTCGCCAGCTTGACCCGCGTGTGGCCGTGCACTGGCAGGTGGCCGACGGTGATCGCGCAACGGCCAACCAGCCGCTGTTTCACCTGGAAGGCCCGGCCCGTTCGCTGCTCAGTGGTGAACGCAGTGCGCTGAACTTCCTGCAGATGCTGTCGGGGGTTGCCACCCGTGCGCATTTCCTGGCCGACCTGGTGGAAGGCACCCAGGTGCGCCTGCTGGACACCCGCAAAACCCTGCCAGGCCTGCGCTTGGCGCAGAAGTACGCGGTAACCTGCGGCGGCTGCGACAACCACCGCATAGGCCTGTACGACGCCTTCCTGATCAAGGAAAACCACATTGCCGCCAGCGGCGGCGTAGCCCAGGCAGTGGCTGCGGCGCACCGCATTGCTCCGGGCAAGCCGGTGGAAATCGAAGTGGAGAGCCTGGATGAACTACGCGAGGCGCTGGCCGCTGGCGCAGACATCATCATGCTCGACGAGCTGAACCTGGACGAAATGCGCGAAGCAGTGCGTATTAACGCGGGCAAGGCCAAGCTGGAGGCCAGTGGCGGAGTCAACGAAACGACCCTGCGGGTAATTGCCGAGACTGGCGTGGACTACATCTCGATTGGTGCCATGACCAAGGATGTGAAAGCCGTGGACCTGTCGATGCGGTTGAGCCTGTGAGCTGACCGCAGGCAATAAAAAACCGGCCATTGAGCCGGTTTTTTTTGTCGTTGCCGAGGGCCCTGTCGCCGGCAAGCCAGCTCCCACAGGTAACGCACTACCTTCAGGCCTTTAGCATTACCTGTGGGAGCTGGCTTGCCGGCGATGGGCCGCAAAGCGGCCCCGGTGTTGCCGGATCAGAACGAGGCGTTGGCCAGCCCGTCCAGGTAACGCTCCACGTCCAGAGCCGCCATGCAGCCGGCACCGGCCGAGGTAATGGCCTGACGGTAAACGTGGTCAGCCACGTCACCTGCAGCGAACACACCTTCAACGTTGGTGGTGGTAGCGTTGCCGTCACGGCCGCCGTTGACCACCAGGTAGCCGTCCTTGAGGGTCAGCTGGCCTTCGAACAGCGAGGTGTTCGGGGTGTGGCCAATGGCGATGAATACGCCGTCGACCTTGATTTCGTCGCTGCTGCCGTCGTTGTTCTTCAGGCGAGCACCGGTCACGCCCATGTTGTCACCCAACACTTCGTCCAGGGTGGCGTTGAGCTTGAGCTCGATCTTGCCTTCGGCCACACGGGCGTTGAGCTTGTCGACCAGGATCTTCTCGGCGCGGAAGGTCTCGCGACGGTGCACCAGGGTTACCTTGCTGGCGATGTTGGCCAGGTACAGCGCCTCTTCCACGGCAGTGTTGCCGCCACCAACCACAGCGACCGGCTTGTTGCGGTAGAAGAAACCGTCGCAGGTGGCGCAGGCCGAAACGCCCTTGCCCATGAAGGTTTCTTCCGACGGCAGGCCCAGGTAGCGGGCGCTGGCACCGGTGGCGATGATCAGTGCGTCACAGGTGTATTTGCCGCTGTCACCCTGCAGGGTGAACGGCTTGTTGGCCAGGTCGACGGCGTTGATGTGGTCGAAGACGATTTCGGTTTCGAATCGCTCGGCGTGTTCCTGCATGCGCTGCATCAAGGCCGGGCCGGTCAGGCCATGGGGGTCGCCCGGCCAGTTGTCGACCTCGGTAGTGGTGGTCAGCTGGCCGCCCGCCTGCATGCCGGTGATCAGCAGCGGCTTGAGGTTGGCACGGGCAGCGTACACCGCAGCGCTGTAACCGGCAGGGCCGGAACCGAGAATGATGACGCGCGAATGACGTACTTCAGACATGTCGAACTCCTGTCGAGCCGGCCGCTCGGGCCGGCATCGGTGTACCGGCTGCGCCAGCTGGAAAATTAAAATGGACCCACGCAGCACTTGGGGAAGGCTACAACGCGCAGGCCCGAAAAGCGGAAAGTTGAGCGCACTGTAGCGAGGTCGCAAAGATTAAGGAAATATCCTTAGACAATCCACCTCATAGGCACCGTCTATTCAGTGATTTCATCCATAGCTCAGCCCCGGCACTTTTGTTACAGCCCGTGTCCCGCTTGCCAGTCACCTTTCGTCGGCGCGGCAAACTCGGTAAGGTCAGCGCGTTTTCCTTCTCTGCGGAGTCTCCCGATGCAAGCCCCTGTCCTCTCCGGCCCCCAATACCTGCGCGAAGGCCTGAAACTGGTGCTGAGCCCCAACCTGCGGCTGTTCGTGCTGCTGCCGCTGGCGGTCAACCTGTTGCTGTTCGGTGGCATGGTCTACTTCGCCGGCCACCAGTTCGGCCTGTGGCTCGATGCCCTGATGCCGACGCTGCCAGATTGGTTGAGCTTCCTCAGCTACATACTCTGGCCGCTGTTCGTCGCCTTGCTGGTGCTGATGGTGTTCTTCACCTTCACCTTGGTGGCCAACATCATCGCCGCGCCGTTCAATGGCTTCCTGGCGGAAAAGGTCGAAGTGGTGGTGCGTGGCGAAGACACCTTCCCGGCGTTCAGCTGGGGCGAGCTGGTGGCCATGGTGCCCCGCACCTTCAGCCGCGAAATGCGCAAGCTGGGCTACTTCCTGCCACGGGCTGTCGGCCTGTTCATCCTGTCGCTGATCCCGGTGGTCAACGTCGTCGCCGCGCCACTGTGGCTGATGTTCGGGGTATGGATGATGGCCATCCAGTACATCGACTACCCGGCGGACAACAACAAGATGAGCTGGCAGGACATGCTCGCCTGGCTGCGCAGCAAGCGCTGGCAGTCGCTGGGCTTTGGCGGCATCACCTACCTGGCGCTGATGATTCCAGGGGTGAACGTGTTGATGATGCCGGCGGCGGTGGCGGGGGCTACGTTGTTCTGGGTGCGGGAGCGCAACTGACTGCCGAGGTGTACGCGCCCCCTGTAGGAGCAGCCTGAGTGATGGTGAAAGACATTGGGTCCATCAAAAGGCAGACCAAATCTGCTCGGGGCTCTACTGCCCCAACCGGCTGGAGAACTGCCCCACCACATCCACCACCCGCTTCGCCCCGTCCTGGATCTCGAC
Organism: Pseudomonas sp. BP01; assembly: GCF_022760795.1. NCBI lineage: Bacteria > Pseudomonadati > Pseudomonadota > Gammaproteobacteria > Pseudomonadales > Pseudomonadaceae > Pseudomonas > Pseudomonas sp. BP01. Next base: position 54,019 of record NZ_JAFBKA010000022.1, read on the forward strand.
AATTACGTTGCCCGTTTCGTCAGCCAGCGCCAGCCCCTGCTCGGCCTGGCGTTTGCTGGTGTCGATGATCGCCACTGCCGCCTGCGCCAGTTGCTCGTTCTGCTTCACTACCCGGGCAATTTCCTCGGTAGCGGTGCTGGTGCGCGAAGCCAGCTGGCGCACTTCGTCGGCAACCACGGCAAAACCTCGCCCTTGCTCGCCCGCGCGGGCCGCTTCAATGGCCGCGTTAAGGGCCAGCAGGTTGGTCTGCCCGGCAATGTCGCTGATGGTCTTGATGATCGACCCGATCACCCGTGACTGGGTGTCCAGCGCCTGGATGCCCTCCGCCGCCTCTTGCATCGAGGCCTCAAGGCCGCGCATCACACTGACGGTCTGGGTGACCACCTCGGTGGCCTTGCGCGCGCTGACATCGGTACCCAGCGAGGTGCTATAGGCTACATCTGCCGCCTGGGCCACGGCCTGCTCCTGGTTGACCTGGTCGGTGATCACAGTGGCGAACTTGACCACCTTGTACAGCACATCGTGGGCATCGAAGATCGGGTTGTACGAAGCCTCCAGCCAGATTACCCGGCCATGGGCATCGATACGCTTGAAACGTTCGGCAACGTATTCACCCCGGCGCAGCTTGTCCCAGAACGCCTGATAGCCGGCCGAGTTAACCTCCTCCGGCTCGCAGAACATACGGTGGTGCTTGCCGCGAATCTGCTCCAGGCGATAACCGACTGTGGCCAGGAAACGCTCGTTGGCAGTGAGGATGGTGCCGTCGAGGTCGAACTCGATCACTGCAGTAGAGCGCATCAGCGCCTTGATCAGGCTTTCGTGCTCGCGAGACGTCTCGATGGTGCGGGTCAGGTCGCTGGAGTGCAGCGTGAAGTACTTGATGCGCCCCTCGCTGTTCTTGACCGGCTGCAGGATCGAGCGCAGCCAGGCTTCCTGGCCGTTGCCACGCAGCAGGCGGAAGGCGCCGTTCAGGTGCTCGCCACGGCTGATCGCGCTTTTCATGCGCTGGTAGAAGTCGAGTGACTTCACGTGGGAAGGGACAATGTCCTCGATGTTGCGTCCAAGCAATTGTTCGCAACGGTAGAGCATTTCGCTCTCGAAATTACCGTTGACCATCTCGATCCGTCCCTGTGGATCGAGCTGAAGTACCAGCATCTCGCTGTCGAGACTACTCTTGACCTGTTCCACGGACATCAGGTCTTCGCGCAGCTGCCGGATTTCTTGCTTGAGCTTGCTGTTGAACATCACCGCACTCCTGGAGCGCATCGCCTTTTCGAATGCATCTTCATCGGCTGCCGGTTACACCTTCTTGAGCACCGTGCAACGAAATATTCATGCAGGCAAAAGCGTCAGCGGTCAGGCGTCATCTGTACGTCACATTACGGTCACATTGGCGCAATCCGGCAGGCGGAAACTTTTTGTCATGAATACAGCCGCCCTACGCATTACCCTGGTCAGTGAAACCTTCCCACCCGAAATCAACGGCGTGGCCAACACACTTGGCCGCCTTGGCGAAGGGCTGCGCCAGCGCGGCCATGAGGTCGAGGTGGTACGCCCGCGCCAGGCCGGCGAAGCGCCTTTGCACAACGACCCGCACCTGATGCTGTGCCGTGGCTGGGCGCTGCCCGGCTACCCGGGATTGCAGTGGGGCGAGGTGTCCATGCATTCGTTGTTGCGCCGCTGGCGGCGCCAGCGCCCGGACGTGCTGTACATCGCCACCGAGGGGCCGCTGGGGCTCAGCGCCCTGCGCGCGGCCAGGCGCCTGGGCATCGCGGTGGTCAGCGGCTTCCACACCAACTTCCCGCAGTACTCCGGCCAGTACGGCCTGGGGTTGCTGGCACGCCTGCTCACCCACTACCTGCGCTGGTTCCATCGGCGCACGGCGATTACCCTGGTGCCCAGCCTCAGCCAGCGCCTGGAGCTTGAACGCCGTGGTTTCGAGCGCCTGGAACTGCTGGCCCGGGGTGTCGATGCCTGCCTGTTCAACCCGGCCCGGCGCAGCCTGGCGTTGCGCGAAAGCTGGGGGCTGGGCCCGGAGGATATCGCCGTGTTGCATGTCGGGCGGCTGGCGGTGGAAAAAAACCTCGGGCTATTGCGCCCATGCCTGGAGGCATTGCAGAAGACTTATCCACAGAAACGCCTGCGCCTGATCCTGGTGGGTGACGGCCCACAGCGTGCCGCCCTCCAGCAGCAGATGCCAGGTGCCATGTTCTGCGGCGCCCAGCGCGGTGAGGTGCTGGCCGAGCACTACGCCAGCGGTGACCTGTTCCTGTTCCCGAGCCTGACCGAAACCTTTGGCAACGTAGTACTCGAAGCCATGGCTTCGGGGTTGGCGGTGGTTGCTTATGACGAGGCAGCCGCAGCGCAGCACATACGCCATGGTCACAGTGGGGCGCTGGCCATGCCGGGGGACCAGGCGGCGTTTGTCGATGCGACTTGCTGGCTGCTGGAGGAAGAGGAAACCTTGCGCCGGGTACGCCTGAATGCGCGGCAGCATGCCAGCCGCCAGGGTTGGCCGGCGATTGTCGAGGAATTTGAGGGGTACCTCGATGCGGCCCGGAACCAGGCTGCGGCCTCACCCGCTTCGCGGCTGGGTGCTACGCGATCTGTGTAGGAGCGGCCTTGTGTCGCGAAAAGGCTGCAAAGCAGCCCCTCGATCCTTGCAGCAACGCTGATATCCGGGGGCCGCTATGCGGCCCGATCGCGACACAAGGCCGCTCCTACAGAGGGACCGTTTTAAACGCTTCAGGCCAGCGCTTTCTCGATTGCCTGCACCACCGCCGGGTCATCCGGCGCCGTGCGCGGCGAAAAACGCGCCAGCACCCGCCCGTCCTTGCCCACCAGAAACTTCTCGAAGTTCCAGGTGATGTCGCCAGGGAACTCGGCCCCCTCGCCCGCCAGCAGGCGGTACAACGAATGGCGTTGCGGCCCGTTGACCTCCAGCTTGCCCCCCAGCGGGAAGCTCACCCCGTAGTTGAGGCTGCAGAATTCCTGGATTTCCTTTTCGCTGCCCGGCTCCTGCCCGGCAAACTGGTTGCATGGCAGGCCAAGCACGTTGAAGCCCTTGGCCTTGTAAACCTGGTAGAGGTTTTCAAGGGCCTTGTATTGCGGCGTGAGACCACATTTGGAGGCAACGTTGACCACCAGCACCACTTGGCCCTTGAACGGTGCGAGGGACAGCTCCCCACCGTTCAGCGCGTCCAGTTTCAGGTCGTGAAATGCACTCATCATGAAATCCCCTCTCAGGTTCCCGGTTGCCGCGCAGGCGAATTCCGCCCACTAAAAAGGCGCCCGTCCAAACCGTCCACCTCCCGTAGGAAGGCAAATCGGCTTGCCCGAGCGCCTGGCGACTTTCTGAGCTTAGCGCAGAAAATCAGTGGTGATGGCCACCTTCACCGTGGATGTGACGGTGAGCGATTTCTTCTTCGCTGGCGTCACGCACGTCGACTACCTTGACCTGGAAGGTCAGGCGCTGGCCGGCCAGCGGGTGGTTGCCGTCAACGGTGACATCGTCGCCGTCGAGGTCGCGGATGGTGACGATCTGCATCTGGCCGTCCGGCGCCGAAGCGTGGAACTGCATGCCTACTTCCAGCTCGTCAACGCCTTCGAACAGGCTGCGGTTCAGGGTGCTTACCAGCTCGGCCAGGTATTCGCCGTAGGCGTCTTCCGGCTCGATGGTAACGTTCAGCTCGTCACCGGCCTGTTTGCCTTCCAGGGCTTTTTCCAGGCCTGGGATGATGTTGCCGGCACCGTGCAGGTAGACCAGCGGCGCGCCACCGGCGGAGCTGTCGATGGTCTCCCCGGCGTCGTTGGTCAGGGTATAGTCGATGGAGACAGCCTTGTTGGCGGCGATCAGCATGGGGCAAGACCTTTTGCAAAAGTATGTAGAGCGGACAAGTGTAACCAAGCCATCGTCCGATTGCGAACGCACTGCGGACGAGCAGCGGCCCATCAGTCGGATCACCGGCTTCCATCAGGACGAAGAAGGCCACTGGGTGGCCGAGCTGTCTTGCGGCCATACCCAGCACCTGCGCCACCAACCGCCGTGGCAGGCACGCCCCTGGGTGCTCGACCCGGCACAACGCGCGCAGCGCATCGGCCAGCCTTTTACTTGCGGCTGGTGCGCGCAAGGGGCCGATAGCGCTACCCTTGGCCGTTAATTTCTTGCACCGCTTATTTCGAGAAGCACGCATGCAGACATTTTTCATTGCGCCGACCGACTTCGGTGTCGGCCTGACCTCCATCAGCCTCGGCCTGGTGCGCACCCTGGAGCGCGCCGGCCTGAAGGTCGGTTTTTTCAAGCCGATCGCCCAGCCCCACCCGGGTGATACCGGCCCTGAACGCTCGACAGAACTGGTTGCGCGCACCCACGGCATCAAGCCTCCCGTGCCACTGAGCCTGGCCCAGGTCGAGCGCATGCTCGGCGACGGCCAGCTGGACGAATTGCTCGAAGAAATCATCCGCCTCTACCAACAAGCCTGCGTCGGCAATGACGTGGTGGTGGTCGAGGGCATGGTGCCCACGCGCCACGCCAGCTACGCGGCGCGGGTCAACCTGCACCTGGCCAAGAGCCTGGATGCCGAAGTGATCCTGGTATCGGCCCCGGAAAACGAAGTGCTCAGCGAATTGTCCGGCCGGGTTGAACTGCAGGCCCAGCTGTTCGGCGGCCCACGCGACCCGAAGGTACTCGGGGTAATCCTCAACAAGGTGCGCACTGACGAAAGCATGGCGGATTTTGCCACCCGCCTGCGCGAGCACTCGCCCCTGCTACGCGGCAACGACTTCCGCCTGCTCGGCTGCATCCCCTACCAGCCTGAGCTGAACGCCCCGCGCACCCGCGACGTGGCCGAGCTGCTCGGCGCCCAGGTGCTCAACGCCGGCGACTACGAACAGCGGCGCATGAGCAAGATCATCATCTGTGCACGCACCGTGGCCAACACGGTGCCGCTGCTGACGTCGGGTACCCTGGTGGTCACCCCGGGCGATCGCGACGACATCATTCTCGCCGTCAGCCTGGCCGCCATCAATGGCGTACCGCTGGCCGGGCTGCTGTTGACCAGCGACAGCAAGCCCGACGCGCGCATTCTCGGCCTGTGCCGCGGCGCGCTGCAGGCCGGCCTGCCGATCCTGTCGGTCAGCACCGGCTCGTACGACACGGCCAACCAGCTCAATTCGCTGAACCGCGAAATCCCGGTCGACGACCGCGAACGCGCCGAGTTCATCACCGATTTCGTCGCCAGCCACCTCGATGCAGCCTGGCTGCACCAACGCTGCGGCACCCCGCGCGAAATGCGCCTGTCACCAGCGGTGTTCCGCTACCAGCTGATCCAGCGGGCGCAGCAGGCCAACAAGCGCATCGTCCTGCCAGAAGGTGCCGAGCCGCTGCTGGTGCAGGCTGCAGCCATCTGCCAGGCGCGCGGCATCGCCCGCTGCGTGCTGCTGGCCAAGCCCGAAGATGTCGAGGCCGTGGCCCGCGCCCAAGGCATTAGCCTGCCGCCTGGCCTGGAAATCCTCGACCCCGAGCTGATTCGCGGGCGCTACGTGGAGCCGATGGTTGCGCTGCGCAAGAGCAAGAACCTCAACGCACCGATGGCCGAGCAGCAACTGGAAGACCCGGTGGTGATCGGCACCATGATGCTGGCCCTGGACGAAGTGGACGGCCTGGTATCGGGCCTGGTGCACTCCACCGCCAACACCATCCGCCCGGCCCTGCAGCTGATCAAGACAGCGCCGGGCTCCAGCCTGGTGTCGTCAGTGTTCTTCATGCTGTTCCCCGAGCAGGTGCTGGTGTACGGCGACTGCGTGATGAACCCACACCCGAGCGCTGCCGAACTGGCGGAGATCGCCCGGCAGAGTGCTGAATCGGCGCAGGCCTTCGGCATCGCGCCGCGGGTGGCGATGATCAGTTATTCAAGCGATTCGGCCAGTGATGAAGAGGTCGGGAAAGTACGCGAGGCGACACGCCTGGCACAGGGTGCAGCGCGACAGCTGCTGATTGATGGGCCGCTGCAGTATGACGCGGCGGCCAACCCGGCGATTGCACGGGAACTGGCGCCGGATAGCCCGGTGGCCGGGCGTGCCACGGTGTTCGTGTTCCCTGACCTCAATACCGGCAATACCACGCATAAAGCGGTGCAACGCAGTGCCGACGGGGTCAGCCTGGGGCCGATGCTGCAGGGATTGCGCAAGCCGGTGAACGACTTGCCGCGCGGGGCTCAGGTTGACGATATCGTGCATACCATTGCCCTGACGGCGATTCAGGCCAGCGTGGCGCGCTAAAAGCTGGGGCTGCTTTGCAGCCCATTCGCGGCACAAGGCCGCTCCTACAGGGATCGCGTAATGCCTGTGGGAGCGGCCTTGTGCCGCGAATGGGCCGCAAGGCGGCCCCGGGCATCAATCAGGGATATTGCTGAACCTGGCCTTGTTGCTGGTCATACTGCTGACCCGGAATCGGCTTCAGGTTCACTTCCACCCGGCGGTTCTGCGCACGGCCATTGGCGTCGGCGTTGCTGGCGATCGGCTGGTCCGGGCCCATGCCACGCACTGAAATACGCGAAGCATCCACACCCTGCGAGGTGAGGTAGGTGCTGACCGCCTGCGCGCGGCGCTGGGACAGGTCCATGTTGTGCTGGCGGCTGCCGGTGCTGTCGGTGAAACCGACCACTTCGATGGTGTTCTGGTTGAACTGCTTGAACGAGCCTGCGAGGTTGTTCAGCGGCGAGTAGAAGCTTGGGGCGATGTTGGCCGAGTCGGTGGCAAAGGTGATGTTGCCCGGCATGATCAGTTTGATCTGGTCGCCCTGACGCTGTACTTCCACGCCGGTGTTGGCCATCTGGGCGCGCAGCTCGGCCTCTTGCTTGTCGGCGTAGTAGCCATAACCCGCTGCTGCAGCACCCACCGCGGCGGCGCCGATCAGTGCACCCTTGCCACGGTTGTTGTGGTCGATGGCAGCACCGGCGATGGCGCCAGCCAGCGCGCCCAGGCCGCCATACTTGGCAGTCTTGCTCATCCCCGTGGAGCCCTGCGCCTGACCCTGGTTGTCATAAGGGTTCTGGCCGGCACAGCCAGTCATCAGGGCAGCGGCAGTTGCGACGATAATCAGACGACGCATGGTGAACATGGACAAGCTCCTACTGAAATTCATAAATGCGGCAGATCACGAAGGGATCTATGCCAGCCTTGGATTGCATCGGCAATGAAAAATTCAATGAAAGTGCCTTCATGTACGTTCAGGCACGGACAAAGGGGTTTTCCCGCATCTCATCGCCCAGACGGGTCTCTGGCCCGTGGCCAGTCACCACGATAGCCTGTTCGTCCAGCCGGTACAGCCGCTCCTTGATGGAACGCACGATAGCCCGCTGGTCACCCCCCCACAAATCGGTGCGGCCAATGCCACGGCGGAACAACGTGTCGCCGGCGATCAGCAGTTTGGCATCGGCGAACCAGAAGCTCATCGAACCCGGGGTGTGGCCAGGCGTATGCAATGCCACGCCACAGCCACAGGCCAACTCTTCGTCATCGCCCAGCCAGCGATCGGGCGCCGGTACCGGCGTGTAAGGAACGCCGAACATCTGGCACTGCATCTCCAGGTTGTCCCACAGTACCTGGTCCTCTTTGTGCAGGTGCAGGGTGGCGCCGGTCAGCTCCTTGAGCTTGCCCGAGGCGAGAAAATGATCGAAGTGCGCGTGGGTATGGATGATGCTGACCAGCGTCAGGCCGTGGGCCTGCAGGCGCGCGAGGATCTTCTCCGGGTCACCGCCCGGGTCGACGACAATGGCTTTCTTGGTCAGCGGGTCGCCGATGAGCGTGCAGTTGCACTGCAAAGGGCCTACGGGGAAGGTTTCGCGGATGAGTGCTGACGATGGATTCTGCATGGTGGGTACGGGAACCGGTTAATCGAATAGGGTTTGCACACGGGCCAGTGCATCTAGGATGACAACTTCGGGCACCGACTCTACGCGCTTGGCAAAGCGTGCTTCAAGGTCGACTGTGCGGACCTGGTTGCAGAGCATCACCCCCTGAGTCTGCGTGCCCGCACCGCTGAGCGTCACTGCGAAACCCGCATGCCTTGCAAAATCACCACCTTGGGTGATCGGGACGATCACTGCCAGGCCTGACGCATTGAACGCCGCCGGGGTGAGTACCAGTGCGGGTCGCCCCTCACCCTGTTGTTCTCGTCCCACTGTGGGGTCGAGGTTGACGCGAACGATATCGCCTCTGGCGAACTTCACCCGCTTCACACTTCACGTCCTACTGGGCGCATCGCACTCCAGTCGGCCATGTCCTCTGGCTCCGGCGCGCTCAGGTCGCACTGGGCCATCAATTCCTCAAGGGTGTATTTGGGTTTCGATCGGACGGGCTTGAGCACCATCGTCTCTCCCGCTGTGTCCAGGCTCAGGGTGGAGCCGACACCGAGGCGCATCTGTTTGAGCACTGCGGCCGGCAAGCGGATGGCGGCGCTGTTGCCCCACTGCTGAATCTTGATCTGCATGAGTATCTCCCAAGGTAGATACATAGTAGAAACCCTCCAAGCGATTGCAAGCGAAATGTAGAGACGTCGTATCTACATTGTCATCTGTCCGGACCGGACAAAAGCCCTGCAACCTCAAGAAGGAAATCCCCTACATCACCTTGGGAAGCCACCTTCCAACTGCAAAAACACGAAGCGCAAACTCAGCCATCTATCAGGGCAGGAACAACCTGAACAACCCGCCCCCAAGCGCCCCGCCATTGGAGATCTCGATCCGCCCGCGCACCCCGCCGCTTTCATGCAGCGCTGCAATCCGCGCTGCAAAGTACAGCCCCAGGCCGGTGCTGCCGCTGGTCGAGTCGATACCCTGGATGTATTGCTCCTGGCGCTCGAGCATGTGCTTTGGATAACCCGGGCCGTCATCGTTCACGCAGATGGCCAGCTGGTTGTCGGCCTCTTCGATGGTGATCAACAAGGCGTGCCCGGCAAAGCGGGTGGCGTTGGTGATGACGTTGGCGATCACCGAGGCCACCAGTTCACGGTCGAAAAAGCCCAGCGGGTTGTCGGTGTCGATGCGCCAGGTGGCGAGGATGTCGTTGTGCTTGAGCACTTCCTGGTGCGCCGCCAACTGGGCTTCGATGAAATCATCCAGCTCGTGGTAGTCCGGGCACACTGGCAACTGGTTGATACCCAGCTTGTACAGCCCAAGCAGTTGCACCAGCATGCCGTTGAGGTGGCGAAACTCGTGCTCCATGATTCCCTGTTCGACACCACCGCGCAGCTCTTCGGGCAAGCGTTCCACCCACTGATTGTGGGACTGGATCAGCGCTGACAAAGAGCTTTTGAGGTCGTGCACGGTGGAGGCGATCACCGTGGAAAAATCCAGCCCCTGATTGTCTTGATTCATGCGCCGAACACTCGGATGTGCAGTTTGCGGTAACGGTCATAGCGATTGTCGCTGGCAGGGATACCGGCCACGCTGGTCAAGGCGTCCTGGCATTCCTGCATGATCGCGGGCTGAGGGTTTTCACCGCCAATGCGCAGCAGCGCCTGGGCGGTGTTAAGGGCGATGCTGATGTTCTTCGGCTGCATACCCAGCGCCTTGCGGAACAGTTGCAACGCCTCGCCAAGCTGCCCTCCCTGGTAACTGCGCACACCCTGGCGATTGAGGGTGACCGCTTCGGTAATGGCGTTGAGCACACTGGGGTCGTCCGTCAGCTTGCCGACTTTTTCCATGACCTTGGGGTCGTCGCCATAACTTTCCACACAGCTCTTCAGCACGCCGAGCGCGGCGGCTTCCTGGCCCATTGCCTGCAACTGGGCGGCAACGGTCAGGGCCGAATCGACCGAGAAGAACTGGTTCATCTTATCCAGGCGCTGGATCGCCTGTTCGGTCAGCTTGCCGGCCGTTTCCGGGTCGCCCGCCTGCTGCAGGCTGGCCGCCTTCATCATCCGCGCACGCACCTGCAAGCCCTGGTCCTCGGGGTTTTCCTTGGCCACTTCGCTGAGCGTGGTGTTGATTTCGACACGGGTACGGGCGTCCAGGCCAAAGCCTGCGTTCTTGCTCATCAGCGCCTGCACCAGGCCAAGGTTGTTTTCAGCATCCTTGTAGCGCGAGCTCTGGCCCTGGTTCACGGCATGGCGGAACGCCTTCGACGCGGTCTCGAAGTCTTCGTTTTCCAGCGCCAGCTTGCCCAGCGTCGACTGCCGGCGTACCGACAGTGGCGATAGGCGTACGGCTTCTTCAAGCAGGTTTTGCGCGCGCCTGGAATCGCCCTGGGCCACCAGCACTTCGGCCATGCCATCGTAAAGGCCGGGCATGATCGGGAACGCCTTGAGCGCCTGCTCGTACACACCCTGGGCCTGGGCATTCTGGCCACGTTTATGCATCAGGGCGCCCAACGCGGCGTACACCCAAGGCTGCGGGCGGCTGGCCAGGATGGCCTTGAGGAACTTTTCCAGTTCCTCGAAGCGGTTGAGGTTGCGCAGGGCATCGGCCCGATAACGCAGGCACAGCGGTGCCAGGCGCGGGTCCTTCTTGCACAGCTCGGCACAAGCAGCCAGCACTTCGGCCGGGCGATTGCGGTCCAGCGCCTGCAGGATCGGCTTGAGCAGTGTCTTGCGCTGGAACAGTTTCTCGACGCGCTGGGCCAGGCCAACGCGGTTGAACGGCTTGGTCAGGTAGGCATCGGGCTCGTGCTCGATGGCACTGAGGACAATGGCCTGGCTGCTCTCGGCCGTGACCATGATGAACACGCATTCATGGCTGATGTGCTTGTCGATGATCAGGTCTTCAAGCACCTGCTGGCCGTTCTTCTTGCCGTCGCCCAGGTGGAAGTCCTGCAGGATGAAGTCATAGCGCTTCTGCGCACACATGCGCAGCGCCTGCTCGCCGCTGTCGGCGGTGTCCACGTCGCGCACGCCCAACTCACGCAGCATGGAACGGGTCGACGTGCGAAAGTCGGTAAAGTCGTCGACGATCAGAAAGCTTTTTTGCCCGTACTGCAGCATCAACACGACCTGCCTTGGAATGATTGAAAAATCGCGCTAGGCGATGCCACCGATCGCTGTATCGGCAGCCGGTCGGAAAAGATGAGGGTAGAGCATTGCTGGCCACAATCCATGGCCTCAGGCCATCACTTTAGCGATCAATGACCTGCAGGGCCAGTATCACGCCAGCAGCCCCAGCGATTTGGCCTTGGCCACCGCCTGTGTGCGCCGCTCGACCCCCAGCTTGCTGTTGATGTGGCTGGCGTGGGTCTTCACGGTGTGCAAGGAAATGAACAGCCGCTCGCTGATCTGCTGGTTGGAACAGCCCTGGGCAATCAGTTGGAGCACGGCCAGTTCGCGGCCACTCAGGGCTTCGCCAGTGCCCATGGTAGCGCTTGGTAGTTGCGGCAGTCGCTTGAGCAGTTCGGCCTGAACCGGGCAGGCGGCACCTGCCTGCAGTTGCTCATGAAGCCATTGCGGATGTTTTTCCAGCAGCAGCTGGAACGGTTGAAGTACGCCGCCACGCGCGGACTCCAGCAGGCTTGGCAGCAGCTGCGCGGCCTGCCCTTCCCGGCCTTCGTCCAGCAGCTGGGTGAGCCATTGGCACAGGGCGCTGACGGTAAGCATCATGCCGCCACTGGCCCGGCCTCGCTCGACCAGGCTTGCCAGCCGTTGCACGGCATCGTCGCCACGTAACTGGATGCGCTCGAGCAGCGCCTGCTGCAACGCAATGTGCAAGGGCAGCAATGGGTGGAACTCCGGTGCTGCCGCCGGCTGCTCGCCGCCGTAGGTCTGGCCCAGGCGCAGCAGCCAGGACTCGGCCAGGTCGGTACGCCCCTGGGCCAGCCACAGTTCGCATTTGACCAAGGTAATCATGGCCAGGTAGTAGACCGGGGGCACGTCCCAGATATGCATCAGGCGCTCGGCCTCTGCCAGTTCGGCAAAGGCCTCGGCAAAGTGCCCTTCCCGGCCATCGAGGGTCGCAATGACGCAATGGCCGATAAGCACACTGATATCCCGACAGGCCCGCGCCTCGCCCAGCCCGGCGCGCAAACGCGCACGGCCCTGGGCCGGCTGCAGCCGCGAGACCAGCAGGTAACCTTCGTAAAGCGTCAGGCGCGCACGCACCGCATACAGCCGCTGCGCCGAAAGCCCTTGCAGGCGCTGAAGCCCTTGGCGCACTTCGTCCAGCGCGCGCAGCACCTCGCCACGGGCATGCAGCACGCGCGCCCGGTCGTAATGGGCCAGCGCCTCGAACAACGGGTTGCCAACCCGCTGGGCCAGCTCCAGGGCTTCGCGGTTCCAGCCTCGGGCCCGCCAGAAATCGCCGTCGGCAATGGCCAGGTTGGACAGCGTCGACAAGCACACCAGGCGTTGGCCATAGCGCTTGCACGGCAGGCTCTGCAGCGCTTCGCCGCAATAAGCCACAGTACGTTCGCGGTCGCCACGGCCACGGGCAATCACCCCACTCAGCGCCAGCCACTGGGCCAGCATCGACTTTTGCGCGGTCGCCGAAGGCGCGGGCAAAAAGCGACTGAGGTAGCCCGCCAGTTCCTCGGCTGCGTCGAGCTGGCACGCCAGGCCCAACGCCCAGCTGTACAGCACGATCAACCGGGGAGTGCTGATCAGCAGGCTGTCGGGCAGGTCCATCTTCCAGCGCAGCAACATGCCGACGTTCTGTTCCGCCAGCAGTTGCTCCTCGGACAGGCTCTGCACCAGGTCGGCAGCGACATCGAGGTGGCCGGCACGCAGCGCCTGCTCTACCGCCTCGTCCAGCAGGCCCTGCTTTTCAAACCAGCGACAGGCACGCAGTTGCAAACCGGCCAGTGGTTCGCTGGCCTGCCGGCTGCGCAGCAGGTCGGAGAACAGGTGATGGTAGCGGAACCAGTGGCCATGCTCGTCCAGCGGCACCAAAAACACCTGGTGCGCCTGCAGGAAGCGCAGCACTGCGGCGCTGTCCTGGCGGCCACGCAAGGCATCGCACAATGGGGCGCAGAAGCGCTCTTGGCAGGCCGTGTCGTACAGGAACGCCTGTACATCGGCGGGCAGCATGTCGATGACTTCTTCAAGCAGGTAGTCGCGGATCAGGCCTTCGCCGCCATGTAAGGCCTGGGGCAAGGCTTGCTCGTCCGCCGACTCGCTGGCTGCCAGTTGCCAGAAACGCAGACCGGCCACCCAACCGTCGCTGCGCTGAATGAGGTTGTCCAGTGCCTGGCCGCGCAGGGCCGTTGGCTGCCGGCCGATCACCGCCAGCGACTCTTCGTCGGTGAGGCGCAAATCCTGTTCGTTCAGTTCGACAAGCTGGCGCGACAGCCGCAAACGCGCCAGGTGCCAGTCCGGGCGCTGGCGGCTGGTAACCAGCAACACCAGGCCGGCGGGCAGGTGGTTGAGGAAGAATTGCAGGCAACGGTCGAGTACCGGCCCCTGGGCCAGGTGATAGTCGTCGAGTACCAGCAGCAAAGGGGTATCGGTTTGCAGGTACAGCGCCAGCTCGTCGAGCAGGCCGTCGATCCACTCTTCGAAGGCAAACGGCTGGTGGCGCTGGCGCATTTTCAGCAAGCCCATGGCCTGCCCGCCCAGTGCCGGGCAGTACTGCTGCAGGCCTTCGAGCAGCCGCTCAAGAAAGCGGCCTGGGTCGGCATCACGCTGGCTCAGGCCCAGCCACAGGCTACGCCAATGCTCGGGCAGCGCTTCGCAAAATTCGATGGCCAGGGAGCTTTTGCCGAAACCCGCCGGGGCGTTGACCAGCAGCAACCGGCCACCCAGCCCGGCGTGCAAGCGCTGACACAGGCGCAGGCGCGGCACATGGCCGTCCGGCAGCGGCGGCCGGAAGAAACGCCCGTCCAGCAGGCCCAGGGCCTGGCTGGCAAATCCATGTGTACGGGACAAATCTGTCATGGCCGGCTCGTTCTGGGTGGAGGACTACGGCGATATGGATGCTTGCGAGACTAGCCGGTAACGCAGCGCATTTGAAGATGATGGGCGCAATTGCCCCGGAAAAGACTGCGACAAAAAGCAACATGGCTGATGGACAGGGGGCTGGGGCGGGGGTTTGGGTGGGTATTCAGCAAATTTATTGCCTGTTCCGACCTCTTCGCGGGCGCGCCCGCTCCCACAGGGGTTTGCACTGCTTTCAAGGCCGGTGCTGTACCTGTGGGAGCGGGCGTGCCCGCGAAGAGGCCGTACTGGTAAAAAGAAACGCCCCGGGGAGGCCGGGGCGTTCTGGGGATCACACGGAGTGGAGGCTTTTCAGATCAACGAATACCCGACTGGCGCAACGCCGCAGGCTGGAAGTCCGCTTTGCTGGCACTGAAGCCGAAGTCGTAGGCACGCTTCTCTTCGTTTTTCATGCCCAGGGCCAGGTAACGACCCGACTGCAGGTCGTAGATGGTTTCCAGGGTGTACCAAGGCACCTCTTTGTTGTAATACGGCTGGGAATGGGCTTCGGACACGCGCCACAGCTGGCCACGGCCGTCGTACTGGTCGATCACTGCGGCCTGCCAGGTGTCTTCGTCGATGTAGAAGTCACGCTTGGCGTAGATGTGCCGCTGGCCCGGCTTCAGGGTTGCGACCACGTGCCAGACGCGGCGCAGCTCGTAACGGGAAAGGTCCTGGTTGATGTGCCCGGCCTTGATGATGTCGGCGTACTTCAGCTTGGGGTCATCCAGCTTGAAGGCGTTGGAGGCGATGTACAGCTCCTTCTTGCCTTCCAGCTTCCAGTCGTAGCGGTCTGGCGCACCGTTGAACATGTCCAGGTTGTCGGACGTACGCAGGCCGTCGGCGGCGGTACCCGGGCCGTCGTACGACACTTGCGGCGCCTGGCGCACGCGACGCTGGCCGGCGTTGTAGATCCACGCCTTGCGCGGCTCCTTCACCTGGTCGAGGGTTTCGTGCACCAGCAGCACGGTCCCGGCCAGGCGCGCTGGCGCGGTCACTTCCTGCTTGAAGTAGAACAGGATGTTGCCTGGGTTGTTCGGGTCGTAATCCTTCATCCTGTCGCGGAAGACGAACTGGTCGGAGAAGTAAACCGGGCTGAAAGAGCCGTTCTGCTGTGGCGTGGCCTGGATCACCAGGCGGCTTACACTGCCCCCCCGGTAACGGGTGATGTGGTTCCAGATCACTTCCAGGCCGCTTTTCGGGATCGGGAACGGCACCGCCGTGTTGAAGTTATTCAAACCGTTGCCGCCTTCCGTCAGCGTGGTCTGGGTGGCGTTTTTCTTGATGGCGGCGAACACGTCCGCAGGTACCGTGGAGCCGCGATGGGTTTTGAATACCGGGATCTTGAAGGTGTCCGGGTAGCGCTTGAGCATGGCCAGCTGGCCCGGCGAAAGCTTGTCCTTGTACTGCTCGGCGTTTTGCGCAGTGATGGTGAACAGCGGCTTTTCACTGCCATACGGGTCGGCAAGGAAACCCTTGCCGTCGACGCTGCCCGCACTCTTCGACAGCGGCTCCCAGGGGCCGATGGAGCCATCGGCGTTGCCGGCCTTTTCCGCCCCCATAGGGGTCAGGGTACTGCCCAACTTGGCCGCCTCGTCGGCGGATACCGCAGCCATGACGCTGGTCGCCAGCAGGGACAGGCCCAGTACACCGGCTTGCAGCAGACTTCTGGTCGTGTTCATGTCGTGTCGTCCTGGATCTGTATGCTTAGAAGTTCACGCCGAAGCTGAGCGCGACGAAGTCACGGTCATCCACGGTGGTGTACTTGCCGTCGAAGAAGTTGGTGTACGACAGACTCGCCGTGTAGGTGTTCTGGTACTCGGCGTCCAGGCCCAGGCTGACTGCCTTGCGGCCTTCCTCGAAGTTGCCGCCTGGGCCTGGCGAGTAGCCAGAGACGTCATGGGACCAGGCCACGCTGGGCTTCAGGTTGACCCCGGCGAAGACGTCGTTGTAGTCCCAGATGGCGCGAGCGCGATAACCCCACGAAGTGCTGGTGGTGAAACCATCGCTGTTGCAGTTGCGCGACAGGTTGGCGGTGGAGCTGCCCAGCCCGGAGCCATTGATGGTGGAGCCGTTGAGCGCAGTACACATGCCACCAGGCAGTTCGCCAGGGCCGTAGACCGGGTCGCGACCATAGCGTGCCTTGCTGGTGCTCTCCAGGCCGCCGACATGGGTAACACCGACTTCGCCCACAACTGTGAGCCGGCTGGCGCCCATGACCTGGTCGAAGAAGTGGGTGAAGGTGGTCTGGAACTGGGTGATTTCCTTGCGCCGGTAGCCGTGCAGGTCCTGGCCCGGTGTGCCCTGGAGCACGGACGCATTACCAAACCCGGCCAGCGGCGTGACACCGGCGAACAGGATATCAGTAGAGTTCAGCTGCACCGGCGCATTAGGGCGATAGCTAAGCTCGCCGCTCCACGCAGTACCGGTAGGCAGCGTGGTGGCGAAGCTCAAACCGTACAGGCGGATATCCTCTGGATACTCGACAAAGTACTGGGAGTTGCCTGCAATGAGCAGCGGACGAAGCCCGGCAAGCGCTGTGGGCGTAAGGCTGTTGGCAAAAGCGAACGCAGCCGGGGAAGCGCCAGTCGCACTGAAGATCGGCGCACGGCTGTGGTAGTTCATGAAGTACGCGCCGAACTCGGTATCCAGCGGTTCGAACATATAGCGGAACGCAACACCGAACTGGCCACTGTCGCGGGCGTCGCGATCGGCACCACGCCTTACCAGCACGCCTTCTTCGTTGTAGTTGACATTGTTGGCGGCCAGCACGCCCCTGGCAATGGCAGGCAGTGCATTGAGGGTGCGGCTGCTGTTGAGCACACGCAGGTTGTCGGTGCAGCCGTCGGCAATGATGTCCGGCTGGGAGAAGAACGTACCGCAGTTATCAACAACCGTCTGGTCCCACTCGATCTGGTAGAAGGCCTCGGCCGACAGGTTGTCGGTCAGGCTTTGCGAGACATAGAACATGTTGACCGGGATCAGGCCTTCCTTGATCTCGGCCCCCGGGCGGCGGAACGCCGACACGTCGATGGGGTTGATCGAGTTGATGCCGCCGCCGATGAAGGTACTTTCACCCCAGCTCACCACCTGCTTGCCCAGGCGCACCGAGCCCGGCTGATCGCCGATGGAGTAGTTGTGGTAGACAAAGGCGTCGAGCAACTGGGCGCCGGACGACTTGGCGCCTTCCTTGCGGCCGGAGTCGCTGATGTCCTTGAACTCGCGGCCTTCGTCCTTCAGCTCGAAGTCGTACCAGTACTTGCCGCGCACGAACACGCCGGTGTCACCGTACTTGAGCTCCAGGTCGTGGATGCCCTTGAAGATCTTGGAAAAGGTTTCGCCCTTCTTGAAGTTCAGGTGGCCATCGTCGGATGTCTGCGACAGGCCCTTGCCGCCGTTGTTCACCCCGATCAGGTTCTTGTTGGGGTTGGCCGTCGACCAGCTGGCGCCGATGGAGAGCGACGAGTCGAACTGCCCTTCGATTTCACCAATGTTGAAACTGACAGCGAAAGCAGGACTTGCGAGCGTGGAAGCAAGGCTGACGGCCAGGGGCAACTTGGCCCGGCGCCAGAACAGGTTTGCAGATTTCATCGACGCTACTCCATGTACTTTATTGTTATGGCAGTGAGTCCTTTCAAGAACGGCCCGAGCGACCGGTTTGCAGGTTTGCACCTGCGGCGATACGGCTTGCGCGTATCGCCCTCCCCCATTCCTGAAAATCCCCTGGCCCCGACTATAGCCAGCAAGGCACAGGCGCTTGATCCCTCTAAAGTGTGATTTGCGCTCCATGCCGCCAACTCGCTGCAGTGTTGTCCCGGTTGCGGGCTGGCAGAGCTCAAGGATGGCGCATTTCTGCCATTTGGCAAGCCGTCGAGGCCTCTAGCGTGCGGGTCGCGTTCTGACGTTCGCGACCCGCACGGCACTTAAAGCGTGGAAAGGAACGCACTATTGCTGGCCTGCCACTGGACGATGTCCTGGCGGATGCGTTTCTTGTCGAGCTTGCCGACACTGGTCTTGGGAATTTCAGTAACAACGGCGATCTGGCTAGGAATCGCCCACTTGTTGATGTGCCCTTGCTCGACAAATGGCTTGAGATGGTCCTTGAGCGCCTTGGCATCGATGGCCTGGCCATCGCGCACTACCAGCAGGGCAAACGGGCGCTCGCCCCACTGCGGGTCGGCCACCCCCACCACCGCCACTTCGCGCACGGCTGGGTGACGGCTGATCAGGTCTTCCAGGTCGAGCGAGGAAACCCACTCGCCGCCGGTCTTGATCACATCCTTGATGCGGTCACGAATGTCGATGTAGCCCATGCCGTCGAGGGTGGCGACATCTCCGGTGTGCAACCAGCCCCCCTGCCACAGCTCCTCACTCTTTTCCGGCTCCTTGAAATAGCCCATGGTCAGCCACGGTGCACGCAGCACCAACTCGCCCTGGGTCTCGCCGTCTGCCGGCAGGAAGTTGCCGTCGCCATCGACAATGGCCGCCTCGACCAGCGGCACCGGCACGCCGGCCTTGATGCGGTAGGTGACGCGCTCATCCTCGCTGCCGGCCTGCAGCTCGTCGTTCAGGTGCGCGGCGGAGATCAGCGGGCAGGTTTCGGACATGCCATACGCCGCGGTCAACTGGATGCCACGCGCCAGGGCAGCCTGGTACAGCGAACGGTTGAGCGAGCTGCCGCCAATGATGATCTTCCAGCCGCCGAAGTCCTGCCCTTGCGAGGTCGGGCAGCTGAGCAGCATCTGCAGGATGGTCGGCACGCAATGGGAGAACGTGACCTTTTCCTCACGCCACAGCTTGACCAGCATGTCCGGCTCGTAGCGCCCCGGGTACACCTGCTTCATGCCAAGCATGGTGGCGGCGTAGGGAATGCCCCAGGCATGTACATGGAACATCGGCGTGATGGGCATGTACACGTCGTTGCTGCCCAGCAGGCGCACACTGTCGATGCTGCCGGTGACCGAAGCTTCGGCCAGGGTGTGCAGCACCAATTGCCGGTGGGTGAAGTACACACCCTTGGGGTTGCCGGTGGTGCCGGTGGTGTAGAAAGTGGTGGCTACCGAGTTTTCATCGAAGTCCGGGAAATCGTAGCGCGGGCTGGCGGCTGCCAGCAGCTGCTCGTACTCGCCCACCAGGTCCGGCAGCTCGGCGGTCTTGTCCGGACCATCCGTCAGCAACAAGGTCTTTTCAACGGTAGTCAGTTGCCCGGCAATGGCCTGGTAGAGGCCGACAAAATCGCTGTTGACCAGCACCACGCGGTCTTCGGCATGGTTCATGGTGTAGAGGATCTGCTCGGGCGACAGGCGCACGTTGATGGTGTGCACGACGGCGCCAATCATCGGGATGGCGAACATGCACTCCAGGTAGCGATGGCTGTCCCAATCCATTACCGCCACAGTATCGCCGGCCTTTACCCCGGCCTCGGTCAGCACATTGGCCAGGCGCGCAATGCGCTCGTTGAGCTGTGGGTACGTCAGGCGCAACTGGTCGCGATAGACGATTTCGCGGGTCTTTTCATAGCGGCTGCCGGACATCAAAAGGCGTTTGATCAGCAGCGGGTAGTCGTAGGCGCCCTCGGCGGGCTTGATGATGCGGGTCTGCAGCATGGGTATCCCTTTTCTGAAAAAGCGGGCCGGACAAGTCTGGGAACTACTGTAGTTCGCGAATGTGACGGCTAAATCAGCCGAAGGAATGATTTGGCTGCGCGGGGTATGAGTGGCATTGTCCGGGGGATGGATCATCCCTGCCCTGCCAACGGAGCCTTACTGATGCCCAGCCCGCGTCGCGCCGTGTTTCTCGATCACCAATCCCTGGACCTTGGTGACCTCGACCTTTCCCCGCTAAGAAGCCAGTTCGATGAGTTCGAGCTGTTCGATGCAACCCGCCCTGACCAGGTAAGCCAGCGCCTGCAGGGCGCCGTGGCAGTGGTCAGCAACAAGGTCATGCTCGACGCCGCGACCCTGGCCGCCAACCCACAGCTCAAGCTGATTCTGGTGGCCGCCACCGGCACCAACAATGTCGACCTGACAGCAGCGCGAGCCCAAGGCATCACGGTTTGCAACTGCCAGGGTTATGGCACGCCGTCCGTCGCGCAGCACACCCTGGCCCTGCTGCTGGCGCTGGCCACGCGTCTGTGCGACTACAACCAGGCAGTAGCCGATGGCCAGTGGGCCAAGGCCAGCCAGTTCTGTCTGCTGGACTTCCCCATCGTCGAGCTGGAAGGCAAAACCCTCGGCCTGCTCGGCCACGGCGAACTGGGCGGCGCGGTGGCGCGGCTGGCCGAAGCCTTCGGCATGCGCGTACTGAGCGGGCAGATTCCCGGCCGCCCGGAACGCGCCGACCGCCTGCCGCTGGACGAACTGCTGCCACAAATCGATGCCCTGACCCTGCACTGCCCGCTGAACGAGCACACGCGGCACATGCTCGGTGCCCGCGAACTGGCCTTGCTCAGGCCAGGTGCACTGGTGGTCAACACCGCCCGTGGCGGCCTGATCGACGAGCAGGCCCTGGCCGATGCCCTGCGCCGTGGTCACCTGGGCGGCGCGGCTACTGACGTGCTGAGCGTGGAGCCGCCAGTAAACGGCAACCCGTTGCTCGAACCCGGTATCCCGCGGCTGATCATCACCCCGCACAGCGCATGGGGGGCAGTGGAGTCGCGCCAACGCATCGTCGGCCAGCTCAGCGAGAATGCCCAGGCCTTCTTCGCCGGTCAGCCACGCCGCATGGTCAGCTGAGCGGGGCGCGCACCTCTGCTACACTGCGCCACTTTTTCAGGAGGCGTCGTCCATGGACCCGCGCAGTGAAGTATTGCTCCGCCAGGCAGAGCTGTTCCAGGGGCCGCTGCTGATCGCCGGCGCCCCCGCCGATGGCCTGCTTGGCCAATTGCCGCAGGCCCAGGCCTGGACGTGGCATGCGGGCGATCACGCCATGCTCGACAGCCGCTTCCCCGGCCGCAGCCATTATGGTGTCGAGCCGCCTGAGGTGGCCTTCGACAGCGCCGTGCTGTTCCTGCCCAAGTCCCGCGAGCTGGCTGCCTACCTGCTCAATGCCCTGGCGTCGCGCCTGGCCGGCCGTGAGCTGTACCTGGTCGGCGAAAAGCGCGGCGGCATCGAAGGCGCAGCCAAACAGCTGCAGGCCTTTGGCAAACCGCGCAAGCTGGACAGCGCCCGGCACTGCCAGCTGTGGCAAGTCACCCTCGAGCAGGCGCCCGAGGCCAAACCGCTGGAGAGCCTGGCCGAGCGCTTCGAGCTGGCCCTGGAGGACGGCCCGTTGCACGTAATCAGCTTGCCTGGCGTATTCAGCCACGGGCGCCTCGACCGCGGTACCGCCCTGCTGCTCAAGCACCTCGACGGCCTGCCGAGCGGGCATGTGCTGGACTTCGGCTGTGGCGCCGGGGTATTGGGCGCAACGGTCAAGCGCCGCTATCCACAAAACCGGGTAACCCTGCTGGACGTGGATGCCTTCGCGGTGGCGGCCAGCCGGCTGACGCTGGCGGCCAATGGCCTGGAAGGCGACGTGATCAGTGGTGATGGTATCGACGCGGCGCCCACCGAACTGAGCCTGATCCTGAGCAATCCGCCGTTCCACACCGGGGTGCACACCAACTACCAGGCTTCGGAAAACCTGCTAAAAAAATCGGCCGTTCATCTGCGAAAAGGCGGTGAAATGCGCCTTGTTGCCAACAGCTTCCTGCGCTATCAGCCGCTCATCGAAGGGGCGCTGGGCAACTGCACGTTGCGCGACGACGCTGACGGTTTCCGTATCTATCAGGCAACACATGGATAAAAACAGCGCTTGCCGAAAGCGTTTAGCCTAGGCAGAATCCGCACCGTCCTAGGGGAGTAGTCTCCCGCGAGCACCCAGCTCGCCCGGTACGCGTCAACATACTTGGTCAACAGACCATGGCGCGTGCGACCCACCATGCCAGCCTGCATGGAGAGATCCGCAAAGACGGATCCAGGGTTTGACAAGACCTATGACACGCACACCTTACCCGGGGCGGGGAGGCTGTACGTGTCATAGCCGTGTCGACCCGCCCCCGTAGGAATCCTGATGCTGGAATCTCTGCTGGTCCCCACCGCCATCGTTGCCCTCGCCGAAATCGGCGACAAGACGCAACTGCTCGCGCTCATTCTCGCTGCCCGCTTCCGCAGGCCGTGGCCGATCATTGCCGGCATCATCGCCGCCACCTTGGCCAACCATGCCGCAGCCGGCGCCGTGGGTGCCTGGTTTGGCAGCTTCTTCAGCGACTCGGCATTGCACTGGATCCTGGCCGCGAGCTTCACCGCCACTGCGCTGTGGACCCTGGTACCCGACAAGATGGATGACGACGAGAACCCGGCGCGCCGCTTCGGGCCGTTCCTGACTACGCTGATCGCGTTCTTCCTGGCCGAAATCGGTGACAAGACCCAAGTCGCCACCGTCATGCTGGCGGCGCAGTATCCGCACCTGATCATGGTCATCATCGGTACCACGCTGGGCATGCTGATTGCCAACGTGCCGGTGGTTCTGGCGGGTAACTTCGCTGCAGACAAACTGCCATTGACCCTGATCCGTCGCCTGGCAGCAACGGCGTTCTTCGTGCTGGCCATCGTTGCGGTCTATACGGCGATGAAAGCCAGTGGTTGGGTTGGCTAACTGCAGAAGGGGCCGCTCCGCGCCCCAATCGCCGGCAAGCCAGCTCCCACCCCGACCGCACCGGCTTCAAGCCATGTGCGGTACATGTGGGAGCTGGCTTGCCGGCGATTGGGCTGAAAAGCAGCCCCCTTGCGGTCTTACTGCTTTGCCGCCTGATACAGCGGCATCACCTTCGGAATCGCCGCCTGCAGTGAAGCGATGCGGCTCGCGGATGCCGGGTGAGTACTCATGAACTCAGGCGGTGCACCCTCGGAAGCCTTGCTCATCTTGTTCCACAAGGTGATCGCGGCATTCGGGTCGTAGCCGGCACGCGCCGAAAGCTCCAGGCCAATCAGGTCGGCCTCGTTCTCGTTGGACCGGCTGTTGGGCAAGGTCATGGCGTAGTTGACCACCGTGTCGGCCATGGCCATGCTGCCCTGGCCGAGGCCGAAGATGGCACCGGCACCCTGGCGGGCCATTTCCACACCGTACGCCTTGGACATGGCTTCACGGCTGTGCTCGCGCAAGGCGTGGGCAATCTCATGGCCCACTACTGCGGCAATTTCCGCATCGGTGAGCTTGAGCTGATCGATCAGCCCGGTGTAGACGATGATCTTGCCGCCGGGTCCGCAGTTGGCGTTCAGCTCATCGCTCTTGATGACGTTGACTTCCCAGTTCCATTGCGCGGCATCCGGCCGGAACTTGGGCGCCTGAGCGATCAGGCGGCTGGCGATTGCCTGCACACGCTTGGCATCGGCGCTGGACTTGTCGAGCACACCCTTGCTCGATGCTTCACCCAGAGTCTGCTGGTACGACTGGGCGTACATCTGGTTGACCTCATCGGTCGAGAGCATGCTGAACATGTACTGCTGGCGCTCGACGCCAACAGCACCGCCGCTGGTGGTGTTCACCGCCTGGCAACCGGCCAGCAGGATGCCAGCACTGAGCAGGCTGACGACAAAAGACTTACGCATGAAAACACTCCCTTTTTACATGCGCCGTATCCTAGGCCGAGTCGCCAGTGCCCGCTATAGCCGTAGGGAAGATTTTCGTCACCTGTACCGGCCTCTTCGCGGGCATGCCCGCTCCCACAAGTATACCGAGCGACCTGTGGGAGCGGGCGTGCCCGCGAAAGGGCCAGTGCAGGCAGAGCATCAGGCCGGGGTCAGGCACTCTGGCGCATCCAGTTTCGGGTCATTGACGAAATTGGCCAAGGCCCGCTCCCGCAAGGTTGCCGACGGGCTGGCCAGCAACTCGTGCAAGCGGGTAACCGGCGTATCCGGGTCAAGCCAGGCCGCCTGCCCCGCCTCGTCCAGTATCAGCGGCCGACGCTGGTTCATGGCTGCCTGGGTCACCACTGCACAGCTCAGCCACACCTGGTCCTGCACCGGGTAGGCCTCCCACACTGCCGCAAAATACAGCGACGAGCCCTCCCCCGGGGTCAGCCAATACGGGCGTTTACGCACGCTGCCACGCCACTCGTAAAAGCCGTTGGCCGGCATCAGGCAGCGACGCTGGCGAAATGCATCGCGAAACATTGGCTGCTCGGCCAGGGTTTCGGCGCGGGCGTGAGCAGGGGTACGGGACAGGTCGGTGAGCCAGGCCGGAGTAAGCCCCCAGCGCGCCTTGGCCAGTTGCTGCTGGCCATCGAGCTGGCGCTGGATCAGCACCGAAGCCCCGGGTGAAATGTTCCATTGGGCCGGCTGGCCTTCGGGGAAGCCAGGCAGGCTGGCAAGCGCCTGGGGCCAGCGAAACAGGGCATAACGTCCACACATGGGCGAATTCAGAACCTAGCAGATCAAGGTACCGGGGAAGCTCTCCGGTTCGTCGCCAACCAGTGGCTGGGCATCATTGTACGCATCGATCAGCTGCCGTGCGTACTCGGCCTGCTCATCCGCTACCGCAAGCCCGAGCAGGCCTTGCAGGGGCAGTTCGCCTACGCCCCCCATCAAGTCACGGCCTACCAGCTGCACGTTGATGCCTTCACTGGCCAGCATGCCGACCAGCATTTCGGCTTCGAGCAAGTTCTCAGGTTCGTAGATTCGTCGCATCAGTCATTCTCACCAAAGACATCCAGCATCCACTCCTCGCCATGGACCTGCAGCACGAAGCGGATAGGCTTGCAGCACACCTGACAGTCCTCGATGTACTCCTGATCACCACCGGACAGGTCCACCGTGGTTTCGACTTCTTCGCCACAATAAGGGCAATCGTAGTTCGCAGTTTCCAGCATCGCGGCCTCCGGGGTGACTTATGCGTATAATTGCCGGTCTGTTTACAGGGCCTGTGTGTGTCCGAGCCGTTTATCGGAGCCCGCCCCTACCTTATTACCCTAGCCGTTTCCAACAAGAGAGCATGATGGGCGAATTCGATGCCATCCGACCGTACGACGACGCTGAGGTCCCTGCCGTTCTGGCACGCCTGCTCAGCGACCCGGCATTCCTCGATATCCTCACCCACTTCCGCTTCCCGCGTGCGGCCGGTGCTCTCGGCTGGTTGCTCAAGCCACTGATTGCACGCCGCCTGCGCAAGGAATTCGCCGGCGTCACCTGCGTTTCGACCCTGCAGGACAAAGTCGAGTATTACGTCGACCAGACCATCGACCGCGCCACCGACGGCGTTACCTATTCGGGCGTGGAACAGCTCAAGGCCGGCACCGCCTATCTGTTCCTGGCCAACCACCGTGACATCGTCATGGACCCGGCGTTTGTCAACTACGCGGTGTACCACGCAGGCTTGCCCACCCCGCGCATTGCCATTGGTGATAACTTGCTGCAAAAGCCGTTTGTCAGCGACATGATGCGCCTGAACAAGAGCTTCATCGTGCACCGCTCGATCAGCGGGCGCCGCGAGAAGCTGGCGGCTTACCAGTTGCTCTCGGCCTACATCAACCACTCGATCCGCAACGACGCCGCGTCGATCTGGATCGCCCAGGCCGAAGGCCGCGCCAAAGATGGTAACGACCGGACCGATTCGGCGATCCTCAAGATGTTCCACATGAGCCGCAAGGACGAGCCGTTCGGTGCGGTCATCCAGAGCCTGAACCTGACGCCGGTGTCTATCAGCTACGAATACGACCCGTGCGACCAGGCCAAGGCCCGCGAGCTGTACATCCGCGCCACCACCGGTACCTACACCAAGGCGCCGGGCGAGGATGACAACAGCATCGCCAAGGGCATTACCGGCTACAAGGGACGGGTGCACATCAACTTCACCCCGCCGGTGACCGCGTACCACGAAGACACCAAGCAGCTGGCAGCGGAAATCGACCGGCAAATCCTTGGCGGTTACCGCCTGTTCCCGGTGCATTACCTGGCGTATGCGATGTGGGACAGCAAGGATGAGGCGCTGCAGGTGCCAAGTGCCGAGAAAGTGTTCCCGGCGGACGAGCTGGCCAAGGCCAAGGAAGAATGGCAACGCCGCCTGGATGCCTGCCCCGAAGAGCAGCGGCCTTACCTGGTGTTGCAGTATGCGACGCCGGTGCGTAACCAGTACCAGGTCAGGCAGCAGGCACCTGTAGCCTGAAAGATTGCCGGGGCTGCTTTGCAGCCCCAATGGTTCTCAGACCCAGGTACTGAACCAGGACAACAGCAGCGCCATCGCCAGACACGAAAAACCGAGGATGTAGAAGTACTTGGGCACCCGCAGCTCGAACGCGTCCACCACCCCCTCCTCCACCGCCATGTATTCGCGGGCCTCGGCCTCGCGTCGGCGTGCGCTGTGCAGCAGCAACCCGCCTGGGCAGGTCAGCAGCAGCGCCAGCAGATTGATCAATTTGGTGGGATGGGCGGCCAGGAACCCCCAGAGCACTTGCAAGGACATCACGCAACCTCGGTGTGAGCAGCGGCAAAGCCACGCATTCTACCCAAGTCGCCCTTCGGCGCCCGGCATGGGCGACAAAGTGTCATTAAATTTCATCTGTCATCGGCTCGTCATCTGAACAGGCCACCCTGTCGGCCTTCCATGACCCGGAGCTTGTTCATGTTGCACGCCGAAAACCAGGACCGACTCTACCTCGTTGCCCAGAGCGATGAGCAACAGGCGTTGATCGATGGTTTTGCCATCAATGTGCAGGACCGCCAGTGGCTGGTCTACTGTGCGCTGGGCGGGCATGTACATGAAGATTTGCCAGAGGTGGATGCCGGGACTGGCTTCAGCTTGCTGGATTTCTACGTGGAAGCAGCTTAAGCCTGAGCCGGCAATAAAAAACCCGCTACCTGGCACAGGGAGCGGGTTTTTTTCATCCAGCCAAACGCTTACTGGCCCAGCACCTGCCCGATGGTCGGGTCTTTGAACAGGCGGGTCAGGGCATCGCTCAGCACATCACCGACCAGCTGGGTATTGGTATCCTGGTTCGGCGCCATGCCGAAACGCTGGTCCAGCGAAGCGCCGTAACGGCCGCTGTAGCTGCGCCCGCCATTGCGCACGTCGGCGCGGAAGGTGGCGCCGATGGTGGCCTCGGTCACGTACAGGTTGTCTTTGGGCGACTGATATTTCAGCTCGGCCAGGGTCACGGTCAGCTGGGGTGCACCAGAGGCGTTCGGCGTTGGGGTGAAGCCGAGCAGGCGCACCGCAGCTTCGGCCTGGGCCTGCAGCTTGGGCACTACGTCGTTCCCGCTGACGCTGATGGTGCTGGTCTCGGGGTACATGCCACCACGGGTGCCCAAGGATTGCGAAGGCCGGCCGTCAACCACCCGCACCACGACCGGCTGGCCGTGACCCACAGGTGCGAGCTGGGCCTTGAGCGTGGGTTGCGGGTTGAGTTGTTGCGGGCTGTGGGCACAACCGACCAGGCTGAGGCTGGCCACGGCGATCAAACCGAACAACAGACGTTGCAACATGCGCGTTTCTCCAGAAAATGCGGCAAAGGCCCACAGTATACCTAGCCAGGCACAGACCAGTCATCGGCCGGACCCGGTTGTCACAATCGTTTCATGGCCCCGCCCTTATCCTTGCGCCAAGCCCTCACGCAAAGGAGTCGCCGCCATGGCCTCGCTCTGGTCCCTGCTCTTCCAACGCCCGCGCCACAACGCCTACGCCCGCCTCGATGCCCAAGGCAAATGCCTGGCCTTCAAGCAATGTAGCCAGGTACCAAGCGGTAGCGGTTGGGTCCAGATCGGTGAAATCCAGCTCGCCTGGCTGGGCCGGGAGTTGCCCGTCGACGCCCGGGTTTGCGCCCACGCAAGCCGCCGCTGGCACCAGCGCATCCTCGCAGCCTGACAAACGCTGCAATAAAAACCACGAATGGCGACATTTCTGCCCGCGACATCGCTATAATCTCCCCCCGATTATAAGGACGTCTCCTGATCGGGCCCCGCACTCGCCGATTGACCCCGGCAACTACACCGCTTCGCCCACAGAGAGCCTTCCACTCAGGTCTTGCATCGGCTGTCGTGCCTGCTTTTCCGGCCCTTCACACTGCATGAACCTGCGGGTTGCCATCGCGCAGTCCCCTTTTGAGGTTCACGTCTCCAAAAGAGCGTGAAAAAACGGTTTTCACAACTTCACAAGAGTGTGGCGAGCAAATGAACAGTCTGGCATGTGCAAAAGCGGCAGATGTGTCCCGAACAGCCCTGAACAGGCGGCAAATGCGCTCATCCCGTATGAGTGTCTGAACCGTTCCATAACGCACGCACGACACCTTGACCATAAGTCGAATTGCCGCACCCGTGGCAAACGGCGTTCAATAGCTGAACCCGAAGACTGATTGGCGGTGTCCGCGGAAGTTGCAAGAACTGCGAAAAGTCGGACATGGCGACCCTGGCTACCCCAGGTCCTATGCTGTCAATTAGGTAGCTGTAGATTGTGGAGACGCGTTAAATGGCGCAGAACGAATCGGTTGATGTAGTACTGGTAGGCGCGGGCATCATGAGTGCCACCCTGGCCGTACTGCTGAAGGAGCTTGACCCGACCCTGAAGCTTGAGGTCGTCGAGGCGATGGACTCCGGAGCCGCGGAAAGCTCCAACCCTTGGAACAACGCAGGTACCGGCCACGCTGGTCTGTGCGAGCTTAACTACACGCCTCAGGCCGCCGATGGCAGCATCGACATCAAGAAGGCCGTGCACATCAACGCCCAGTTCGAGGTGTCGCGCCAGTTCTGGGCCTACCTGAGCAAGAAGGGCAACTTCGGCTCGGCGCGTGCGTTCATCAACCCTGTCCCGCACCTGAGCTACGTCGAGGGTGACAAGGGTGTTTCCTTCCTCAAGAAGCGCTTCGAGCTGCTCAAGCAGCACCATGCCTTCGCTGACATGGAATACACCGAAGACAAGGCGGTGATGAGCGACTGGATGCC
The DNA here is from genome assembly GCF_022760795.1 of Pseudomonas sp. BP01. Taxonomy (NCBI): domain Bacteria; kingdom Pseudomonadati; phylum Pseudomonadota; class Gammaproteobacteria; order Pseudomonadales; family Pseudomonadaceae; genus Pseudomonas; species Pseudomonas sp. BP01. Next base: position 82,825 of record NZ_JAFBKA010000022.1, read on the forward strand.
GCTGATGATGCCTGGCCGCCCGGCCGACCAGCACATTGCAGCTACCCGTGTAGCCAAAGGCACCGACGTCAACTTCGGCGCCCTGACCAACAAGCTGCTCAAGCTGCTGGGCGACTCGCCGGACGCGCAGGTGAAATACAGCAAGAAGGTCGTCGGCCTGCGCCGTAACGGCAAAGGCTGGACCGTGAGCATCAAGGACGTCAACAGCGGCGGCAGCCGCGAAGTCGACGCCCGCTTCGTCTTCCTCGGCGCCGGTGGCGCGGCCCTGCCGCTGCTGCAGGTCTCGGGCATCCCGGAAAGCAAAGGCTTTGGCGGCTTCCCGGTCAGCGGCCAGTGGCTGCGTTGCGACAACCCGGAAATCGTCAAGCAGCACCAGGCCAAGGTCTACAGCCAGGCCGCCGTGGGCGCCCCGCCGATGTCGGTACCGCACCTGGATACCCGCGTTGTGGACGGCAAGACTTCGCTGCTGTTCGGCCCGTACGCCGGTTTCACCACCAAGTTCCTCAAGCACGGTTCGCTGATGGACCTGCCGCTGTCGGTGCGTATGGGCAACATCGGCCCGATGCTGGCCGTGGCCCGTGACAACATGGACCTGACCAAGTACCTGGTCAGCGAAGTGATGCAGTCTATGGAGCAGCGCCTGGAAGCCCTGCGTCGCTTCTACCCGCAGGCCAAGGCCGAAGACTGGCGCCTGGAAGTGGCTGGTCAGCGCGTGCAGATCATCAAGAAAGACCCGAAAAAAGGCGGCGTGCTGCAGTTTGGTACCGAACTGGTCTCGGCCCAGGACGGCAGCCTGGCCGCACTGCTCGGCGCTTCGCCAGGCGCTTCGGTGACCGTGTCGATCATGCTGGAACTGATCGAACGCTGCTTCCCCGAGCAGGCCAAAGGTGCCTGGGCTGCCAAGCTCAAGGAAATCTTCCCGGCGCGCGAGAAGACCTTGGCAACCGATGCTGCCCTGTACCAGAAAATCAGTGCCGAGAACGACGTGGCGCTGGACCTGGTGGAAAGCAGCCCGGCGGCCAAGCACTACGCCTGAACCGCCCGGTAACGAAAAAACGCCCCTCGGGGCGTTTTTTTATGCCTGGATCTCTATCAGCCTGTGCTGGCCCTTTCGCGGGCTTGCCCGCGAAAGGGCCAGCACAGGTTGAAGATCAGCCGCGGGCCTTGTCGATGATCTCGATGTACTCAGGCGCATTGCGCTGGTCGGCAATCTGCTCGACGAAGGTCTTGCCGTGCTCGTCCTTGCCATCCAGGTCCAGGCCTGCTTCGACAAAGAAGCCGACAAAGCGCTCGAAATCGTCGACACGCAGCCCACGGTAGGCCTTGACCAGCTTGTGGTGCGACGGCGAGGTCACGCCATCGGCCGGTTCGAACTGGAGGAACGACTTGATGTAGTCGTCGCTGATTTCGTCGCCGATTACCTGTTTCTTGTCTTTACGCATTGCCGACTCCAACTGGACCATCACGGGATTTCGAAGGCCGGCAGTTTACCCCTCGCAGGCCGCGTGCCTCAACGCGTACGTACGGTGCCGGTGTGCAGGTCGGCCCAGATGTGGCCGTTGCCATAGGTGAGAAACTGCACGTACAAGGTCTCGTTGCGCAGCAAATCCATGATTACCCGGTAGTCACTGACCGGGTAATTCAGGCTCAAGGTACGGCTTTTTTCGTCATACACGGGCTTCTTCAGGCTCTTGGCCGCTTCGCCGTCGAAGGTCAGCAGCACGTGGGCGATGGTCGCGCCCTTGCTCAATGGTTTGCCCTTCAGGCGCACCTGCAACGACGAGGTGATCGGGATCGGCTGCTGGTCGGACTGGCGCTGGGCCCCCACCACCACCGAGTAGTCGGTCACTTGCAGCAGTTGCTGGCCGGTCGGCGCTTCCTGGCGCAAGGACTGATCATCGGGAGGCAGGAACTGGCTGTGCAGGGGGGCGGCGGCGAGAGGCATGCTGACGGCCAGCAGGAGGGGGAAAATCGCACGCATGTGAGGCTCCTTGTATGAAGGAGCACTCTAGCATGCCGGGTGCAGGCAACCTCAATCGAACTGCGCGAGCATCCAGGCCTGGTACTCGGCCACGCCGGCTTCCCCCTCGCGCGGCGCCCAGTGTGCATGTTCGCCTTCGCCCACCGGCCGGTAGGGCCCCGCCTTGCATTCGAACAGGATGCTGTCCGGCTCCAGCACCACCAGCCCATGGTAGGTACCGGGCGCCAGGTCCACACCCAGGCAGTCACCGCCTGCCTGCAGCACTCGCTTGTCGGTCACTGCGCCCTGCTCATCGAAGATCAGCAAGCCCAGGCGGCCCTTGAGCACGATCAGGCCTTCGGCTTTGTCGTCGCTCAGGTGGCGGTGCGGCGGAATGTAGGTACTGGGCTGTAGCCCGACCGCCATGCGGTGGCAGGGCTCTTCCATCTCATGGAAGTTATGGTGCTGCCGCCCGCGCGGGTTGGCGGCAGCCTTTTCGGCCAGCCCGGCGAACAGCGATTGGTCGATGAACGCAGGCTGGCGCATGGTCACAGCCCCTTGACGGCGAAAATGCCGTTGGCATTGCGCCAGTAGCCTTTGTAATCCATGCCGTAACCGAAAATATAGCGGTCGACACATGGCAGGCCCACGTAGTTGGCCTTGAGGTCCGGGCTGGCCTTGCGGTCGTGGTCCTTGTCGATCAGGACCGCGGTGTGCACCGAGCGCGCGCCGGCATGCTTGCAGAACTCGATGATGGCGCTGAGGGTGTGGCCTTCGTCGAGGATGTCGTCGACGATCAGCACATCGCGGTCGATGAACGACACTTCCGGCTTGGCCTTCCAGAACAGCTCACCGCCGCTGGTCTGGTTGCGGTAGCGGGTAGCGTGCAGGTACGAGGCTTCCAGCGGGAACTGCAGGTGGGTCAGCAGTTTGCCAGAGAAAATCAGGCCACCGTTCATCACGCAGAACACCACCGGGTTCTTGTCGTGCAGGTCCTTGCAAATCTGCTCGCCGACTTTGGCGATGGCCGCTTCGACTTCGGCTTCGGTGTACAGGCAGTCAGCTTCACGCATGACTTGACGGATGTGCTCGAGATCGGCGGACATGGCGCTCTCCGGGGGGGCATTTTGGAAAAGCGGGCAAAGGTACGCATCCGCTCGTCCCAGATCAAGCATTTATGGACTAACGTCCAGAATGACCAGACGACAGCACAGGCTGAATAGATTAATCTAGCGCGGTTTTTTTGCCCGCCTTTCGGAGCCCCCCTATGCCCACTCGTGAGATCCGCCACCCGCTGATCCGCCACAAGCTCGGCCTGATGCGCCGTGCCGATATCAGCACCAAGAATTTTCGCGAACTCGCCCAGGAAGTCGGCGCGCTCCTGACCTATGAAGCCACCCAGGACCTGCCACTCGAAACCTACGAGATCGACGGCTGGTGTGGCAAGGTGCAAGTTGAAAAAATCGCCGGCAAGAAGATTACCGTAGTACCCATCCTGCGCGCCGGCATCGGCATGCTTGACGGCGTGCTCAGCCTGATCCCGGGTGCCAAGGTCAGCGCCGTCGGCGTTGCCCGCAACGAGGAAACCCTCGAAGCCCATACCTACCTGGAAAAGCTCGCGCCGGACATCAACCAGCGTCTGGCCCTGATCATCGACCCGATGCTGGCCACCGGCGCTTCGATGGTCGCTACCATCGACCTGCTGAAAAAGGCCGGCTGCAAAGAGATCCGCGCCATGGTGCTGGTCGCCGCACCAGAAGGCATCGAAGTGGTGGAAAAAGCCCACCCGGACGTGAAGATCTACACCGCCTCGATCGACCAGCGCCTGAACGAACACGGCTACATCGTGCCGGGCCTGGGCGATGCCGGTGACAAGATCTTCGGCACCAAGCAAAAGGACGCCTGACCATGCAGGACGGCTTCAACGACCCGCTCTGGCGCCAGGTCGTTTCGGGCGCGCAGATGCTCTTCGTGGCATTCGGCGCGTTGGTGCTGATGCCACTGATCACCGGCCTCGACCCGAACGTCGCGTTGTTCACCGCAGGCATCGGCACGCTGCTGTTCCAGCTGGTTACCGGCCGCCAGGTACCGGTGTTCCTGGCCTCCAGCTTTGCCTTCATCACCCCGATCATCCTCGCCAAGGGCCAGTTTGGCCTGGCCGAGACCATGGGCGGCGTGATGGCGGCCGGTTTCGTGTACACCTTCATGGGCCTGATGGTAAAAATCAAAGGCACCGGTTTCATCGACCGCATGCTGCCGCCTGTGGTGATTGGCCCGGTGATCATCTCCATCGGCCTGGCCATGGCACCGATCGCTGCCAACATGGCAATGGGCAAGGGTGGCGACGGCGTTGCGTTGATGCCCTACAAGACCGCCATGCTGATCTCCATGCCAGCCCTGCTGACCACCTTGATCGTCGCTGTGTTCGGCAAGGGTATTTTCCGCCTGGTACCGATCATCTCTGGCGTGCTGGTGGGCTTTGCCCTGTCGTTCGCCTTTGGTGTGGTCGACACGGCCAAAATCGCCGCTGCACCGTGGCTGGAAATCCCCAATTTCACCGCACCGGCGTTCAACTGGCAGGCCATCCTGTTCATCGTCCCGGTTGCCCTGGCACCGGCGATCGAGCACATCGGCGGGGTGATTGCGGTCGGTAGCGTGACCGGCCGTGACTACCTGAAAAAGCCTGGCCTGCACCGCACCTTGCTAGGTGACGGCCTGGCCACCACGGCAGCCGGCCTGTTCGGCGGCCCGCCCAACACCACCTACGCCGAAGTGACTGGCGCGGTGATGCTGACCAAGAACTACAACCCGAAGATCATGACCTGGGCGGCGGTCTTCGCCATTACCCTGGCGTTTATCGGCAAGTTCGGCGCGCTGCTGCAAAGCATCCCGGTGCCAGTAATGGGCGGTATTCTTTGCCTGCTGTTCGGTTCGATCGCGGCAGTGGGCATGAACACCATGATCCGCCACAAGATCGACCTGGCCGAAGCGCGCAACCTGGTGATCGTGTCGGTAACCTTGGTATTTGGTATCGGCGGCGTGCTGATCGGCAGCGGTGACGGCCCGGATGACTGGGGCCTGAAGGGCATCGCCCTGTGCGCCATCGTGGCGATTGCCCTGAACCTGATCCTGCCGGGCAATGATGGCTGGAAGCACAAGAAACTGGATGATCAGTTGCCTTGATCCGGCTTTAACCTCAGCCGGCCCTATCGCCGGCAAGCCAGTTCCCACAGGTACACCACAGGTTTCAGAGACTGTGATGCTCTTGTGGGAGCTGGCTTGCCGGCGATAGGGCCGGTATAGGCAGACGCAATGTCAGGCCTTTTCGCACATATCAGCCAACACCCTCACCCACTCCGGGTGATCATTCAGGCACGGCACCAGCACCAGCTCACGCCCGCCAGCCTCGACAAACTGTTCGCTGCCCCGCATGCCGATCTCTTCCAGCGTCTCGATGCAATCGGCCACGAACGCCGGGCACATCACCAGCAGCTTCTTTACGCCGGCCTTGGCCAGCTCATCCAGCCGCGTCTCGGTGTAGGGCTCGATCCACTTGTCCCGCCCCAGCCGAGACTGGAACGATACCGACCATTTGCCATCCGGTATGCCCATTCTCTGCGCAAAGGCTTTGGCCGTAGCCAAGCATTGCCCGCGGTAACACACCGCACGCACCTCGGCGGATGCACCGTGGCAGCAATCAGCGGTACGCAGGTCGTGCTTGCTGCCCTTGGGAAACAGCTTCTTCAAGTGCCGCTCCGGCAAGCCATGGAAGCTCAGCAGCAGGTGGTCGTAATCCTGTTCCAGGTAAGGCCGGGCGCTGGCCGCCAGCGCCTCGATGTAGTCAGGGTGCTCGTAGAACGGCTGCAGCACACGCATCTGCAGCGGCAGCTGGCGTTCGCTGATCACCTGTTTTGCCAGCTCGACCACAGTGGTCACGGTACTGTCGGCGAACTGTGGATAAAGCGGCGCCAAGGTCACCTTGCGCACGCCTCGGGCTGCCAGGCGTTCCAGCACTTCGGGCAAAGCTGGCTGGCCATAGCGCATGGCGATTTCCACCGGGCCATGGGGCCAGTGCTCGACCATTGCTGACTGCAGACGACGAGTCAGCACCACCAGCGGCGAGCCCTCCTCCCACCAGATCGAGCCATAGGCATGCGCCGACTGCTCCGGGCGCTTGATCAGGATCAACGACACCAGCAGGCGCCGCAGCGGCCAAGGCAGGTCGACCACGTACGGGTCCATGAGAAACTGGTTGAGGTAGCGGCGCACATCGGCCACCGAGGTGGAAGCCGGGGAACCCAGGTTGACCAGCAGCAGGGCGTGATCGGTCATGCAGCGTCCTATGTCAGAGGCGGCTGGACAGGTTGTCCAGGGCCGATTGCAGATCGTTGAAGCGGAAGGTGAAGCCAGCCGCCAGCAAGCGTACCGGGCGTGCCCGCTGGCCGCCCAGCAGCAAGGTCGACATCTCGCCCAGGCCAGCCTTGAGCAACAATGCCGGCACTGGCAGCAGCGCCGGCCGATGCAGGGCCCGACCCAGGCGCCTGGCGAACTCGCGGTTGCGCACCGGCTCCGGAGCGCAGGCATTATAAGGACCGCTGGCATCGTTGTGCTGCAAGAGAAAATCAATCAGGGCGACCTGGTCGTCTATATGGACCCACGGCATCCACTGCCGTCCATTGCCCAATGGCCCGCCAAGCCCGAGCTTGAAGGGCACGCGCAGGCGCGACAAAAAGCCGCCATCGCTGGCCAGCACCAGCCCGGTGCGTACCAATACCACGCGGATACCCTGTGCCTGGGAGCGCTGGGCCGTCTCTTCCCAGGCAATGCACAACTGGCTGGCGAAATCTTCGCGCACCGGGGGCGAAGCTTCGGTCAGCTCGCGTTCGCCACCGTCACCGTACCAGCCCACTGCGGAGCCGGAGATCAGCACGTGTGGGCGTTGCTCACGGGTGCCCAACCAAGTCAGCAGTTGCTCGGTCAGGGTGACGCGGCTGGCCCACAGCAGGTTGCGTCGGGCAGCCGTCCAGGGCCGATCGGCAATCGGCGCACCGGCCAGGTTAACCACCGCATCAAGGTGATCGTCCGCCTCCAGTTGCTCCAGGCTGGCGATGCCACGTACGCCACTGCCACATATTTTTGCCACCTGTTCAGGTCGCCGGCTCCAAACCGTAAGCCGATGCCCCTGGCCTAGCCAGTACTGGCAAAGATGCTTGCCAATCAAACCGGTGCCACCTGTCAGCAATATATGCATGGCTGTGTCCTCGCAGAATGCGGCGGTGGTCTATTTTTAACATCAAGGCACTTTTTTGACCCGACGCTCTCGGATAAACATAGGCCAACCTGACCGCCAAAGCGGAATAACCTTATACAGAATTTCTGGATTGTACAGGTTTGCCTGACAGCGTAGTCTGCTAACAGCAAGGTTTGAAGAGGCCATCATGACAGTACCTATTGCCATCATCGGAGCCGGTATCGCCGGCTTGTCAGCCGCCCAGGCGTTGCAAAAGGCCGGGCAATCCGTGCATCTGTTCGACAAAGGCCACGGCAGTGGTGGGCGCATGGCCAGCAAGCGCAGCGAGGCCGGCGCGCTGGACCTCGGCGCCCAGTATTTCACTGCCCGTGACCGGCGCTTCGTCGAGCAGGTGCAACAGTGGGTTGCCGCCGGCTGGGCCGAGCAGTGGAAGCCACAGCTGTACAACTACCGTGATGGCGAGCTCACCCCCTCCCCTGACGAACAGACCCGATGGGTAGGCGTACCACGCATGAGCGCCATCACCCGTGGCCTGCTCAAGGATGTGACGGTGAACTTCGGCTGCCGTATCGCCGAAGTGTTCCGTGGCAAGCAGTACTGGCACCTGCAAGACACCGAAGGCTGCAGCCATGGCCCTTACAGCCGCGTGGTGATCGCCGTGCCGGCACCGCAGGCCACGCCACTTCTGGCCTCCACCCCGAAATTGGCCGCCGTGGCTGCGGGCGTGCAAATGGAACCTGTATGGGCTGTCGCGCTGGCCTTCCAGACACCTTTGGACACCCCGATGCAAGGCTGCTTCGTGCAAGACAACCCGCTTGACTGGCTGGCCCGTAACCGCAGCAAGCCCGGCCGCGACGAGCAACTCGATACCTGGGTGCTGCACGCCACGTCTGACTGGAGCCGGCAGCACATCGACCTGCCCAAGGAAGAAGTGATCGAACAGCTGTGGGGCGAGTTCGCCGAGCTGGTCGGTTGCGTGGTGCCGGCCCCCACCTTCGCCCTGGCTCACCGCTGGCTCTATGCGCGCCCCAGCATCAATCATGAGTGGGGCGCACTGGCCGATGCCGACCAAGGGTTGTACGCCTGCGGCGATTGGTGCCTGTCCGGGCGCGTAGAAGGCGCCTGGCTCAGCGGCCAGGAAGCGGCGCGGCGACTGCTCGAACACCTGGAGTAATGTAGCGTTATACACAAATTCTAGTTTGCATAACTTCCCGGCTGTGCTGGAATAAACTTGTACAAAATTTTATATTCGTACAGGTTTACCGGAGGCAGCCATGCACGACCTTTCAGCCCACAGCAAGCCGCGTATCGCCATAAGCGCCTGCCTGACCGGGCATAGTGTGCGTTACAACGGCGGGCACAAAGCCTCAGACCTGTGCCGTACGCAACTGGATGCTCATTTCGACTGGCTGCCGGTGTGCCCGGAAGTCGCCATCGGCCTTGGCGTACCGCGCGACCCGATCCGCCTGGTCGGCAACCCCGAACGACCGGAAGTGGTCGGCACCCGTAACCCTGGCATGGACCTGACCGGCCCGCTACGCAGCTATGGCGTGCAGATGGCCGCCGAGCTCGACAGCATCTGCGGCTATATTTTCATGCAAAAGTCGCCCTCCTGCGGCCTGGAGCGGGTCAAGGTGTATCAGGACAACGGTCATCCGGCCATCCAGGGGGGGCGCGGCGTGTATGCCCAGGCCTTCTGCGCACAACGCCCGGACCTGCCAGTAGAGGAAGAAGGTCGCCTGCATGACCCCGTGCTGCGCGAGAACTTCATCAGCCGCGTGTACGCCTACGCCGACTGGCAGCGCCTGCTGGCCGGGGGCCTTACTCGGGGAGGCCTGGTGCGCTTTCATTCGCGTTACAAGTACCTGGTGATGGCCAACAACCCCCAGGCCTACCGCACGCTGGGCCGCCTGCTCGGCAGCATGAGCAAGGATGACGACCCACAAAGCATCGGCCCACGCTACTTCAGTCAGCTGATGCAGGCCTTGCGCCGCTGCGCCAGCCGCGGCACCCACTGCAATGTGCTGCAGCACCTCAGCGGCTATTTCAAGGACAGCCTGACGCAACAGGACAAAGCCGAGCTGCAGACAATCATCAGCCAGTACCAGCAAGGCGTGGTGCCGCTGGTAGTGCCGCTGACCCTGCTCAAGCACCATTTGCGCAAGCACCCCGACCCGTATCTGCTGCAACAGGCCTACCTGCAGCCGCATCCGGAAAGTCTGGGCTTGCGCAATGCAGTCTGACACCTTGCTCCCCATCGGTGAACTTGCCCGTCGCACGGGCGTAAACCCGGTCACCCTGCGCGCCTGGGAGCGCCGGTATGGCCTGCTCAAGCCGCAACGCACCGCAAAGGGACATCGCCTGTACCCGCTGGACCAGGTTGATCGGGTCGAGGCAGTCCTTGGCTGGCTGCAGCGTGGGGCATCGGTCGGGCAAGTACGCGAGCTGCTCGACAAACCCTCCAGCACGCTGCCCAAAGGTGACTGGCAGGCCCGGCAATTTCAGCTGATCGAAGCCATTGCCAGCCTGTCACAACGCGCCCTTGACCAGCAGCTCAACCAGGCCATGGCCCTGTACCCGGCCGTTACCCTGTGCGAACAACTGCTGCTGCCGCTGCTCGACCTCCTCGACCTGCGTTGGCGCAATTACTTCAATGCGCAGCTGGAACAGGTGTTTTTCCACAGTTGGCTACGCAGCAAGCTAGGTGCCCGGGTCTACCATGACAACCAGTTGCTGCAGGGGCCTGCGGTGTTGCTGGTGGAAGACAGCGAACGTGCCTTCAGCCCCGGTTTATGGCTATGCGCCTGGCTGTTCACCAGCAACGGGTTCCCGGTCGAGGTGTTGGAGCACCCCGTTGCCGGCCCGCACCTGCAACGCGCCGTCAGCACACTCAGCCCCCGCGCCGTGCTGCTGCACCTGGGGCCCCGCATCGATGGCAAGGCGCTGCAACGCACCCTGCACAACCTGCCCATGATAATCCTGGCCGGTGGCCCGATGCTGTTGCTGCATGAAAAGCAGCTGCGTGCCCTCGAGCTGCCCAACCTCGCCCTCTTCGAAACCCCACAGGTGGCACTGCGCCTGCTTCAAGCCCAAAGCGGCCACCCTGTAGAGATGAATGCCCCATGCACCTGACCTGGCTGCGCAGCGACCTGCGCATCGATGACAACAACGCACTCAGCGCCGCCACCGAGCGCGGGCCGACCATTGCCCTGTGGCTGGTCAGCCCCGGGCAATGGCAAGCCCATGATGACGCCGCCTGCAAAGTCGATTTCTGGCTGCGCAACCTGCACGACCTGCGCCAGTCGCTGGAAGGCCTGAATATCCCGCTGCTGATCCGCAAGATCGACACTTGGGACCAGGCACCACAAGCCGTGCTTGAGGTATGCCGCCAACATCAGGTGGCAAGCGTTCACTGGAACGAAGAGTACGGCATCAACGAGCAGCGCCGCGACGATGCCACCCGGGCCCTGCTGGAAAAGTCGGGCATTCAGGCACACATCCACCTCGACCAGCTGTTCTTCCGCCCGGGCACCATCCTGACCCGCAGTGGCGACTACTTTCAGGTATTCAGCCAGTTCAAGAAAACCTGCCTGGCGCACCTGCACCGCAGCCTGCCTGCCATGGCCCACCGGGTTAAGCGCCAGGCACCGCTGCAAATCCCCAGTGACCCTGTTCCGCAACACGTGGACGGTTTTGCAACCCCCGCGCGCGCCTTGCGTGAACATTGGCCAGCGGGTGGAGCCGAGGCGCAGCGGCGGCTGTCCCGCTTTCTCGACGAAACCATCAATGACTACCAGCAACTGCGTGACCTGCCTGCCAAACCGGGTACCAGCCAGCTTTCGGCGTACCTGGCCGCCGGGGTGATCTCGCCCCGGCAGTGCCTGCACGGTGCCCTGGCCAGCAACCGGGGCGAGTTCGACAGTGGCAGTACGGGCGTGCAGACCTGGATCAATGAGCTGCTCTGGCGCGAATTCTACAAGCACATCCTCAGCGGTTATCCACAGGTCTCGCGCCACCGCGCCTTCCGCGCCCAGACTGAAGCCCTGCCTTGGCGCGATGCACCGGCCGACCTCGAAGCCTGGGAACAGGGCCGCACGGGTTTCCCGATTATCGACGCAGCCATGCGCCAGTTGCTGCACACCGGATGGATGCATAACCGGCTGCGCATGGTGGTGGCCATGTTCCTCAGCAAAAACCTGCTGATCGACTGGCGCAAGGGCGAGCGGCATTTCATGCGCCACCTGATAGACGGTGACCTGGCTGCCAACAATGGCGGCTGGCAGTGGAGCGCCTCCACCGGTACCGACGCAGTACCCTATTTCCGCATCTTCAACCCTGTTTCACAGTCCCAGCGGTTCGATCCACAAGGGCATTTCATTCGGTACTGGTTGCCGGAGCTACATGACCTAGATGAGAAAACTATCCATGAACCGATGAAATCCAGGGATCTATTTGCTAATAATTTGTATCACAGTCCTATGGTCGATCTCAGCAGCAGTCGCCAGCGTGCACTGGAAGCCTTCAAGGGCCTTCCACGCCGGCAGGATTAGAGGGCAACGTCTTGAATGACTCACGAAGTTTTTGGGTTACGGGCGCCAGCAAGGGACTAGGTCTGGCTTTGGTGGAACGCTTGCTCGAACAGGGCCATCGCGTTGCCGCCAGTGCTAAGGAAAGCGAGGAATTGAATACATTGGCAGCACAACATGGTCGGCGTTTTTTGCGCCTGCCATGGCTGTTGCATGCCGAACCCGACGCAGCCGATGCCTGCCAGCAGATATGCCATGCCTGGTGCTCGCTGGATGGCTTGATCATCAATGCCGGGACCAGCGATTACCTGCCGGACGATGTAGCAGACAGCGAGCTGTTCGAGGCCATAGGCACTACCAACCAGCTGGCAGTTGAGCTTTGCCTGACCAAAGCGCTGCCTTTGCTGGCGAAGGGCAATTCGCCGCAGGTGATGGCGTTGTTCAACCGTTATTCGGCGTTGCAGCTGTATGCACCGACACAGGTCATTGCGGGCTGGAACAACCTCCCGCAATGGATGCGTGAGCAACGCAAAGGTCTGAAGGAGCTGGGTATCGAGCTGACCGTAGTGGCGCCACAGTCGCTGAAGGTGCCGGTGACGTCGGTGCAGGCGATACCGGAGCAATGGACGCCACAAAGTGTTGCACAAGAGTTGTTGCGTCGGTGGCCGCAGGCTGAACCGGAACTGGTTCTGGAGACCCTGGACGTCAGTAGCCTGTGGCCGTTGACGCGCTAATACCTGAAAACAGCGTTAGCTTCTTCGCGGGCGCGCCCGCTCCCACAGGAATACCCAGATCTTGAATGCTGCAGTATCCCTGTGGGAGCGGGTTTATCGAAGCGTCGAACCGCCGCGAAGACGCCGGCGCAGGCGAACTCAGAGCGCCATGCGGTAATGGAGGCTGTAGCTCTCAACCCCATCGTTGGGCTCTTTGATACCCGCGTTGGAGTAATGGATCGCCCGCACCCCAATCTCATGCCCGCCGGCAAAGCGCAAACCAAAGCCGATGCGGTCCTCGAACTGGAATGCCGAGCCTAGCTCGTTGCTTTCCAGCTCGGTGCTGGAGAACGCCGCCACACCGATCCCCGCTTCGATGTAGGGCTTCACCGACTCCCCGGCAAATTCATAGACGAACACTGGCGCGAACGACAGGCTATGGTTGCTCGCCGTCTCGTCACCCTCCCAATAGGTGTAGGCTCCATCCCAGTAGCCGGTCAGCCGACCGACGCTGGTCTGCCACCAGCTCGCGTCCCAGTTCGATTGCAGCCCCAGCCGATAGACCATGGTCGAGTCACCGGTCTGCCCCACCGAAAACGAAATGTCGGCAGCCTGTGCCGACATCGCTTGACCCAAAGTAAAGGCGGCAGCCGCCGCCAAGCCGAGCAGTTTCCTCATAAGAAACATCCTTCTTCCTGATGCTGTTATTAGTGTCCGCCTCAAGCAGGCAAGCGGTAGAAAGCAGAAGTGGAACGATAGTTCAGCTGTTTTTCACGTTTTTTTCACAACGCAAAGCTTTGCACATCGTCGGACTTCTGCCACAGCACAGGTAGGATTTTTCTGAGGGTTTCAGGGTCAGCGCTGGTCCAGAAGCGGGCGTCGCCGGCCGGGCCGTCGGCTAACAGGTCATTGGCACCCAGCAGCCTTTGCAACTGACGCGCCACCGCGGCGCCGGTGTCGATGATCGCCACATCGGCTGGCACAAGTTGGGCCAGTAACGGGCGCAAGAAAGGGTAATGGGTGCAGCCGAGGATCAGCGTGTCGCAGCCGGCGGCCAGCAACGGCTGCACATAGCCCTGCAGCATCTGGCGCAGCGCCAGGCTGGCCAGGTCACCGGTCTCGATCAGCTCGACCAGCCCCGGGCAAGGTTGCGTAATAACCTGTACGTCGTTGGCGAAACGGTCGAGCAAGGCTGCGAACTTGGCGCTTTGCAAGGTACCGGTGGTTGCCAGTACACCGACTACGCCCGAGCGGGTGGCGGCCGCAGCAGGCTTCACGGCCGGCTCCATGCCCACCAGCGGCCAGGTCGGGTACAGCTCGCGCAAGTCAGCCACTGCCGCCACCGTGGCGGTGTTGCACGCCAGGACCATGGCCTTGGCGCCTTGCGCATGAAAGAACCCGGCAATGTGCCGGCAGCGCTCGCGGATATAGTCCGGAGACTTTTCACCGTAAGGCACATGGCCGCAATCGGCCACATACAGCAGCGTCTCGTTGGGCAGCAGGCGCTGGATCTCGGCGAGTACCGACAAACCGCCGACCCCCGAGTCCATCACGCCGACCGGCGCCGAACGCTCAGCCATCGCGCTTGCCGCAAACTGCGCACGCCGGGTCGCGCTTGACGCGCAGCTCGCGGATACGGGTGCCGAGGGCATCGATCAGCAGCAGCCGGCCCACCAGCGGCTCGCCGAAGCCGGCCAGCAGTTTCATGGCCTCCAGCGCTTGCAGGCTGCCCACCAGACCCACCAGTGGCCCGATGACGCCAGCTTCGCTACAGGTCAGCTCATCTTCACTGCCATGCCCATACAGGCAGTGGTAGCAGGGGCTGTAGTCGCGCCGAGGGTCGAACACCGACAGCTGCCCTTCCAGGCGGATCGCCGCGCCGCTCACCAGGGGTTTGCCAGCAGCCACACAAGCAGCGTTGACCGCTTCACGGGTAGCAAAATTGTCGGAGCAATCCAGCACCAGGTCGACCGCCGCCACAGCAGCAGCGAGCGAGTCTTCATCCAGAGCCTGGCGATGGGCAACCAGGCCGATCTCCGGGTTGATCGCCTGCAAGCGCTGCAGGGCTGAATCGACCTTGCTCATGCCGACGCTGGCACTGTCGTGAATCACCTGGCGTTGCAGATTGGTCAGGTCGACGGTGTCGAAGTCGGCCAGGTGCAACTCACCTACCCCGCCGGCAGCCAGGTACAGCGCAACCGGAGAGCCCAGGCCGCCGAGCCCCACAATCAGCGCCTTGCTCTGCTTGAGCCGCAGTTGGCCGTCGATGTCGATCTGGGCCAGCAATACCTGCCGGCTGTAACGCAGCAGTTCCTGATCACTCAGCATGGCAGGCGCCCCAGGGTAATACGTTCATGGCCGCCCAGGTCCGTTCGGCTGGCGACCTCGATAAAGCCTTGCTCAGCCAGCAAGGCGCGTACCGCCGCTGCCTGGTCGTAACCATGCTCCAACAGCAACCAGCCACCCGGCAACAGGTGCGCGGGGGCCTGGGCAGCAATCACGCGCAGGTCGTCCAGGCCATCGGCGCCGGCCACCAGCGCACTGCTGGGCTCAAAGCGCACGTCACCGGCCACCAGGTGCGGGTCTGCGGCGGCAATGTAGGGCGGGTTGCTGACAATCAGGTCGAAACGCTCGCCGGCCAGGCTGCCGAACCAGTGGCTGACCCGCACCTGGGCGTTGCCCAGGCCCAGGCGCTGGCGGTTGCGCTCGGCCAGGGCAGCGGCTTCTTCCACCCGGTCAACCGCAGTCACCTGCCAGGCCGCGCGGTCGCTGGCCAGGGCCAGGGCAATCGCACCGGTACCGGTGCCAAGGTCGAGGACCTTGGCTGGCGAGGCGGGTTGCAGCTCGAGGGCCGTCTCGACCAACAGTTCGGTATCCGGCCGCGGGATCAGGGTATGCGGCGCCACTTCCAGGTCGATCTTCCAGAAGCCCTGCTGCCCGAGGATGTAGGCCACCGGCTCGCCGCCACGGCGACGCTGCAGGTAATCGGCGTAGGTCTGGGCATCTTCGCTGCTGACGATTCGCTCGGGCCAGGTGTGCAGGTAGCTGCGCGACTTGCCGATGGCAGCAGCCAGCAGCAATTCGGCATCCAGCCGCTCGGTGGGCGATTCGGGCAACTGCGCGTTGCGCAGCAAGCTGGCGATGATGGTCATCAGTCCCCCAGGGCAGCCAGTTGGTCGGCCTGGTATTCGGCCAGTAGCGGTTCGATCACTGCGTCCACGCCACCGCTGAGGATGTCGTCCAGCGAGTACAAGGTCAGATTGATACGGTGATCGGTCACCCGGCCCTGTGGATAATTGTAGGTGCGGATGCGCTCGGAACGGTCACCGGAGCCCACC
The DNA here is from genome assembly GCF_022760795.1 of Pseudomonas sp. BP01. Classification (NCBI taxonomy): domain Bacteria; kingdom Pseudomonadati; phylum Pseudomonadota; class Gammaproteobacteria; order Pseudomonadales; family Pseudomonadaceae; genus Pseudomonas; species Pseudomonas sp. BP01. The sequence goes on from NZ_JAFBKA010000022.1 coordinate 98,613, forward strand.
AGCAGCTTGCGCTCGCTGGCAATGGCATTCTGTGCTGCGCTGGTCTGCATGTCGTTGAGCTTGGCCGACAGCCAGGACATGGCACGGGCGCGGTTCTTGTGCTGCGAACGCTCTTCCTGGCATTCGACCACGATACCGGTGGGCAAGTGGGTAATACGGATCGCCGAGTCGGTCTTGTTCACGTGCTGGCCACCCGCGCCAGATGCACGGTAGGTGTCCACGCGCAGGTCGGCCGGGTTGATTTCGATGGCTGCTTGTTCGTCCGGCTCGGGCAGCACCGCCACCGTGCACGCGGAGGTGTGCACGCGGCCCTGGGATTCGGTTTCGGGCACGCGCTGGACGCGGTGTGCGCCAGACTCGAACTTGAGCTTGCCGTAGACGTTCTCACCCTCGACACGGGCGATGATTTCCTTGTAGCCGCCGTGCTCGCCTTCGTTCTCGGACAAGATCTCCAGGCGCCAGCCGCGTTTTTCGGCGTAGCGCGAATACATGCGGAACAGGTCGCCGGAGAAGATCGCCGCCTCGTCGCCACCGGTCCCGGCGCGAATTTCGAGGAACACGTTGCGGCCGTCGTTGGGGTCTTTGGGCAGCAGCATGCGTTGCAGCTTCGCCTCCAGCGTCAGCAGCTGTTCCTTGGCTTCACGCACTTCTTCCACGGCCATTTCGCGCAGGTCCGGGTCGCTGTCCTTGAGCAGCGCCTGGGCGCCTTCAAGGTCGCCCTGGACTTTGCACCACTCTTTATAAGCAGCGTAGACCGGCTCGACCTCGGCGTATTCACGGGAATACGCGCGAAAGCGCGTCTGGTCGGAAATGACCTCGGCATCACCGAGCAGGGCGGTGAGCTCTTCGAAGCGGTCCTGGAGGATATCCAGTTTGTTCAGCAGCGACGCTTTCATTGCGGGGATTTGTCCGTGGAGCCCTCGTTGAGGGCAAAGAGTTCCTGGGCCATGGCCAGCGCATCGAGGCGGCCCTCGGCCGAGAGCTTTTTCAATTGCACGCTGGGCGCATGCAGGAGTTTGTTGGTCAGTCCCCGGGCCAGCTGGGCCATTACGTCCTCGGGGTTGCCGCCGTTGGCCAGCAGGCGCAGGGCCTTTTGCAGTTCGTCGTCGCGCAGGCGCTCGCTCTGCTGGCGGTAGGCCTTGAGCACGTCCACCGCAGCCAGTTCACGCAGGCGCAGCATGAAATCTTCGGCACCTACCGATACCAGCTCTTCGGCAGCCTGGGCTGCGCCCTGGCGGCTCTTGAGGTTTTCCGCCACCACGTCGTGCAGGTCATCGACAGTGTACAGGTAGACGTCGTCCAGCTCGCCGACTTCAGGTTCGATGTCACGCGGCACGGCAATGTCGACCATGAAGATGGGCTTGTGCCGTCGCTGTTTCAGCGCACTCTCGACCGCGCCTTTGCCCAAAATGGGCAGCTGGCTGGCGGTGGAACTGATGACGATGTCGCTGTTGGCCAGTTCCTGGGGGATGTCGGCCAGCAGTACGGCGTGTGCGCCAAACTGCTCGGCCAGGGTACTGGCCCGCTCCAGGGTACGGTTGGCCACGACGATACGCCGCACGCCTTGCTCATGCAGATGGCGAGCGACCAGGGTGATTGTTTCGCCCGCCCCGATCAACAAGGCCTGGCTTCGTCCCAGGTCGCTGAAGATCTGTTTGGCCAGGCTGACCGCGGCAAACGCCACCGATACCGGGTTTTCACCGATGGCGGTGTCGGTACGCACCTGCTTGGCAGCACTGAAGGTGGCCTGGAACAGGCGCCCGAGCAGCGGGCCGACGGTACCGGCCTCGCGCGCTACGGCGTAGGCGGACTTCATCTGGCCGAGGATCTGCGGCTCGCCGAGCACCAGCGAGTCCAGGCCCGAAGCCACGCGCATCATGTGCTTAACGGCATCGTGCTCTTCATGCACGTAGGCACTGGCGCGCAGCTCGTCCAGGCTGAGGCGGTGATAGTCGGCCAGCCATTGCAGCACGGCGTCGGCGGACAGGTGGTCCTGCTCTATATAGAGCTCGCTACGGTTGCAGGTCGACAGGATCGCCGCTTCGCGGCTGGACGTCAGTCGGCAGAGCTGCTGCAGGGCGTCTACCAGCTGCTCTGGGGTAAACGCCACGCGCTCGCGTACGTCTACCGAGGCAGTCTTATGGTTGATACCAAGTGCAAGAAAGGCCATGCAAGGTCGCTGGTTGTGACGGGAAGCCGATAATTGTCCTCTTTCGCAGGTTTTAGAACAACCACCGTTCGCTATTGCGCTGATAGCGCCGCGGCTATCGCCGCTCGCGGGCCAGTATGAGCGTTGAGTTCAGCTCTCACTCCCGCTTTTGATCTGGCGTTTGATCTGCTTTTGATCTGGCTTTTGATCTGGCTTTTGATCTTCGCGACTTCAGGAGGTCGAACGCAGGCCTTGCGAAGGGAGGTGACGGGCATGGATGCCCGTCAAGCGCTGGGCCCCAGGATGGGGCCTGCAGCGCGGTCCTCCCGGGAGCGAGGCCGGAGTGAGGGAACCCCGGAGCGCAGCG